>CAZLKF010000004.1:0-97553 GCA_964560085.1 uncultured Muribaculaceae bacterium
AGAGGATGTCGACTTTTTTAGTGCGTAATTCCATAATTATAATTGAGATAGTTATAATAAGCTTGTAGTTCTAAAGAAACATTAAATTCTTTAAAACAAAATTTTTGATCTTTGTTTAAAATAAGTTTTTTTATAATATATATTGTTAATATAGGATTTCTAATTAAGAAAGGACCAATTAAATAAGTGCCGAAAAAGTTTTTATAGTGAATTCCTTCAATTTTACTTCCAATGTAATTTCCTATGCCATCTATAACATTAAATAAGTAATCATTATTATTAAACATTAAGCTGTATTGTCTTTGATAACCAATAATTTCTTCATCAATTAAATCACTTTTAAAAAGAACTTTATCAGCAAAATTTATTTCTTCCAATTTTACATAATAATTAAATATATTTAAACCTCTTATTTTTTTGTTATTATTTATAATATAATTACCAAATAAATCAATAGCATTACCGGTAATAATAAAAAATTTTTTTGAATTAATAGATCTTTTTATAGCGTCTTTATACTTGCTAAGATGTTTAATTATTAATTCTTGATTTTCATAATGACCACTTCCCATATAAACTAAGTCATAATTATCAAAATTTAAATCATCACCAATTGAAAGAAATTTTATCATGACATTTATTCCTTGATCTTCTAATTGCTTTTTTAGAATTTTGATGTTTCCAGATTCACCATATAAATTCAATAAATTGTAATATAAATAAGCGATTGTTATTTGCAAGATTTTCTCATCCCTTCCTTTATAATTTGTTCATAAGTTTGGTCAACTAATAAATACAAATTTAAATTGTAATGAATTAAATCTGGTAAAATCAGATCAATATTAGGAGACACAATGAGGTTTTTCTCATTAAAATCAGCATATTTCAATCGCGTTGCAATATCATAAGCATTAACACCAATGCAATAAATTTTTTGAATATTTTTATTTAACAAGCGTTCAAAATCAACATTGTAGAACCATGAAATATCCTCATAAATATTAGAATGCCAACCAATAACTAAAACTTTGTAATCTTTAAAACGAGTTATAAATTTTATAGCACTATTGTAATTAGTTTTATTTAAGTCTAAAAAAATAGCTTTCTTTTTACAAGTGAAATTTTTTTGATTAAGCTTATTTAAGGCTTTGACAACTAGTTCAATTGACATAACATTACTTAAAAATGCAAAAAATAACATTAATTTATTTAAATATTCATCATTGTATTCATTGATATTAATTAAGTATTTGTGATTAATGATAATTCTTTCTTTAATAAAATCAATATTGCTAATATAAAAATCATTATTTTTAAGATTCTCAATACTATATGAAAAACTTTCTTTAGTAATCTTTTTATTGCTAATTAAGATTTTACTTTCGACTAATTCTTTGATTTCTTCATAATTGCGTATATTATCAAAATCGGAAGTTAAAACGTGAGTAGGAGTTATTAATGAAAAACATTTTTTTACATCTGTTGACCTAACAGAATAAAATATAATATCAGCATCTATATTTCCTTTAGAACTAGCTTTATTAACTATCAATGTGGTTAAATCATCAAGAGAATTTAGTTTAAAACAAATGCTTTTACATGACAAAATATTTAACAAACTATTAATAAAAGAAAAATCAAAAATATTGTCACTTATAATCATTACGACTTTTTTGGGATATGTAATTTCTTTATGAATATTTCTATTTAATTTGACAACAACTTTGTTGGCTAAAACCGGATTTTTTTTTAACATCTTCGAAACTGCTAAACTAATCTTAAGCATTAATCTCACCCCTAATAATATAATCGAGAAAAAGTTCTATTTTTCGCTACTTTTGTCGAAAGTATTTAAAAAAAATCATAATTTGTTATTATGATAATGGAGATGAAAAAATGAAAACATATTTTGAGTATCGCAGGCGATCTTTATATATTACTATAAGCGGAGATGCCAAAAAAGAAAATGTCCGCCGATTTAAAAAAAAGTTATATTATGTAATTAATGAATATAATATTAACAACATTGTTGTTAATTTAAAAATGATAGATAACAAAGAATTATTATATGATTTGCTAGATGAGTATGATGTAAAATATGGTGGAGATTTAGTAGTTATTGATTAATAATACAAATGTATTATTTTTTTATGTCAAGAAAACTATTTTAAATAATAAAATTATGTAGGTGAGTATATGAAACTCTACGAAGAAATTAGAAATTATATTAATGATGCAAACTTTAAACTTATTTATGCAAATAATCGCTTGAATATTGTTAATTATCATAAAATAATTATTTTAGAAGAAATGAGAATTGATATCATTTGTGATAACAAATTAATTAAAATAAAAGGCAACAATTTAAGATTATTGAGAATCTTAGAACAAGAATTATTAATTACAGGACATATAAGTAATATAGAATTGGTTGATTATCATGAGTAATCGTTACAAAGTTAAAATTACCGGTAAAAATGTTTTGAGGTTTATAAAAAAACTCATTAATCACAAAATAAAGATTTATAATCTGAATATGATTTCTAACAATGAGGCATACATAATAATTGATACTAGTTGTTTGGAAGAAATAAGTAAGATAAAAACAATTTATGAGTTAGAAGTCGTTGAAACATATGGCTTAAATAAAAAAGTTAAATTACTAAAAAATAATTTTTTATTTTTAATCCTTGTATTAATTAATACAATTTTTACAATTTTTTTGGCAAATTATATTTTAGAAGTCGAAGTAATTGAAACAGAACCAGAAATGCGTGCCTATATTGAAAATGTTTTAAAAGAAAAAAAGATTGCAAAATATCAAAGAAAATTATCTTATGAAGAAGTCAATAAATTAAAAAATGAGATTTTAAATGATCATAAAGATAGAATTGAATGGTTAGAGATTGTTCCTAATGGAACAAAATATTTAGTGATGGTAGAAAAAAGAATTCTAAATGAAAAAAAAGGTGATGATGTACCTAGCAATATTGTCGCTAAAAAAAACGGAATTGTGAAGACAATTGTTGCTGAAAAAGGACAAATATTAGTAGAAAAAAATCAATATGTCAAAGTCGGTGACATTTTAATTAGTGGCGATATAAAAATAAATGAAGTTACAAAAAACAAAATAAAAGCAATTGGTAAGGTTTATGCGGAAACTTGGTATAAAGCAACTAGTGAACAATCATTTCATTTAAAAGTTGATGAGCCGACAAATAGACAAATAAAAGGTTTGAATTTGAAATTCTTTAATAAAAATTTTAAATTATATAAAGGTTTAAATGATGTTTTAAATGAAAAAGTAATAGTTAAAGCTGATATTTTACCACTTTCATTACTATTTACAAATGAGCAGGAAAAAATAAAGAAAGATGTTATTTTGACATATGAAGAAGCTTTAAATTTGGCTTTTGAAAAAGCCAAAAACAAAATATCTGAAAATTTAAATGATGAAGAAAAAATTATTTCAGCAAAGCAATTGAAAGTTATGGTAAAAGATAGTAAAATAATAGTAGATATCTTCTTCAACGTATATGAGGAAATATCATTAATAGAAAGAATAGAGTGATAAAATGTATAAAGATACTTTTAGAGCTGTAATAAGTAGCATATGGCCATCTTTAATGATATTAGTGACAATATTAGTATCTATGCGAATTGTTTCAATTGTTTCAAATAAACAAAAAGTTATTTTTTATCGTGAAGTATTATATTTTGCATTTGTTCTTTATTTAATGTGTTTCTTCTATGTTTTGACATTTGAAGATGTTGATTGGTCAACAGCTAATTTTGTACCTTTTAAAGAAATGTTTAGATTTTCTTTAGGAAGTAAGATGTTTTTTAAAAATATTCTTGGCAACATAATTTTGTTGTCACCATATGGTTTCTTTCTTGGTTATTTTGTAAAAATTAAGAAAGTTAAATTGATTGCTCTTTTGTCATTTTTTGTTTCTTTGACAATTGAAATAATTCAATATCGGATTGGAAGAGTATTTGATGTAGATGATATAATTTTAAATGTCATTGGCGGAATATTTGGTTATTATATATATCGCTTAATATCCTATATTTTAAATAAGACAAGAATAAGTAATAAGAAGGAATTAATTTGTAATATTGCAACAATTGTTGCAGTAATTATAGGAATTATTTATATGGGGGTATAGAAATGAATAATTTTGAAATTTGTAATGAAACTAATGAAAAAATTGAAGAGTTAAATGGTTTAGAAGAATTATTAAAATATGCTTTAAAAAAACTTGATATTAAAAATGCTGAATTCAATGTTATATTTATTAAAAATGATGAAATTCATGCTATGAATAAAGAATATCGTGGTGTTGATCGCCCAACAGATGTTATAACATTTGCTTTAGAAGATCATAAAGATATTGAGTTAGTTGGAATTCGCTTATTAGGTGATGTTTATATATCTATTGATAAAGCGCGTGAGCAAGCGATTGAATATGGTCATAGTTTAAAAAGAGAAATTTCATTTTTAACAATTCATGGCTTACTTCATCTGCTTGGTTATGATCATATGAATCCTGATGATGAAAAGGTTATGTTTTCTCTTCAAGATGAAATATTAGATGGTTTTGGAATAAAAAGATAAATAGGAGGAATTATGCAAGAAAATTTAGAAAAATTATTAGAAAATGCCTATGCCCCTTATTCAAAATTTAGAGTGGCAGCCATTGTAAAAATGAAAGATGGGAAATACTTTGGCGGTGTTAATGTTGAAAATGCCAATTATACAAGTATTTGCGCTGAACGTAATGCTATTGCATCAGCAATTGCTAATGGCTATAAAAAACATGATTTTGAGGCAATTTACATTATGCTTGATAATGGTGAAATAGGTTGGCCATGTATGGCTTGTCGTCAAGTTATTTTAGAGTTTTTTGAAAAAGACAAGATTGTTTATTCAGTTAAAAAAAATGGCTCAATGGATGCCCATACAGTTGCTGAGCTTTGCCCATATCCTTTTACTGATGAGGATTTAAAATGAAGACAGGATTTGTTGGATTAATAGGACGACCTAATGTTGGAAAATCAACTCTTATTAATACTTTAGTCGGCGAAAAAGTTGCTATAGTTTCGAAAAAGCCCCAAACAACTAGAAATATTATTCAAGGAATTTATAATGATCAAGAATCACAAATAGTATTTGTAGATACACCGGGTATTCACAAACCAAATCATAAATTAGGAACTTATTTAAACAAGCAAGCTTATTATACTATTGATGATAATGATATTTTATTATTTTTAGTTTCGGCGACTGAGGAGTGGGGCCGTGGTGATGATTTTGTTTTAGAACGTTTAAAAAACACAGGAAAACCAATCATTTTGGTTACAAATAAAATAGATTTGTTAACAAAAGAGGAAATATACTTAAAAATAAATGATATTAAAGATAAATATGATTTTGCTGCAATCGTTCCAATTTCTGCACTGCGAGATGATAATACTGAACGTTTGATTAAAGTTATAAAGGAATATTTGAATGATGGACCTCTTTATTATGGTGAGGATGAATATACTAACAAAAGTGTCAAATTCTTAATTGCTGAAATGGTTCGAGAAAAAATATTTAATTTAACTGATAAAGAAATTCCTCATTCAGCTACTTGTATCGTTGAAAATTTTGAAAAATCTAATAATAGTTTTATTATAAATGTTGCTATAATTGTTGATCGCGAACAAGTAAAAAAAATAATTGTTGGTGCTCATGGCAGTATGATTAAAGAAATTGGTATTGAAGCTAGAAAAGATATTGAAGCATTGTTAGGAACAAAAGTTTATTTAGACCTTTTTGTTAAAGTAATTGCAAAATGGCGTGATAAAGAATCATATTTGTCGGAATTTGGATATGATGAATTTAGTAAAAATGAATAAAATTTAATTTTTATGAATATCATATATTAGAGGATGATAATATGAATAAAGATTTATTGTGGCAGTTGTTTAAAAAAACTGGAAAAATTGAATATTACCTTAAGTGGAAAGAAGAAAGTAGGAAGTAGAATGGAAGTTGAAGTTGGGAAAACATATCATCATTTTAAAGGTTTAACAGTTAAAGTATTATTAATTGTTAAAGATAGTGAAACCTTAGAAGAAATGGTTGTATATGAAGAATTAGATAATCATACCTTCTGGGTTCGCCCATATAATATGTTTACCTCAAAAGTCGATCATGAAAAATATCCTGACGTAAAAGAAGAATACCGTTTTACCAAAATATGCTAGAATGTGTTGAAGGAATCATTATTACTGATCGCCCATATTCAGAAACTAGTAAATTATTGACTATTTTTACCAAAGAACATGGTTTAATTAATGTTATGGCTAAGGGTGCTAAACAGCTTAAAAGTGATCTTCGTAGTGTCACGGAAAGATTAACTTATGGTAAGTTTAATATACATTATAAGCAAAATAAGATATCACTTTTAATTAATGTTGATGTCATTAATTCTTTAAGAAATGTGCGAACTGATATTAATAAAATCAGTTATGTTAGCTATATTCTCGAATTAACTGAGCAAGTTGCAAAACAACATTTCAATGACAATCTTTATGAATTAGCAATTGCAGCTATTTTGAAAATAAATGATAATTATGATGGTTTTGTAATTATGAATATTTTAGAACTAAAATATCTTGATTTTTTAGGCGTTATGCCAATTATCGATGAATGCGCTGTCTGTACTACTAAAGCATCGATTGCAACCTTATCAGCATCACTTGGTGGCTTTGTTTGCAATAAATGCCGTAAAAGTGAACCTTTGGTCAGTGAAAAAACCTTAAAGTTAATTAGGGCATATTATTATATTGATATCAATAAAATTGAAAAAATTGTTGTCAGTGCTGTCGCTCGTAATGAAATAAACAAATTCTTGGATGAGTATTATGATCGATATACTGGACTTTATTTGAAATCAAAGGAATTTTTGAAGACTTTACAGAACTTGTAATTGACAATATTATAAATAAGTATTACAATCTAGGAGTAAGTGATGACAAAGAGGAATTAAATTAATTCTTTAAAGTGATTTGAGAAATAGTGAAAACTCAAAAAGATAAATTTAATTTGGAACTTTCGAGCTATGAAATAATGAGACATTCTTCTATGAATAAATAGGGTGGAACCGCGAGACCTATCGCCCCTATATATTTATAGAAGTTTTTCTATTTTTAGGAGGAGAAAAATATGGAAAAATTAACAATGGAAAAAATAGTATCATTTTGTAAACAATATGGATTTGTCTTCCCAGGCAGTGAAATATATGATGGTTTTGCGAATACTTGGGATTTTGGGCCAGTCGGAGTTGAATTAAAAAACAACATCAAAAGAGCCTGGTGGAAAAGATTTGTGCAAGAAGATGCTAAAACTTATGGAGTTGATGCGGCTATTTTAATGAATCCCAAAACATGGGATGCTAGTGGTCATACTAAATCTTTTAGTGATCCAAAAATGGACTGCAAAAAATGTAAGCAACGTTTTAGAGCAGATAATTTAATTGAAGAATATTCAAAAGGTGAAGTTGCGGCTGAAGGTATGAGCAATGAAGCGATGGAAAAATATATATCTGATAATCATATTAAGTGTCCACATTGTGGAGGTTTTGATTGGTCGGAAATAAAGCAATTCAAGTTAATGTTTGAAACGAGTAGAGGAACAGTAGAAGGAGCAAAAGATGTTGTCTATTTGCGCCCAGAAACTTGCCAAGGAGAATATGTAAATTTCTTAAATGTGCAAAGAACAATGCGTGCAAAAATACCTTTTGCAATCGCCCAAATTGGTAAAAGCTTTCGTAATGAAATAACTCCAGGTAATTTCTTATTCCGCACGGTTGAATTTGAACAAATGGAATTACAAAAGTTTTGTAAAGAGACAGAAAGCATGAATTTTTATAATGATTATAAAGAAAAAGCCTTACAATTTGTGCAAGACCTTGGACTTGATTCAAATAAATTAAGATTTCATGATCATGATAAATTAGCTCATTATGCCAAAGCGGCTTGCGATATTCAATATAATTTTCCAATCGGTTGGGAAGAATTAAACGGTATTCATCATCGTGGAACTTGGGATTTATCACGCCACGCTGAATTTTCAAATAAACCAATGGATTATTTAGATCCGGATACTAACGAGAAATATACACCAACAGTTATTGAATACTCAATTGGTGCTGATCGATTAACTTTGGCATTATTGTGTGAAGCTTATGCAGAAGAAACTTTAGAAGATGGAACAACCCGTGAAGTAATGCATTTCAATCCTTTCATTGCTCCTTATAAAGTTGCTGTATTACCATTAATCAAGAAAAATCATACCGATAAAGCAATGGAAATATTTACGTTATTATCAAAGAATTTTATGTGTACTTACGACGAAACTGCTAATATTGGTAAAAGATATCGCAGGCAAGATGTCATTGGAACTCCTTTTTGTGTGACCATAGATGATGAAACATTAAATAATGGTACAGTGACTGTTCGTGACCGCGATACTATGAAACAAGAAACAATAAAAATAGTTGATTTATGTTCATACATTAACAATAAAATTAATTTTTAATTTACATATTGCTAAATTTATGATAAATTAGTAATTGGTGGTACGATGAGAAAATTATTAAAATGTTCATTATTGCTTTTTACGATGTTATCTTTAACTGCTTGCGGTGAAAGTGAAGTCGTTGAACCAACCTGGTCGGAAAAAACGTTCTTTGATACTTTGCCGGTACCAGCTGAAAAAGTTGACAAAATTAATAAAGACGAGAAAAATGCTAAGTATAGTGAATATTCTATTTATGTTAATTCATATGATTATGCAAAGTTTTATGAATATATTTCAAAATTAGAAAGTTTGGGCTTTCATTATGAATTTTTTACAACTAGTGTCCCTGAAAAAATAGATAGTTTAACTGACAAGACGGAAACATCATGGGGAGCTAATAATGGAAGTATTTGGATAAGAGCCTTATGGCGCAGTGATAAAAATATTTATTATAATGGTTATAATTTTCAATTGATTTTTAATAATTATGATTATATGAAAGAAATTCCTACAATCGAAAATGTAAATTAAAGTGGTTAAAAGCCACTTTTTTAGTGCAAAAAAATAATACGATTAACGTATTATTTTTGATTAGCTTTGTATAGTGTGTCAATTTCAGTATCAACAATTGCAAAGTTATAATTTTTTCTAATTTGATACCAAGCATCATTATAAGCTGTTTCAGTAGCACTAAGCTTTTTTTCAGCTAATGTTTCTAAAATATCATCTTTTAAAGTTTCAAGTTTTGGTTTTTCTGCTGTACTAACCTTCAAAATGATATTGTAACCCTTTGAATCCTCAATTGGTTCTTTAGTCATTTCTCCGTCTTTCAAAGCAACAGTTGCTTTGAAGAAAGCTTCATCAACTTGATCTTTGTTAAATCCAGATAGTAATCCACCATTTAAAGCGGATAATGAATCATCAGAACTTGTTTTTGCTAGATCTTCAAATTTTTCACCATTGTTAATTTTCTTAATAATTTCTTTTGCTTCAGTCAATGCTTCAGTCTTAGCTTTAAGTTTATCTTCTTCAGTTGCATCACTAGCAACTTCTGCTGGTTTAACTAAAATATATCTGACTGTTAAATCGCCATAAACTTCTTTTTCATAATAATCATTTAGTTCCTTATCTGTAACTGTCGTTTTTAAATGATTAATAGCAACTTTCTGTTTCAAATAATCTAAAATGATTGTTTCTTTAAAATTATCAACACTTCCATAACCATATTGCTTTAGAGTGCTTTCAAATTCATCGCCATAATATTCTTCGTACATTGCTATTTGTCCATCGGCGTAATTTTTTGCACCCTCTTGATCAGGTATTTCCTTATTAATAATGAATTTATCAATCATATTAATAGTAACGGATAAGCCACCTTGAGTTTTTAATTCTGCATATAGGTCATCGACTGAAATAGAATAACCATCAATACTTGCAAGTTTTTCTTGACCATTTTCTAGTTTAGGAATTTTTACACATCCGGCTGTAAGAAATAAAACTCCAGCTAGGGCAATCCCAACTAATTTCTTTTTTATCATATTTTCCTCCTTTAATGTACCTATATATAATAACAAATTTTTGTAAAAAAAACAATAAAGTAATCACATATAATGTAAATTTCCATAAAATAATGTGAAAGATTAAAAAGGAGGAATGACTTTTATGTATAATACAGGAGTTTCTAGTGCAGCGATTGTTTTGGTTTTATTTATATTATTAATTATCATACTAGGGGCATATATTTAATTCCTAATAGGAGGTGTAAACATGAATAATTGTGGAGCTGATAATCAAAAACATAATGTAGTAGGTGTAGGAAATTACATCATCGTAATCGTTTTATATATTTTATTGGCAATTATAATAGGCTCGTGGTTTTGCTAAAAAAGAGGTTTACCTCTTTTTTAGTGTAAAAATAAGAAAAACTATTTACAATAATCAGAAAAATCAGTATAATAATGGTAGTAAGTGGAGCAAGGTGGAAGAAAGTGGTGATTAAACGATGCTGATGGGTGAATTTCATCATAATATAGATGAAAAAGGACGTTTAATAATACCAGCCAAAATTCGGTATGAATTGGGTGAAAAATTTATTATCACGAGAGGGCTAGACAAATGTTTGTTCGTTTATCCCTTGAATGAGTGGGAAAATGTCATTCAAAAATATCGTGAATTACCAAATACAAAAGATGCTAGAAATTTCATGCGTTTTTTCCTGTCAGGAGCATCTGTTTGTGAATTTGATAAACAAGGACGTATTAACATAGCTGCTCCCTTAACATCTTATGCTTCTTTAAATCATGAATGTGTAATTATTGGTGTCAATGAACGAATTGAAATATGGAGTAAAGAATTGTGGGATGGCTTTATCAATGAAAATGAAGAGAATTTTTCAGATATTGCCGATCATTTATTCTCACCTAACATTTGATGCACATAAGTGTTCTTTTAAATGAATGCATTCAAAATTTAAAGATAACAGATTCGAGTATCATCGTCGATGCTACCTTAGGTTATGGTGGTCATAGTAGTGAAATTTTAAAAAAAATTCCTAAAGGATTTCTTTATGCTTTTGATCAAGATAGTGAAGCCATAAAAAGCAGTGACGAGAGATTAAAAAAAATTGCCACGAATTACGAAATAATTTATAGTAACTTTGTAAATATGAAACGAGAATTAAACAACAGAAATATCGAACATGTTGATGGTATTTTATTTGATTTAGGCGTTTCAAGTCCTCAACTTGACGAAGGAGAAAGAGGTTTTAGCTTTCATGCCGATGCAATTCTTGATATGCGAATGGATAAGAATAATTCATTGACAGCTTATAAAGTGGTTAATGAGTATTCATACCAACAGCTAGTTGATATTTTCAGAAAATATGGCGAAGAAAAATATGCAACTAGTATTGCTAGAAAGATTGAAAGCACAAGAAAGATAAAAGAAATCAAAACAACTATGGAACTTGTCGAAGTAATTTCAGCTTCTGTTCCTGCTAAATATAAACGAGATCATCATCCGGCTCGCAAAGTATTTCAAGCAATTAGAATTGAAGTGAACAACGAATTGAATGTTTTGTCGGAGTCATTAAATTATGCACTAGATTTAATAGACGTTGGAGGCCGAGTCTGTGTTATCACATTCCATTCATTAGAAGATAAAATTGTCAAAGAGACATTTAAAAAGTATAGCACAGTAAAAAGAGAACTTGCTTCTTTACCAATAATCCCTGATGAATATCAACCAAAATTTAAAATTGTTGATGTTATTGAACCAAGTAAGCAAGAACTAATAAGTAATAATCGCTCACGAAGCGCGAAACTGCGCATTATAGAAAGAATAGGAAGATAAAATGACAACATCAAAAAACATGAAAAAAAGGAAAATTACTAAGGGAGAAAAAATTTTGTATGGTAGCATTGCTATTATGCTAGTTTTGACAATGTTTTTAAAAATTTATTCGGCAGCAAGTCTAGGCAATTTAAAAATGAGTATTGAAAAATTGAATTATGAAATAACTACTCAGAAGAAGAAGAATGAAAGTTTAACGATGAAGATTAGTGAATTAACGGCTTTTGATAATGTTAAAGATGTTGTTAACGAATTAGGCTTGTCATATAATTACGAAAATATTATAATTATAGATAAGTAGAGGTGTTAAAATTGGAAACGAGGAATATTAAAAAATGGCGTAAACCCCAAAGAATTTTTAAAATATTTCTTGTTTTTATTATGATTTTATATGCCCAATTATGCTATTTGAGTCTTTTTGACAATGTTTATGGCATTAACATGCAAGCATTTGCCAAAAATAGAAATACTTACAAAGCAACTATAAAAGCCTTACGAGGTAATATTTATGCTGAGGATGGATCTCTACTTGCCCAAACAGTTACATCATATACGGTAATTGCTTATTTATCAGAAAGTAGAACGGGAACTAGCAAGAAACCTTTACACGTTGTTGATAAAGTCAAAACAGCGGAATTGTTATCCAAATCGTTAGGAATGACCGAAGAATATATTTTAAAGCTTTTATCAAGAGATGCTTATCAAGTTGAATTAGGACCTGGTGGTCGTGGAATTACCGAATTAAAAAAAGAAGAAATTGAAGCTTTAGAATTACCAGGTATTGATTTTATAGAAGATAACAAAAGATATTATCCAAATGGAGATTTTGCTTCTTATTTGGTTGGTTATGCAAAAAAGAATGAGCAGGAAGAAATAGTTGGTGAGCTCGGAATTGAAGCTTTATATGATGAAGAGCTAAAAGGAACTGATGGTTTAATAGAGCAACAACAAGATCGTTATGGTTATAAAATACCAGATACACCAGAGAAGAATATTGCTGCTGTTGATGGCAAAGACATATATTTAACAATTGATGCTAGTATTCAAAGGTTTCTAGAAGAAGCTGCCGATAAAGTTGAAGTTGAATCAGATCCGACTTGGTTTACAATATCAGTAATGGAAGCAAAAACTGGTAAGATCCTTGGTTCATCTTCCGTTCCTTCTTTTAATCCTAATACACTTAACATAACAAACTATGAAAATCCACTTGTTTCTTTTGCATATGAACCAGGATCCGTCATGAAAATATTTACTTATATGTGTGCGATGGAAAATGGAGTATATAATGGCTCAGACACTTATAAATCTGGTTCCATTACCATAGGCGATATTACCATTCATGATCATAATAAAGTTGGATGGGGAACTATTAGTTATGATTTAGGGCTTGAACGTTCAAGTAATGTAGCCGTTGCTACAATGATGCAAACAATCTTAAAGAAGGAACAATTAAGAAAATGTCTTGCAGATTACGGCTTTGGTGAAAAGACCAACATCACTTTACCAAGAGAGCAGGCTGGTAGTATTAAGTTTAACTATGATGTTGAAGTTGCTGCTGCTTCCTATGGTCAAGGTATTTGGACAACACCAATTCAACAATTGCAAGCATTATCAATTATTGCTAATAATGGTTCAATGATTAAACCTACCATTGTTTCCAAAATTGTCGATTCTTCAACTGATGAAGTACTTTATGAATCTGAGGTAGAAAAAGTTGCCAATGTTGTATCGAATGATACTGTTACACAAATAAAGAATTTAATGTATAATGTCGTAAATTCAACAAGAGCAGGAGCAACAGGAACACGTTATAAATTAAATGGATATGATGTTATTGGAAAAACAGGAACTGCTCAAATATATAACAATACCACTGGTTCTTATTCTAGTGGTAATTATGATTACATTTATTCATTCTCAGGGATGTTTCCAAAAGATGACCCGGATGTAATTATATTTGCTTCAATAAAACAACCAAAGAAAAACGGTTCTACTATAATGGCAAGAGAAGTGAAATCTTTAATTCAAAATATTGCCACTTATAGAAATACTTTTAATAACGATAAAAATTTAAATGTTGCTCATAGTTATACATTAGAAGATTATCGAGGCAAAAACACTAATGAAATTCAAAAACAATTAGAAAGTAATGATTTAAATGTCGTTTTAATTGGTAGTGGTGAAACAATAATTGACCAATATCCAAAAAAAGAAATTATGGTTTTGGATAATGATTATGTTTTCTTAGTTACTAATAGTTTGGAAATAAAGATGCCTGATTTTAAATCCTGGGCTCGTAAAGATGTTATGACTTTTTGTGAACTCGTAAATCTTAATTATGATATTGAAGGATATGGTTATGTCATCGAACAAAGCATTGCTGCTAATGAAGTATTAAAAGAAAGTGATTACTTATATATTAAACTAAAAGATAAAGAATTATAAACTTTATCTTTTTTTAAAGGAAAAAGGTACCTCCTTATTGTACATTTAAGTAGGAGGTGATGAAGTTGAAAATATTAATATTATTAATTTTTTTAGGAATTCCCATTGTAAAAGCCGAAACTTATTATTCAAATTTTAAACCATTAAATGAGAATAATTACAAAATCGAAGAAATTAAAAAATATCGTTGGTATAAGCAAGAAGAAATATCTGGATATTTTATTGAAGGAGAAAATCCTCAAAATTATTCTGAAAAAGAAACTGATAGTTTTTACTATACTGCTTATTCAAGATGGGATAAGATTTTACCAGCAACAATACAAAATCGGGAAGTTGTTGAAAGGAATGTATATATATATCAACCATACAATAAAATAAAACACATTAGTTTAGAAATTGATGGTGATGGAGAAAATATAACAGAATTTAAAATAATAAGTGATGGTTTAGAAATGTCAAAAAATGCTTTTTGCAATGGTTGCCAAAATGGATATTATATGATGTTAAATGATAATGATTATGATACACCAACAAAAGTTGGTAAGTTGCTGATATCATTAGAAGAATACTATGAACCAGATTCTTTGGAGTTTGTAATAGCTTTTAAAGAAGAAAATGTAAGATATCGAATAATTATTTATGAAACAAATGCTATTGATGAAAAAATATATTACCAAAAAGAATTTTTAAGCGAAATTGGTCTTAAAAAAATAAAAATTTCTGATTTGGATGTATATGAATCAGCTTATGGAAAAGAAGAAATATTGTATGAGCTTAATGATTTAATGCATTTGAAAACAGAATATAAAGAATACTCATATCGTGACAAATATATTTTGTATTATAAAACAATTAAAGATTATTATCCAACTTATGAAATAAATGTTGAAGGATACTTTAAAGATGAGAATGATTTCATTATTGATAAACAATATTACGAACGTGATTTAGTTTTAATAAAAGATAGTATTGTAATTACATCTAATAATTATAATTTAGACGATTACATAAAAACCAATTTACCATATGAGACTGCATCTAATATTGATATATCAAAAAACGGGAAATATAAAATAAAATACATTTTACCATTTAAAACAATCGAAAAAGAAGTTACTGTTGCTACCAACAATGAATATGTTGAATCATTAGAATTGAAACTTAAAAACAAAGATAAAGAATTAGTTGATGTTATTAATCTGAAAAATGAGATGATCGAAAAATTAGAAAGCAATATAAAAACTAAAGATGATATCATTAGTAAGAAAAGTGAAAAAGTAACGATTAAATCAACAAATTTCTTGCCAGTCATTTTAATTACAATTGGGGTTATGTTTCTAATATTTGCAATATATAAAAGTTTCAATAGAAATGTCGAAATAAAAAAATAGCTAGTTTTGTCTAAAACAGCGAAATCAAATCATAAATATGATAATATGAAAATCGAGGTGAAAATTATTGCTTGAGTACAATTTTCTATTTAGAAAAGGAATACTTTTTATAAGACTAATGGGTGATATCAATGAATTTACAAGTGATATTATTAATAGAGAAATAAATCCTTTAATTGAAGAAAATGGCATTGAAAATATCGTTTTTAATGTCAAAGGCATTAAAAATATAGATGAGTATGGCATTGAAGCAATTTATGAAAGCTATCTAAAATTAAATCAAAATAATAGTCATATATCATTATGTGAAATACCCTTTAATTTAAGAACAAAATTTCAAAAATTATTGAGATATATTAATGAAAAGGAAGATGAAATAGCAATATTGAAACAGACCTAGCAGCAATAATAAAAAAATATCAGAATTTAGTTCATTCAATTATTAATTATTTTCCAAACAATGTTAATAAAGAGGATTTATTCCAAGTTGGATGTATTGGTCTAATAAAAGCTTATAAAAATTATTCAGAATCTTTTAATGTGAAATTTATTTCTTATGCTTATACTTACATATGAGGTGAAATAAAGAAATATATTCGTGAGGATAAAAGTTTAAAAATTAGTCGAGGCATTAGCAGTATTAATTATAAAATAAACCAAGCAATTAATTTATTGTCTCAACGCTTAATGCGTGAACCGACAAATAAAGAAATATCTTCTTATTTGGAAATACCAGAAAGTATGGTTGTTGAAGCCCAAAATTCTGTGAATCAAGTTCAAAGTTTAGATGAAATTGTAACTATGGATGATACATTCAGTTTATATGAATTAATTCCAGCAACTATAGAAAACATTGATGACAAAATAATGCTTGCTGAAAGCTTAAAAAGTTTAAACAAAGATGAACAAAAAATCATTGAATTGCGCTATTTTCGTGATAGGACGCAATCAGAAATAGCTTCAATAATGAATACGAATCAAACACAAATATCACGCCAAGAGCAAAAAATCCTTTTAAAACTAAGAAGCAACTTAAAATGTTAAGTTGCTTTTTAGTATATAAAAAAATATCTCAAACATAATAAAAAAGGAGGAATTATTTATGAATAAAGAAGAATATCAAAAAATAATTGATCGCAATTTACCAAAAGAGCACAAAATAAGAAATATCATAGTAGCTTTTATAATCGGTGGTTTAATCGGAATTATTGGTCAAGGATTAACGGATTTATATGCCTATATTTTTGGAATTCCTACTAAAGAGGCTACAACTTTTACAACGGTAACATTAGTATTTATCGGGTGCCTTTTAACTTGTTTAGGAATATTTGATAAAATGGTTCATTTCGCGCGAGCAGGATTAATTGTTCCCATTACCGGTTTTGCGCATTCAATGATGAGCGCAACTTTAGAATATAAAAAAGATGGTATGATTACAGGAATTGGCGCTAATATGTTTAAGTTGGCTGGTAGTGTAATTGTTTATGGAGTCGTTAGTGCTTACGCCTTTGGCCTTATTCGTTATCTAATTTTTGGAGGTTAAAATGACTATTAAATATGATGGAGTATATATAAATGACACAGCCATTGTTGCCGGAAAATACGAAAAAGAAGGACCACTCGGGAAGTATTTTAATAATACTTATAAAGACTTTTACATGAGTGAAAAAACATGGGAACAAGCAGAAATGCATATGGCAATTGATACAATATCTGCAATTATGTCAAAGCATGATGCTAATCTTCTAATTGCTGGTGATCTTTTAAACCAAATATCAGCATCATCATTTGCAGCTAATAAATTTAATATTCCTTTTTTGGGTATTTATAACGCTTGTGCAACAGTGACAGAAGGAATGATTATTGCTGCCAATTTTATAGAAAAAGATTTAATCGATAATATTATTGTTAATGTATCTTCACATAATAATGCTGCTGAGAAACAATTCCGCTATCCGGTTGAATACGGTGGCCCGAAACCACAGTCAACCACCTTTACAGTTACAGGAAGTGCTGCTGCTTTACTTAGTAGTAAAAAAAGTAATATTAAAGTTGAAAGTGGGACAATCGGTGCGGTTATTGACTATGGAATAACAGATGCTTATGAAATGGGTGCAGTTATGGCCCCAGCGGCAGCTGATACAATTGTTAAACACTTAAAAGCCTTAAAACGTGATGCAACTTATTATGATTTAATTTTAACTGGAGATTTAGGTGAATGTGGTAAACGAATTTTAAAAGATTTAATGAAAGAACAGCATAAAATGGATTTAAACAACTATAATGATACGGCCACAATGATTTATGACATTGAAAAACAAGCAGTTTATTCAGGTGGCAGTGGACCTGCTTGTGCACCACTAGTCACATACACTTATATTTTCGATCAAATGAAAAATGGCAATTTAAAAAAAGTGCTGTTAGTTGCAACCGGAGCTTTATTATCAACAACAACAGTAAATCAACATGAAACAATTCCAGCAATTGCTCATGCCATTAGTTTGGAGGCGCTAAATTGATTTACTTAAATGCATTTCTATTTTCAGGTTTTGTTTGTATTATTGGTCAATTAATTTTGGATAATACAAAATTAACCCCAGGTCATGTTACTAGTATGTTTGTTGTTGCTGGCGCTTTCTTAGATATATTTTCAATTTATGATAAAATAGTTCTATGGGCTGGGGCTGGTGCAAGCGTACCAATAACAAGTTTTGGCCATTTACTTATTCACGGAGCTTTAGAAAGTGTTAAGGAATTTGGTTTTATGGGATTATTTTTAGGTATGTTTGAATTTACAAGCGCCGGCATTATATCTGCCATTGTTTTCTCCTTCTTTTTATCACTTATATTTAAGCCAAAAAGTTAAGTTTCTTAACTTTTTTTATGAGATTTTATAGTAAAAATAAAATCTTAATTAATTTAATATTAATAAAAAGAGTTTAAACTCTTATTTTTGAAGTTTTGTTTGAAAATAAAAGCTTAATTTGTTATAATGAACTAGGTGATAGTATGAAAAAGACAGATACAGAAGAAATATTACAAAGAATACATGATTATTCTTTAGAAGATATAATGGGAAAATGTTTTGGTAGATATTCAAAAACAATTATTCAAGATCGTGCCATTCCCGATGTCCGTGATGGTTTAAAGCCAGTTCAAAGAAGAATTTTATATGCCATGTTTAAAGATGGCTATACTTATGATAAACCATATCATAAATGTGCTAAAGCTGTAGGTAATGTCATGGGTACATACCATCCTCATGGTGATTCTTCAATCTATGAAGCAATGGTTAGAATGAGTCAATGGTGGAAACAAAATACAACCTATATTGATATGCAAGGAAATAATGGCTCTATGGATGGCGATGGTGCCGCAGCAATGCGTTATACGGAAGCAAGATTATCAAAAATTAGTAACGAGCTTTTAAAAGATATTGAAAGAGATACAGTTAATTTTGCTCCAAATTACGATGATACAACTAAAGAACCAACAGTTTTGCCAACAAAATTTCCTAACTTACTTGTTAATGGGGCTAATGGAATAAGTGCGGGATACGCAACAAATATTCCTCCTCATAATTTAGGTGAAATAGTAGAGGCTACAATTAAGAGAATTGAAAGTCCTAATTGTCGCTTAGAAACAATTCTTGATATTGTTAAAGGCCCAGATTTTCCAACTGGAGGAATTGTTGAAGATAAAAAAGGTATATTCGAATCATTAGCAACTGGGCGTGGGAAGATCATCATTCGTTGCAAATGGGAATATTCTTCTATCAAAGGAAAAGATCAAATAATTATTAGCGAAATTCCTTTTGATGTTAATAAAGCTTTACTAGTAAAAAAAATAAATGATATTCGTTTAGATAAGAAAATAGATGGTATTTTAGATGTTCGCGATGAATCTGACCGCAATGAACCAGAAAGAATAGCAATTGATATAAAGAAAGATGCCAATAAAGATTTAATTATGGGCTATCTATTCAAAAATACAGAATTGCAGATAAGTTACAACTATAATATGGTGGCTATTGTTAATAGAAGACCCATGACTTTAGGGATTCTTCCAATTTTAGATGCTTACATTGCTCATCAGGAAGAAGTTATTACCAGAAGAACAAAATTTGATTTGAATTTTGCAACTGATCGTGAACATATTGTTGCTGGCTTAATAAAAGCGATTTCTATTTTAGATGAAGTAATAGCTGCTATCCGTGCTAGTGCTAATAAAGCTAATGCTATTAGTAATTTAGTTGAAAAGTTTGCATTTACCGAACGTCAAGCAAAGGCTATTGTTGAATTACAGCTATATCGTCTTACTAATACTGATGTTACAACTTTGGAAACAGAAGCTGAAAATTTAAGAAAAAGCATTGAATACTTAAATAGTATTCTAGCAAGTCCAGAAAAGTTAAAAAGTGTCATCAAAGCAGAGTTGAAAAAAGTCAAAGACGAATATGCAACACCACGTAAAACAGAAATAAAAGATGATATTTTAGAAATAAAAATTGATAATAAAGAGATTATTCCAAAAGAAGATTGTGTTGTTGTAGTGACTAAAGATGGATATGTTAAACGTTCTTCTTTGAGAAGTTATCAAGCAAGTGAAGAAGAAACTCTAGTAAAAGATGCTGATTATGTAATTGGCTGTTATCAAATGACTACTTTGGATACTATATTGGTATTTACAAATTTCGGAAATTACTTATTTATTCCAGTTAATGAAATACCTGATTTAAAGTGGCGCGAATTAGGTAAACATGTCAGCAATATTATTCAAATTTCCGCTGGGGAAGAAGTTATAAATGCAGTTCCTGTTTACGATTTTAAAAGTAATCAAACAGTAACAATATTTACAAAAAACGGAATGGTAAAACGCAGTGTACTATCTGATTTTGAAGTTCAACGTTATTCTAAACCATTAACGGCTATTAAATTAAAAGATCATGATGAAGTGGTTGATGTGACAATAATAGATGGTGAACATACATTTATCACAACACATAATGGATTGGCATTATGGTATGATACTAGTGAAATTCCAATTACCGGCGTTAAAAGTGCTGGTGTAAAATCAATAACTCTAAAGAATGATTATGTAACCGATGGTCATATATTCTCATCTGATATGGAATTTGTAACCGTTATCACTGAGAAATCTACTATTAAACGTGTGCGCATTTTAGAATTTGAAAAAACTTCGAGAGCACGAAAAGGTATTCAATTAATTCGTGATGTTAAGACAAATCCTTATCACATTGCGAGAACAATGATTGTTTCTAATCGTTGTACTATCGGCATTAAGTATAAAGATAATACAATCGATTACTTTAAATTAACAGAAGCGCCAATTGCTGATCGCTATTCAACCGGAACGGCAATCAGTAAAAATGTAATTGCGACTGCTTTCGAGAAAAAAAGTCTTTCAAAAGAAGAACACAAAGAAGAAGAAAAATCAGTTTCAATAGAGGAAATTGATAAAAAAATAATTTCTTTAGATGATTATTTAGATAACTTTCGCCTTGAATAACATATAATGTTATAGGTGAATTAAATATGTCAAAAGTTGATGATTTTAAAGCGTTTGTTCGAAGCAATCCTCGTCTTATTAATCACGTTCGTGATGGTAAAATGACTTGGCAGAAATTTTATGAAATTTATGACTTATATGGTGAGGATACAAATACTTGGCGCGAATTTACAGAAGTAGCGGCCGCAACAGGTGCAGCTACTTCTACAAGTTTTCTTAATTTTTTAAAAAATATTGATTTAGATAGTGTTCAAAATGGTGTTAATAGTATTCAAAGAGTTGTGGGTGTTTTACAAGATCTAAGCGGTAAAAGTGTTGCTAAGCCAACAACCGACTATAAACCACGACCACTATATCGACCCTTTGATGACTAAAGAAATTCAATTAAAATTAAAAAACAACCCCAAATACTTGGAATACTTACGAACACATTCTTATTGGTATAAAGATCTAAATAGAAGTGCAAATAATTATAAAAGGTTTGAGAGTGAAGTAAAAGACAACTACAAATTAAGATTTCCAGATAAAGTTGAAAAAACAATTAATATGTTAGATATGCTTCAAACTTTATTAGGAGCATTAGGTCAAAGGTGATAGATATGCAGATTATAAGTGGAAAATATAAAGGTAGAAAAATAAATGGTTTCACCATAGATGGTACAAGACCAACAATGGATCGCGTTAAAGAATCTTTATTCGCGACTATTCAAGCAAATATCAAAGGAGCAAGAGTTCTTGATTTATTTGCTGGCAGTGGTAATCTTGGACTTGAATCATTAAGTAATGGAGCTATATATGCTTGTTTTGTTGATAAGAACAAAAAATGTATTGACACGATAAAAGAAAATGTTAATAATATACAAATTGCTGAAAATGTTAAAATTATTAATTCTGATTATCAAAAAGCTATTAAACTTTTAAAGGAAACAGGTGAAAAATTTGATATTGTTTTTCTTGATCCACCATATCATGAAAAATTATTAAATGCTTCAATATGCCAAATTATTAACAATAATCTCTTAAATGCAAACGCATTATTAATTGCTGAATATGAAAAAGAAATGCCAATTTGTGATTTAACATTAATAAAAGAAAAAAAATATGGTGATAAATTTATAAGAATATATAAATTAGAAAACTAATTGCCTTTTAAATACTTTTTTGTTATAATTCTAACGAGCCATATAGTCAAAATCTTTCAATATTTTTTATAAAATGTTGGACCATAAAGATTCGAGGCTGTTGGCTCAAACAAGAAATTTTAGAACACTTTTAAGTGTTCTTTTTTTTATCTTTAAAAGGAAATATGAAATGGATATTGTATATTTATGGTAAGGGAGGTGAATATATGAGATATCCATTTGTTAAACAAGAAGGAAATAAAGATTGTGCCGTTGCAACACTTTCAATGATAATTAGATATTATAAAGGATATGTGGCTCATGAACAATTAAGAGATATGTTAAATACTAATACATCAGGTACAAGTGCTTACAATATAATTAGAACAGCTGAATATTATGGTTTCGAAGCAAAAGGAATTAAAACTGAAAAATTAACTTTCCTTAATTTTCCTTGCATAGCTTATGTAACTATAAATAAACAATTAAATCATTATATTGTGATATATAAAATTGATTTTAAAAAGCAGGAAATAATTATTGGTGATCCAGCAACTAGATTGCAAAAAATGAAAATAAGCGAATTTGTAGAAATAACAAATAACGTATATATTTTGTTTAATCTTCAAAAAAAACTACCTTACCTAGAACATAAATCTATAACAGAATTTATAATTAACTTTTTGAAAAACAATAAAAAAGTAATTATTAAAATTGCTTTGATTTCATTTTTTATAAATATATTTGTAACTATAACGTCTTTTTCATTCAAGTTCATTGTTGAGAGTATAGATTTTACTCCAAATTTGAAATATTTGTATTTCATAATATTCTTATTAATAACAATCTTGAAAATAACAAGTACTTATTTCCGTAACCAATTAATTATTTATTTGGATAAAAACATCGACTTTGATTTAACAAATGAATGTTATCAAAATATAATTCACTTTCCCTATATTTATTATTGTAATCGTTCAACTGGTGAAATAATATCAAGAATTAATGACTTACAACTAACGAAGAATTTTGTAAGTAAAATTATTGTTATGGTGTTCTCAGACTTACCACTGATTTTTATCTCTGGCATTATTATGTTTAGTTTGAGTACGAAATTGACAATTATAACAATTCTAATTTTAATATTGTATTTTTTAATTATTAAAATATTTAGAAATCCATTAAAGATTAAAATTCAAGAATATCAAGAATTAAGAGCAAAAAACACCTCGTTTTTAGTAGAATCAATTTCTGCTTATGAGTGCATAAAAGGTATTAATATTGAAAAAGAAGCCATTATGAAATTTAAGAGAAATTATTATGAATATGTTAATAATATCAGTGATTTTTCAAAAGTTTATAATTGGCAGACAACCTTAAAAGACGCAATTAATGATATGGGTTCGATTTTTATAATATTGCTTGGTTGTTTGGAAATTGGGGAGAACCTAATGACTATGGGAACTTTAATATCATTTATGTATCTTGTTTCCAATTTCTCATTACCAATTAAAGAATTGTTAGATACTAATGTTGAATTAGAAGAAAGCTTAAATTCTTTAAAAAGAGTGTTAGAACTTAATTATCAAAAAGAGAAAACAGGAATAATAGAAAAAATGCACAATGGTGATATTAATATCAGTAACCTTAATTATGCTTATAATGATGAAGTCATTTTAAAAAACATAAATATAAGTATCAAAAAAGGTGAGAAAGTCCTCATTTTAGGACCAAGTGGTAGTGGAAAATCAACAATTTTAAAAATTATTAAAAAGTATTTAAAAATTAAAAATGAAAAAGTGATAATTAATTCAATTGATATAAATGATTACAGTAAAAATGCCATTGATAGTAAAATTTCCTATATTGCCCAAAATGAAAGACTATTTACGGATAGTTTATTAAATAATCTCAAATTAGGGCGCAATATAGATAATCAAAAGATATTAGAAATTTCAAAAATATGTAAGGTTGATCAAATTATAAAAGATAATTCTTTCGGGTTTAATATGTTAATTGAAGAAGATGGATTCAATTTAAGTGGTGGGGAAAGACAAAGAATTGTTCTGGCCAGAACTCTACTTAGTGATTTTGAAATATTATTAATAGATGAAGGCACAAATCAATTAGATATTAGCTTGGAAAGAAAAATTTTGAAAGATATTTTTAAAAAATATTATGACAAAACGATAATTGTTGTTTCACATCGAAATAATAATCTTGATTTATTTGATCATCTAATAAATATCGAAGAAGGGGTAATAACAGAGGATGTCACACGCAACAAATAAAATAATTCTTAATTGGTTAATTACCTTAACTCTAATATTTATCATATCAATTGCTTTTATTTTCTTCTATGAATATACTGATTATATTTATACATTTGGACAAACAGAAAACGAATATGTGAATGTTTATTTAAGTGATGAAGAAATAACAAAAATTTCAAATAAATTAAAGTATGAAAATAATTTGTTGGATTTTGAAGTTATTGAAGTTTCTAATAATTATATTTTAGTATCAAATATTTTAAAAAGAAATGTGAAACTGAAATTTCCTTACAATCAAAACAGTTATATTTTAGAACTCTATATTGATATTGGAAAGACTACGTTGTGGCAGAAAATATATAATAAATATATGAAAGGAATGGTATATTGATTCAACTAGAAGAAACTGAATTAAAATCAATAAATGCTGGGGCTATAAAATGGGGAATCCTTGGAATTGTTGGTGGAGCCATAACATTTATAATCGGAATTATAGATGGTATTGTCAATCCAAGTAGGTGCCATATATGATCATGAACACCGAAGAAACAAAAAAAGTAATTGCTGGTGGGTTATCAGGAACACTTATTTCGGCAATTACAAAAGTATTTAGTACAATTTTTGAATTTGGACGTGCCCTTGGATCTTCATTAAGAAGAATTCGTGATAAAAAATCATGTTCACTATAAAATGATTATATCAAACAAAAAAAGGTAATTTTTTACCTTTTTTTATTTGATAATATTGCAATTTGTTAAAAAAATTGTTATTGTAATAGCGTAATTCAGTTGTGAGGTGTAAAATGCAAATAAAAACAAGCTCATTTGCTATAACGGATGAGATAATTAATGAAGAACTGCAAGAAGAGCATATACCACAAGAAAGAATGTTTCTGGAAAATATAAAATTAGTTTATTCACGTGTATTACAAAGATTTTATAAATTTCCAGTTGAATTTGAAGATTTAATATCTTATGGAATGATCGGTTTAACAAAAGCAGTTAATAGTTATGATTCTACAAAAAATATTAAATTTTGTTCATATGCTGTAAGCTGCATTGATAATGAAATAATATCATTTTTACGCTCAAGCAGAAGAATAATTAAACCAACGGAAATAAAACGAGAAAACTTAATAAAACCAATTGCTCCAATCGAGAATATTGAAGATGAACAAGCAAATATTTATGAAACATTTGAACAAAAAGAAGAACTAGAAGCTTTAAGATATTGCATAGCAAGTCTACCATTAAAGCATCAAAAAGTTATAAGTCTTTATTATGGTCTAGCAGATAATAGATGCTATAATCAAAGAGAGATTGCCGAACTTTTAAACATTACAACTTCTGCTGTCCAAGGAATATTATCTAGAACAATTGAGGTTTTAAGAGCAAATATGTATAGTTTAGATAAAAAAGGAATAATGCAAAGAAAGATAAGAGATAATCATTTTTATCCAAAAAAATGAAAAAAATTACCAAAAAAACGCCTTTTTTCTTAGTTTTATAAAAAAAATGTTGTAAAACTTTGGTGAGAGTGATATAATTTTGGTAGCCAAGAAGGGAGGGATTTTATATGACAAAAGTAGTTGTGAGAAATGGAAACGTTGAAAGTGCATTACGTACATTTAAGCAAAAAAACATTAAAGATGGCCTCCTAAAAGAAGTAAAGAAGCGTGAATCTTACGTGAAACCTGGCGAAAAGAGACGAAATGCTAAAAAAGAGGCAATTAAAAATAGTCGTCGTAAAGAACGCACATATAACAGAGCTGCATAAGCTCTTTAATTTTATAGAAAAGAGGGAATTCATGAAAAGTAGAATATTGGAAGATTTAAAAAATGCCATGAAGAATCAGGAAAAACAAAAATTGTCAGTTGTAAGAATGCTTAAAGGCGCTGTTCAAATGGAAGAAATATCTAAGATGCGTGAATTAACTGATGATGAAATTATAGCTATTGTTGCAAAACAAATTAAAACACGAAAAGAGGCAAATGTTGAATTTGAAAAAGCTTCTCGCAATGATTTAGTTGAACAAAACAATGCCGAAATTGAAATACTAAGCGTTTATATGCCTGCTCAGATGGATGAAACCGAAATAAACAAGATAATTGATCAAGTCTTCGCAAGTGTTAATCCAACTGGAGTAAATGATATTGGCAAAGTTATGAAAGAATTAGCTCCACTTGTTAAAGGTAAGGCCGATATGAGTTTAGTTAATTCATTAATAAAAAATCGTTTAGAAAGTTTATAATTGACAATATTAAATTTAAATTATATAATTTTAACATAAAAGTGATGAAGAAGAAGAGTAAAACAATTTGTTTTAAAGAAAGTTAATGGTTGATGCAAATTAACAAACAAATTATTTGAAAGAAACTTTGGAGCTTAATTGCTAATCGCATTAAAGATTTTGAGGTGTAGAAATACACAAATTAAGGTGGTACCACGAAAATTCGTCCTTATGCGGATGAATTTTTTTTATTGGAAAGGAAGATAGAAATGACTAGAAAAGAGTATAGTGAATTATTAGTCCCTAATGTTGAACATGATGTTGCATATTATGAGGCGAAATATCCTGAACGCAATTTAGAACCAGGCGCCATGGTAACTCGTTTTGCCCCAAGTCCAACGGGATTTGTGCATATGGGAAGCTTGTATGCCTCATTTGTTGATTTGCAAATGGCTAAACAATCAAATGGAGTAGTGATGCTTCGTATAGAAGATACCGACCAAAAAAGAGAAGTTGAAAATGGCATTGAAGGAATTATTAACGATTTTAACAATTTAAATATTAAATTTGATGAAGGTCCTTCATATGGTGGTAATTATGGACCTTATGTTCAAAGTGAGCGAGGGGATATTTATCGTGCTTATGTTCGTAAATTGATTGAAGAAGGAAATGCTTATCCTTGCTTTTGTACACCAGAAGAATTAGACGAGCAAAGAAATATTCAAGAATTAGAAAAAGATCGAATTGGTTATTACGGAACATGGGCAAAGTGTCGTACTTTAACAATGGACGAAGTTATTACTAAAGTAAATAATGGAGAAAAATACATCATTCGTCTCAAGTCACCAGGCAGTTTTAACAACAAAATTATTTTACATGATTTAATAAAAGGTAATATAGAAATGCCAGAAAATGATATTGACATAGTTCTTCTAAAATCTGATAACTTACCAACTTATCATATGGCGCATGCGGTTGATGATCATTTAATGCATACAACACATGTTATTAGAGGTGATGAATGGGTTGCATCATATCCTATTCATGAACAATTGTTTAAGGTTTTGGCTCATAAATTACCTAAATATGCTCATATTGCTCCTATTACTATTAAAGAAGGAAATACAATCAGAAAATTATCAAAAAGAAAAGATCCAGCAGCAGCTGTTAGTTATTATCATAAATTAGGAATACCAACAGATGCCATTAGATTATATTTAGCAACAATTAATAATTCAACTTTCGAAGCTTGGTATTTACAAAATCCTGACAAAACAATTGATGATTTTCATTTTGAATTTGATAAATGTCCAATAGGTGGATCATTGTTTGATGTTCAAAAATTAATTAGCATTTCAAAAATTTATTTTAGTGCAATGAAAGCTACTGATGTTTATGAAGGTGCTTTAAAACATACAGCAGAGTATGATGCTAAATTTAATGAAATTTTGAAAAATCATAAAGATTACAGTATAAATGTGTTAAACATTGAAAAAGAAATTGCTCGTCCACGAAAAGATATTTCTTCATTTAGTGATGTTCGTACGTTTACTTGGTATATGTATGATGAATTATATTTTGATGAAGCAACATTTGACTTAGAAAAGAAATACAATTTAGACTTGTTAAAAGATTATGTAAATAATTATTATGATGAAAATGATTCCAAAGAAGATTGGTTTAACAAAATCAAAGAGATGGCTCCAAAATATAATTATGCATCAGAGATGAAATCTTATAAGCAAGAACCTGATAAATATACCGGCCATGTAGGGGATATATGTGAAGCAATTAGAGTTGCAACTACTTCTCTAACAGCAACACCTGATCTTTATGAAATACTAAAATTGTTAGGTAAGACACGAATTTTGAAAAGATTAGAATTTTTTGAAGAAAGTAATAAATAATTGCTTTCTTTTTTTTCATGTGTTATACTAACCTCATATGACCTGTTGGTGAAGTGGTTTAACACGCCACCCTCTCAAGGTGGTATTCATGGGTTCAAAACCCATACAGGTTACCATTGTATATAATCGTTGGCTTTCAACGATTTTTTCGTTTCTTTATTTATTTTTAGATATATGCTAGAATAAATAGATATAGGTGGAGGAATTTCCTTATGAATAAAAGTAAATTACAAGAAAAAGATTATGAGTTTGTAAGAGATGTGCTTAAAACGACGGCGTCTGTTGACTATCTTTATCAAAAATTATGTGAATTAGAAAACCTTGGATTGAGAGAATCTGAAGAATACAAAAAGAATTCAGAATATCTAGAAATTGCTCTTGAAGTTGAACAAAATCATTATAGGAATAAAGTGTTTACATTAAGTCAATTGTTATTATTGATGGAGTACTGTCAAAAAGAATTCCCTGCTGAAGAAATACTTTCAGATATTGATTTCTTAATAGGACACAATTACCAAACACGTATTTTAAAAAGAATAACAAACAGCTTAATCAATAAAATGTTACCATCCACAACCGAACTGAAAGAAATTTTACCCTCAGAAATTTTATCTATAATGGAATATCTTGATAAAAAAAATATTGATGAAAAAACTAGACAAAATTTTAAATTCGGAAAAGGATTACATGATCTGTTTGAAAATGATATATTTAATACTTTTTTATCGCAGTTAGAGCACTATGCAAATGATCAAAATCATCAAGAAATGCGAAGTAAACTTATCGAAGCAAAGTATAATTTAGCATTCATAAATCATGATATAGAAGTAAATATGTTGGCCACTAACTTTCAAACCTGGGATTTTCTATATATGCGCTCAAAAATTGCTGCGCAATCGATGGGAATTAATCTTCAAATACATGATTTTTTGCAAAAACTTAAAGCTTCAGAAAAGGCAATTATGCAAATTCACGAAATATTAAATGTGTCTGATTCTGACTATATGAATAAAGATGTTTCCTTGACAGTCTTATTGAGAACTCTTTACATGAAATCAGCTTTTTTATATATGGATTCTGAACAATTAATTGAATTGAATGATCATTTTCATGAATACATTAGTAGTGATGAATATATTTCTATTCATCGCCATGACTATAAAAGTGAGAATACAATTGCTCAAGCTTTTCGTGAAATCGATAATGAGAAAAGTCAATATAAGATAATTTGTTTAGGAACAATGCCAACAAATTAAACAAAAAATCTTGATTTTAACATAAACTATGATATAATTAATGTGGCTTTTTCAAATACACACATTACTGACTTATATATCGAGTGCCAATTGGTGATAATATAAGGATGAAGTAGTGGAGGAAAAAAACAAAAGGAGGAATTTTATGACAGTCGTATCAATGAGTTATCTACTTGAAGCTGGTGTTCATTTTGGACATCAAACACGTAGATGGAACCCAAAAATGAAAGAGTATATTTTTACTTCAAGAGATGATATTTATATCATCGACTTACAAAAAACTGCAAAAATGATTGAGGTTGCTTATGCAGAACTTAAGAAAATTGCAGAATCTGGAAAGAAAGTATTATTTGTTGGAACAAGAAAACAAGCACAAGATGCAACTCGTGATGAAGCAATGCGTTCTAATTCATTTTATGTAACTGAAAGATGGTTAGGAGGAACATTAACTAACTTCCGTACAATCAGAAGAAGAGTTAAAAGATTAGAAGACATCGAAAAGATGGAAGCTGATGGCACATTTGCATTATTACCAAAGAAAGAAGTTATTGGACTTCGTAAGGAATATGAAAAATTAAATAAATTATTGTGTGGTATTCGTGAAATGAATGAATTACCAGGAGCAATTTTTATTGTTGATCCTACTAAGGAAGATATCGCAATCAAGGAAGCACATCGTTTACACATTCCAGTTTTCGGAATTGTTGATACTAATTGTGATCCAGATGTTGTCGATTACGTTATTCCTGGTAATGATGATGCAATCCGTGCTGTAAAATTGATTATTGGTGTTATGGCTAATGCAATTGTCGAAGCAGCTGGTGGAGAACTTGTTAACTATGTTAATGAAGCTGACAGCAGTGAAAAAGAAATCATGGAAAAAGCTGTAGAATCAGTTAAAAAACGTGATGATCATAAGCATGAACAAAATACTGATAGAAAATTCAACAATAACAAACCTTTCAGAAGAGATAATAGAGATTCAAGAGAATTTCATAAAGAAGTAAAAGAAGAAGTAAAAGTTGTAGAACCTGTTAAAGAAGTAAAAGAAGTTGCTGTTAAAGAAGAAAAAGCCGAGAAAAAAGATTTAACAGAACTTACAGTTGCTGAATTACGTGAATTAGCAAAAGCTAAAGATGTAAAAGGTTATTCAACAATGAAAAAAGCTGAATTAATTGACGCTTTAAATTAAGGAGGACAAAATGATTACTGCAAGTTTAGTAAAAGAATTAAGAGAAAAAACTGGTGCCGGAATGCTTGATTGTAAAAAAGCATTAGAAGCTACTGCTGGAGATTTCAACGCTGCTGTTGATTGGCTACGTGAAAAAGGAATCTCTACTGCTGCTAAAAAAGCAAGCAGAATTGCAGCTGAAGGTATGACTAGTATTCTAATCGAAGGTAATAAAGCTGTTATTGTTGAAGTTAATTCCGAAACAGATTTTGTTGCAAAAAATCCAGAATTTAAAGAATTAGTTGATACAATTCTTAAAACTTTAATTAATAATCCTGTTAGTACTGTAGAAGAAGCCTTAGAATTATCAGATGGTAATGAAACGATTAACGAATTGATAATTGCTAAAACAGCTAAAATAGGTGAAAAATTAAGTTTAAGAAGATTTGAAATTTTAACAAAAAATGATAACCAATTGTTTGGTGATTATATTCATATGGGCAGTAAAATAGGCGTTCTATTAATCGTTAATGGAACTAATAATGAAGTATGCCACAATGTTGCAATGCATACAGCAGCTATGCGCCCAACTTGTTTAAAAATAAGTGATGTTTCCGCAGAAGAAATTGAACGTGAAAAAGCCGTTTTAAAAGAACAAGCTATGAATGAAGGTAAGACTCCAGAAATAGCTGAAAAAATGGTTGTTGGTCGTTTAAATAAATTCTACAAAGAAATATGTCTTGAAGAACAAGAGTTTGTTATGGATTCAGATATTTCTGTTGGTACTTATGTAAAGAACAATGGCGGCGAGATTGTCAAAATGGTTCGTTATGAAGTAGGCGAAGGAATGCAAAAAAGAGAAGAAAATTTTGCTGAAGAAGTAGCTAAACAAATGAATAATAAATAAAAAAATTGATTTTAAACCTTGTTTTAATAATTAAAACAGGGTTTTTATTTGACAAAAAATAATCTACATAAATAGATTATTTTTTCTTAGCAAAGTCACAAAGGCTACACCATATAGCTAATATAACTACGAAAATCATGAGCATAAATTAACCTCCACATATTAAAAGTAAAAGAATTATACAATTACATTATAACAAATTTTTGATTACAATCATAGTTGCTGAGTTCAGATACTATATTTTCTAATCTTCTATTTTTTTTATGATTGTGCTATAATCTTACTGGGTCGTGATAATATGGAAAAAACAGATGTTTTTAATAAACCTAACTATTTTAATAAATTTTTTGGTAATTATTTACTTATGGTTACTAATTTATTGATGGCCGAAATAATTTTTAGATTTCTAAGTGAAATAAGATTTTTTGATTGGTCAACTTTAAGAGTTTTTTTAGGTATAAATTTAATTTCAATATTGTTTGCTTTTATATTTAGCTTTTTACCAAAAAAAATATCAAAGATATTTTCAATTGTTTGGATATTTATTACTTCATTTTATACATTTTTACAAATTGGTTTTGTTAATTATTTGGGTGCTTACACTTCGTTTGGGACTTCAAGTCAATTAGGAGCTGTCAAAGATTATATTTTTGATTTTCTAGCCAGTGTTAGTTGGACCTATTACTTGATTTTTCTTCCATTTTTAATAACTATAATTTTAGCAATTGTTTTTAAAAAAAGAATAATTATGCCGGTTTGTAAGAAAAAACATATTATCTATATGACTTTTGTTCTATTAGCAACTACAATTATAACATCATTATATATTGTCTCAATAAACATTTCTTTTATGCAAAATTCTGGGCAACAAGTCAGCAATAAAGATTTGATTGAATATCCTTCTGTTCCAGGAATTGCCATTAAAGAGTTTGGAACTATTACATATGCTTTTTTAGACATCAAAGCTTTATTCATACCAAAGGTTGAAGAGGAAGAATATATTCCCCCAACTGAAAAACCTGTTAAAGAAGAGACAAATTATACAAGAAAAATTGATGATACCGCGTTTAGTAAAACAATTGAACTTGAAAAAAATAAAACTTACAACAATTTAAATAATTATTTTATTAATCGTAATATTACGGATAAAAATGATTATACAGGTTTGTTTCAAAATAAAAATTTAATTATGATTATGATGGAATCAGTTAATGACATTTTAATCAATGAAGAGTATTTTCCAAACTTTTATAAACTATATACTGAAGGTTGGCACTTTAATAATAACTATTCACCACGAAATAGCTGTGCAACCGGCAATAACGAAATGAGTGGTATGACAGGATTATATTCAATAAGTGATTCTTGCACAGCAAATAAATATAAAAATAATACTTATTATGAGTCAATATTTAACTTGTTTAACAATGCTGGTTATGTAACTACTTCAATGCATAATTATACAGAAAGTTATTATAGTCGAAGAACAATCCATAAAAGCATGGGTAGTAGTAAATATTATGGTGTGCAAGCTTTGAAAATCCCTTATGGCGTTACTTATGGTGAATGGGCTAGTGATGAAGATTTTATGGAAAAAGTGGTAGATATTGTTTCAAGTTATGAAGAAGATACAAAATTTATGACTTGGCTTACAACTGTAAGCTCACATCAACCATATTCAGTTTCAAGTCCTTATGGTGATATTTATTTAAGTGAATTTAACAACACTTCCTACAATCTTACAACTAAAAGATATTTGTCAAAAATAAAAGTGTTAGATAATTCTTTGGGTATTTTAATAAAAGGTTTAGAAGAAAAAGGCCTATTAGATGATACAATTATTGTCTTATTTGCTGATCATTATCCTTATGGCTTAGCAAAAACAAATATTAACAAAATTCTTGGTTATGATGTCTCTAATGATCATTTAGCTGATAAGACACCATTAGTTATTTATAATCCTTCATTAGAAGCAAAAGAGTTTAATCAATATTCTTCATATATGAATTTAACACCAACTATTGCCAATTTATTTGATTTGGATTATGATCCGAGATTATATTTCGGCGAAGATTTACTTTCGAAAGATTATTTCAGCATTACAGTTTTTGCTGATGGATCTTGGAAAAATGAACATGCTTATTATAACTCAGGAACGAGTAATACAATCTACTATGATGAATACTACACTACTGAAGACATTAAGAAAATTAGTAGTGAGGTAGCTCTTCAAATAAAAATGAGCACTTTAGCCATTAAAAATAATTACTTTAATTATTTAAATAATAGCTTAATTAAAAATAAAGTTGTGCCTGAACCAATAATTGAGAATAGTGAAATAAATGAGGAAGTGAATGAACTTGATCAACAATGATATAAAAATGCAAGAAATTATTCATAGTTTAAATAATAAACCTAAATTATTATTACATGCTTGCTGTGCACCTTGTTCTAGTTATGTTTTAGAGGAATTAGTGAATTATTTTGACATCACGATATTTTACTATAATCCGAATATGAATGATCTAGAAGAATATAACAAAAGATTTGATCAATTTAATATTCTTATTAAAGGAATGAAACTAGAAGATAAAGTAAAAATTATTAATGGGGAATACGAGCAAACTACGTTTTATAAATTTGCAAATTCTTATGCTAATGAAAAAGAAGGTAATACAAGATGTCACTTGTGTTATCGCTTAAGATTAGAAGAAACTGCTAAGTATGCTAAGAATAATAATTATGACTTTTTTGCAACCACTTTAACTGTAAGTCCATATAAAAATTCTGATGTTATTAATGAAATTGGAAATGAACTAGAAAGAATATATAATATTTCTTATTTACCATCAGATTTTAAAAAAAGAAACGGTTACAAAAGGAGTATTGAATTATCAAAAAAATTCAATCTTTATCGTCAACAATTTTGTGGATGTATTTATTCAAAGAATGTTTAAAAAGAGTTTGTTAACTCTTTTTATTTTGATATAATATTAATGGTGTTAAATATGAAAAAAGTATTTGTTTTTATATTAATTTTAATTGGTTTAACCGGTTGTGACAAAAATAATATCCAAAGTCACAATTTTTTCTATATGGATACTTATATCAATGTTAAAATATATGATAATAAAAATGCTGATGAAATTTTTAAAGAAATTGATAATATTTATAAAAAATATCATGAATTGAGTGACCGTTATAATGGGTATGATGGAATTGATAATGTTTATTTTATAAATAATAACAATCTAGAAATAAAAGAAGTAAAACTTGATTTGGAACTATGTAACATTATTAAACTTGGTCTTTCTTATAAAGAAAAAACCAATAATTTATTTGATATTAATATGGCAAAAGTAATAGATGTTTGGAAACATTATCGCGAATTAGGTGAAGGCATACCAACTAAAGAAGAATTAAATCTTGCTTTAAATAATACAAACCCAATTGAATTTATAAATGAATGTACAATTAATAATAATAATCCTAGTCTAGATTTGGGTGCTATTGCTAAGGGATACGCTACTGAAAAAGTAGGAGAGTATTTGAGAAATCAAGGAATTCATAAGTTTTTAATAAATGCTGGTGGCAATGTTATGGTTGGTGATCATTACGATGATGCAACTTATAAAATTGGTTTAGAAACACCAGATGCTAACAAGAACATTTATAAAACTATTAAAGGTAATAACATCAGTGTTGTAACAAGTGGGGGATATGAAAGATTCTACGAATATAAAGGAGTCAAATATCACCATATAATTAATCCTCAAACTTTAATGCCAGAAAGTAAATATAAAAGTGTAACTGTTATTACTGAAGATAGTGGAATAGCAGACATTTTATCAACGTCTTTATTTCTGCTTTCAATTGATGAAGGTAAAGAATTAATTAAAGATATGAATGTTGAAATTGTTTGGTATATTGATGAAAATAATATCGTTACAACTGAAGGGATAACGAAATATGAATAAAAGTGATAAAGTATTAGTATTAGTTGTCCTAATTCCTGTTTTAATTATTTGTAGTATTTTATTACTTAATAATAAAACTGGTGCTGTAGCAAAAGTTTATTATGAGAATAATGTTATTTTGACAATTGATTTAACAAAATCTGAAACAAAATATAACGTCAAAGGTTATAATGGAAATGTTTCCATACTAGCAGGAAATGGCAGAATAAAAGTGGTTGAAGAAATAAGTCCCAATCATATTTGTTCTCGTCAAGGATATATATCAAAATCCTATGAAAGTATTATTTGTTTACCAAATAAAATTGTCATTAAAATAGAAGATAGTGAAGAATTAGACGCTACCTTGTAAGGAGATTTATGGAAATAAAAAAAGTCGTAAGAATTGCAATATTATTATCACTTTCTGTTGTTTTAAGTATTTTAGAAAGTATAATTCCTATTTTTAATGGCATTATTCCTGGCTTAAAGATTGGCCTTGCTAATATTGTCATAATGATAGCTATCTATATTTATGGTTTTAAAGAAGCGGCCTATATTTCAATCGCGAGAATTTTTATGGTTGGCATTTTAAGAACCGGTTTATTTAATATTACTTTTTTCTTTAGTTTGGGCGGAGCAATTTTAAGTTTAATTGCGATGATTATAGCTAAAAAAATTAATATTTTTTCGATTATTGGAATTAGTATAATTGGTTCAATATTTCATACAATTGGTCAAATCATAGTAGCCACCATATTTGTAAATAATATAAATACTCTTTATTATTTACCATGGTTAATTTTATTTGCTATTCCAACTGGTTTATTTGTCGGAATATTAAGTAAACAATTGATATCAAAATTGGAGAAAAACTTGATATAAAATTTAATATATAGTACAATTATCATAGAATATGGAGGAGAGTATATGAAAAAGTTTATTTCAGCATTAATTACAATTATCTTAATAGTATGGGTTGGTTTCATTGCATACGATTATTATCGTGCAACTAATAATGAACCACCAGTAATTATTTTAGATGAAAAGAAATATGATTATTCAGATGGCACTGCTACTGAGTATATGAGTTTAGGTTATAAGTATATTGTCTATAATCGTACTAGTCGTAAAGGATATATGTTTGGTGGCTTTTGGCTTAAGGTAGAGGAGAAATAAATATGAAGAAATTTTTACCAATATTAGCATTTGCTTTAATTTGTTTGGTAGGTTGTACAAAGGTAAACGAAGTAACAGGCAATTATAAAGAAGGAACATATTTTGGAGCTAAAGAATATGAATCATATGGGGTCAAATATGTTACAACTGCGACTATTTATGTTGGTTCAGATGGAATGATAAAAACCTGCTTTATTGACTCGACTTATACAAAAGATTCAGTTAATACAACTAAAAAAACTTTAGGCGATGCTTATGGTATGAAGAGTGCATCTGCCTCAGCTGGCAATATTCCTGGGGGAGCTGAATGGTATGAACAAGTCAAAGTATTAGAAGATAAAATAGTCACTGAACAAGACCTTGATTGGGTTAAATATAGTGATGATGCTAATACAAAAATAGATGCCGTAAGTGGTGTTACAATTACTGTTAATGATTATATTGATGCCGTAAAGGTAGCTTTAGATAAAGCAAAGTAGAATAGTTTTAACTATTCTTTTAATTTGCATATTAATGTATAAAGTGATATTATAATATCACTATGAAAGAGATTATAATAAGTCAAAAAGAAAAACGCATTATTTTAAGTATTTCTCCAAGATTTCTTGATCGTATTTATCGTGAAAGGTTATTAAACAGAATGTCACGAAACTATGGAATATCAAAAAAACAATTGATTAACCAGGCGTATCAAGAAAATATGGAATTGGTAAAAAGAATGGTAATAAGATAATGGTAATTTACCATTTTTTTTGCTATAATTGATTAGGTGATTATTTTTGAAAAAATTAGGTATTTTAACTATATTTTTTATAATGTTAGATCAAATAATAAAATTAATTATTAGTGCTAATATTCCTTTAAATAGTAGTATTCAAATAATTAAGAATTTTTTTAATATTGCCAATGTTCATAATGATGGAGCAGCTTGGAGTATCTTATCTAATAGTAGAATTTTACTTATTATTGTTGGTTTTATTGCTTTAATAGTTATCTATATGATTTTTATTAAAGGAAAAAAGCTATCAAAAAGTGATATTATTCTTTATAGTATGTTGATTGGTGGAATCATTGGAAATTTGCTTGATCGTATAATTTATGGTTTTGTAATAGATTATTTAGATTTTAACATTTTTGGTTATGATTACCCAATTTTCAATTTAGCTGATACTTTAATTGTCTTAGCTGCAATTGGAATAATAATAAAAACCTTTAAGGAGGAGAAAAATGCAAAAATACATAATTGATGAAGACTCCGAAAATATGCGTATTGATACCTTCTTAAAAGAAAATACGGATATAAGTCGCAATCAAATTCAAAGTCTAATAACTGATGGTAAAATCTTAGTAAATACTAAAACAATAAAAAATAGTTATAAAACTAAATTAGAGGATGAAATTACAATTGAATATGTTGAAAAAGAAAATCATTTAATTCCTGAAAAAATGGATTTAGATATTGTTTATGAAGATAATGACATCATTATTATCAATAAACAAAATGGTTTAGTTGTTCACCCAGCGCCTGGAAATTATGAGCATACATTAGCTAATGGCTTGTCGTATTATTCAAAAAGTCTAAGCGATATTAATGGTGAATTTCGTCCAGGGATAGTTCATAGAATAGATGCTTTTACAACAGGTTTATTAGTTGTTGCTAAAAATAATAAAGCACATGAGATATTGGCTGATGAATTAGCTAAAAAAGAGATAAAAAGAACATACATGGCTTTAGTATGGGGAATTATAAAAGAAGACACCGGAAAAATAGATGCCCCAATCGGTCGTGATGACAATGACCGCAAAAAGATGGCAATCACTAGTAAGGGTAAAGAGGCAGTAACAAATTTTAAAGTAATTGCAAGATACAAAAGGGCAACTTTACTAGAAATTGAATTAGAAACAGGCCGTACACATCAAATAAGAGTACATATGAATTATATAGGACATCCAATTATTAATGACCCAGTTTATGGTAAACGTGATTTAATTGATAATACTGGTCAATGTTTACATGCTTTTAAATTAGAGTTAAAACATCCAACAACTAATGAATTGAAAACATTTACATGCGATACTCCAAGATGTTTTAATACAATTGTTGATAAATTCAAGGAGGAATAAAATGGAAAAAGTAGTAACAACTAAAGAAGATGAACTTGTTATGAAATTACTTCATTACTTCATTACAGAAGAAAATTACACACCAATAGTTTTACATGGTGCGAATAATGAAATATGGCTAGAAAATTTTGAAAACGGTTATAAAATTGTCCGAATTGTTTCTAATTATATTCATAATAATGAACAGTTAAATGTTGATCTTTATAAAACTCGTCAAATAATGCAAAGTATTAAGAAGAAAACTTTATCACCAGCTATAAATACTTTAAGTTTATTTATTAATCTTGGTGATAATGTTAATTTTGAAAAACTTGATGTTGATGAAAGTATCAGTTGCGCCGAAATAAAAAAAATATCAGATTTAAAAAAATATGATTTTATTACAGAAGAATTCCCGAATATTTTAGATAAAACAAAGTTCAAAGAAAAAGGAATGGAGTTGTTTGCTAAAATAACAGGTGATATTAGTAGTAAAACTGAAAGCAGTGCTAAAGAAGCTGAAGATGTTTTCAAGATGAAAAGGCCTTATGTTACATATACAATATTAGCAATCAACCTAATTATATATTTACTTACAGTTTTGTATAATTTAAAACTAGGAGCAGGTGTCTCATCATCAGTGTTTGAAACAACTAATGGATCTTTATACTTATTTGGTGCTTTAGACCCAGTTTTGGTAAAAAATGGCGAATTTTTCCGCCTTATTACATCTGCTTTTAACCATATTGGTCTTATTCATTTATTGTTTAACTCATATGCTTTATATATAATTGGTTCCCAATTAGAAAGTTTCTTGGGACGCACAAAATTTGCTTTCATTTATTTATTTAGTGCGATTACGGGGAATTTATTATCTATGGCATTCTATCCTGGATGGAGTGCAGGAGCTAGTGGGGCTATATTTGGACTTTTAGGTTCATTGCTATACTTTGGATATCATTATCGTGTATTCTTGGGTAATGTCATAAAATCACAAATAATACCTCTAATTATTGTTAATTTAGCAATTGGTTTTATATCAAGCAATATTAACAATGCTGCTCATATAGGTGGATTAATTGGTGGCGCATTTATAACGATGGCTTTAGGTATTAAATACAAATCAACCAAAATTGATAAAACAAACGGAATTGTGTTGACTTTAATATTAACGGGATTTTTAGTTTATATTGCATTTTTTAGATAAGAAGAAATTTCTCTTCTTTTTTATTTGTAAAATAAATTAATAAGTGATAAATTATAAATAGAGGTGACTTATGAAATTATTTATATGCGGTGGTGGTTCTGGAGAAAGAATTCTTGAAGCAACTAAACAATTTGGTTCTTTGTTGGATAAAAGTAAACCATTACTTTATGTTCCTCTTGCAATGGAAAGTTTTCGTTATCCTAGTTGTCTAGAATGGATTACAAAAGAAATGAGTTCAATTAACATTACTAATATTGAAATGGTTACTAGTGGTGCTGAGCTTGCAAGAAAAAAACTAAATGATTATTGTGCTATATTCATCGGTGGTGGTAACACTTACAAATTGTTAAATGATATGAAATGCAGTGGTGCTTTTGAAAAAGTAAAAGACTATATTATAAATGGTGGTATTATTTTTGGTGGAAGTGCTGGAGCAATTATATTAGGTTTTGATATTGATACATGTAAATATGAAGATGATAATGAATCAATTGGTTTAAAAGACACCAGTGGTTTTAACATTTTGAATGATATATCTCTTTTATGCCATTTAAATAAAAAAGAGGAACAGACAAGAATAAATGAAGAATATTTATCGACTTATTCAAAAAACAGAAAAGTTTTTTATTTACCAGAACGAGATACTATTTTTATAAATAATGATGAAATTATATTGATTGGTGATGAAGAATTTGCTGTTTTTAAAGAAGGAATAAAAACAATTATTGATCCAAAGAAAATTGACATAAATGATATTATCTAACTAATTATTTAGTTGGATTTTTTCTTGTTAATAATTTGTTGTTTTTTAAGCAATTATATAGTATAATTACAAAAGTAGGGTGTTAAAAATGTATTTAAAGACAATTAAAGCAAATGGTTTTAAATCATTTGCCAATAAAATTGAAATTGATTTAGAAAAAGGAATAACAGGGATAGTTGGACCAAATGGATCAGGTAAAAGTAATATTGTTGATGCAGTTCGCTGGGTTTTAGGTGAACAATCAGTAAAAAGTTTACGTGGTGATGGGTCGATGACAGATGTTATTTTTTCTGGTTCCAAATCGCGTGGTCCTTTAAATGTTGCATCCGTTACTTTGATATTTGATAATATGGATCATCAATTACCAATTGATTTTAATGAAGTTTCCATTAAAAGAAGGGTATATCGTGATGGTACTAATGAATATTATTTAAACAATGAAAAATGTCGTTTAAAAGATATAACAGATTTGTTACTTGATAGTGGTATTGCTAAAGAATCATTTAATATTATTTCACAGGGTAGAGTTGATGAAATATTAAGTGCAAAACCCGAAAATAGACGTATTATTTTTGAAGAAGCATCCAATGTTTTAAAATATAAAAGAAGAAAAGAAGATGCTATCAAAAAACTTGACCGCACGCATGACAATATGAACCGTGTAAATGATATTATTAATGAATTAGAAAGTCAAGTTGAACCTTTAAGAGAACAATCTGAAAAAGCTAGTGCTTATGTTGATGCTAAAGAAGAATTGGGTGATATCGAAGTTGCTTTAATTGCTCACGATATTACTAATTTCAATAAAGATTATGAAACAACAAAAGACATGATTGAAAAATTAAATAATGAAATAATCGCGCTTTCAACATCATCAAATAGCACTGAAGCAAGTGTTGCTAGTGATAAAAATAATCTAAGCAAAATTGATTTGGAAATTACCAATTTACAAAGAAACATTATAGATTATACAACTAGAGTTGAACAAGCTAATAGTCATAAGCAAATAGTTTTAGAACGTAAAAAATATGAAGTAGAAGACAATAAAGTTCATAATAATATTATTGCTTTGAAAGAAGAAGTTCTTCGTTTACAAAATCAAATTTCAAACAATGAATTTATTGTTGATGAAAGTAATACAAATGATGAAAAAATCGTAAAAGAATTAAATGATTTAGAAACAAAAATAAACAAAATCAAGAATGATAAACAGACACTTGAGAATTCCTTAAACAAGTATTTCTACAATTTAAATGTTGTTAAAAATCGCATTACCGACTTAGAAACAAGTATCGAAAATAACGGCTCATTACCAATGGCTGTTCGAAGTGTTTTAAATAATCCACGTTTAAAAGGAATTCATGATACAGTCGGCAATATTCTTAGCACCGATCCTGAATACATGACAGCAATCAATACAGCTTTAGGTTATGCTATTAATAATGTCATTGTTGATAATCAAACATCGGCTGAAAATGCTATTAAATATTTAAAAGAAAACAAATACGGTCGTGTAACATTTTTACCAATTAATATTATGAAAAGTAAGAATGTTGATCAACGTACCTTAGAATTTTTGAAACATCAAAATGGTTTTATTGGTGTAGCTGCCTCATTAGTAAAATTTGATAATTTATATGCAAATATTATTTACAATCAATTAGGTAATACTCTTGTAGTTGATACCATTACAACTGCTAATCAAATAAGTAAGACCATTAATTTTCAATATAAAATTGTCAGTTTAAGTGGTGAAATTGTTCATGTCGGTGGTTCAATTACTGGTGGTGAATTATCGAAAGTTCGCAATACAGCAACTGATAAGCAAGAATTAATTGAAAAAGAAAAAGAAAAAAATACCTTAGAAGCAAATATTAAAAATGCTGAGGAACAAATTAATAAGTTTGATCAAGAATATCGTGAATATGAAGATGAAATTTATGTTTGCAGCAAAAATAAAATTGCTAATGATGAAAAAATTGCTTTTCTAAAAACTAATACTAAAGAAATGTATGATCGCATTCATGCTATTAATCAAGAAATTAATGGTGCAAATAATATGCTCAATAATAACATTTCTAAAGAAGAAGATGAAGCAATTAGTGAGTATTATCGTCTATCAAAAGAAAAAGAAGAATTAGAGCAAAAACTAAAATCATTATCTAAAGAGCGAGAGAATTTTTATGAGAAAATAGAAGAAGCCGAAAATTTAATCAAAAAAGGTAATGAACAATATCGCAATAAAATAAATACTTTAAAAGAATTAGAAATAAATGCTAATCGTTTGGAAGTCAAAATTGATAATTTGCTTAAAACCTTAAGTGAAAACTATAGTATGACATATGAACATGCTTTAGCTAAAGATAATTTAAGTATTGATGAAAATATTGCGAGAACTAAGGTTAATAAATTAAGAAAGATAATTAAAGACCTTGGAATTGTTAATATTGGCGCAATTGAGGAGTATAAACGTGTAAGTGAACGTTATGAATTCTTAATTAAACAAAGAGATGATTTAGTTAATGCTACAAATGTTTTACTGGAAATAGTTAAAGAAATGGATGAACAGATGGAAAAAGACTTTAAAGAAACATTTAAAGTTGTTAAAGAAAATTTCAAGGAAACATTCAAAGAACTATTTAAGGGCGGAACAGCAGATTTAATTTATACTGATCCCAAAAATATTTTGGAAACAGGAATCGAAATTGTTGCATCCCCACCAGGTAAAAAATTAACAAGTATTTCTCTATTATCCGGTGGTGAAAAAACATTAACGGCAATTTCTTTATTGTTTGCAATTTTAAAGTCAAAAGACACATCATTCTGTCTTCTTGATGAAGTTGAAGCTGCCTTAGATGAAGCAAATGTTGATTCATTTGGGGAATATGTAACAAGATTGAAAGAAAAAACGCAATTTATTTTAATAACACACAAGAAAAAAACGATGGAGTATGTTGATACATTGTATGGAATTACGATGCAAGAATCTGGTGTTAGTAAACTTGTAAGTGTTAAATTAAGTGATATAAAATAACCTTTATTGGTTATTTTTTTTTGCAAATATGTGATTTTATGTTTTTTATGTTAGTTACTTGACAAAAAAGTTTGAAAAAGCGTACAATGTTATCTATGTTGGCTAAAAAGGTGATTGGATGAAAGAAAAAAATATATTATTTCAAATTAAAGAATTAGATAAAACAATTTTAAGAACCGTATTAACAAATAAAAATATTTCTGATGATTGTATTATGAAGCAAAATCCAACTCAGATGAGAATAATCGGTTACATCTTAGAAAATAGAAATTCTGATGTTTTTCAAAAAGATTTAGAAGAAAAATTTAATCTAAGAAGAGCAACAATTTCTGATGTTTTGAAACGAATGGAAAAAAGAGAATTAATCAAAAGAATTCCTAATCCTAACGATATTCGGTCTAAAAAAATAATCTTAGCTGATAAAGCAAACACTTTTTTTAATGAAAATCATCATCAAATTGATGATTTAGAAAAAAAAGCTATTAAAAATATTTCCGATGAAGAATTGGAAATATTTACTAATGTTTTGGCAAAAATGATTAGCAATTTGAATAACAATTAATATTGGAGGAAATATGAATAACAGATTTATTAAGTTTATGTATGGTCGATATGGAATAGATGAATTATATAAATTTTTATTTAAAATTTATATTTGTTTGTTAATAATTAATTTATTTTTAAAATCCTCAATTTTATTGATTGCAGAATTAATATTAATGATTATTATGTTTTATCGTGTATTTTCAAAAAAAATATATAATAGATCAAACGAAAATACAAAGTTCTTAAAAATAAAGAAAAATATATTTAAGATATTCAAACCGAATCAATCAACAATAGATAAAAATCACATTTATAAAAATTGCCATCATTGTTCAACAACATTAAAATTGCCAATTCCTCCAAAAAAAGGAATTAAGCATGTTAAATGTCCAACATGTAAGAAGAGAAATACTTACTTAATTTTAAAATGTGAAAAAATTGAAATAATTAAAAATGGAAGGAAATCAAAATGATAAAAATATTAAAAAATTTAAAAAAGAAAGATTGGGCATATATTGTATTAAGTTTTACTTTAATTGTTTTTCAAGTTTGGTTGGAATTAAAAATGCCAGACTATATGTCAAAAATAACAGTTTTAGTTCAAAGCGAAAACAGCAATATGAAGGATATACTTATCAATGGTGGGTATATGCTTTTATGCGCGTTTGGTAGTTTAATATCGGCCATATTTACAGGTTACTTAATTGCTAATGTAACGGCTAGATTTTCTAGAAATATTCGTCAAAAATTGTTTAATAAAGTTGAAGAATTATCAACTGCAGAAGTAAAAGAATTTAAAACAAGCAGTTTAATTACAAGAACAACTAATGATATTACTCAAATTCAAATGTTTTTAGCTATGGGCTTACAACTTTTAGTGAAAGCTCCTTTAACAGCCGCTTGGGCGGTTACAAAAATTCTTAATAAAAGTTGGCAGTGGAGTATTATAACCGCACTAGCAGTCGTTATTCTCCTTGGTGTTATTGGTGCGATTTTAATGGTCGTGTTACCAAAATTCAAGTTAGTTCAAAAAACGATTGATAAATTGAATGGTGTTACGCGTGAAAACTTAAATGGGATTAGAGTAATAAGAGCTTTTAATGCTGAAAACTATCAAGAGGAAAAGTTTGAAGAAGTTAATGATTCATTAACGAACTTACAATTATTTAACCAAAAAGCTTTTTCAATTTTGATGCCCGTAATGTATTTAGTAATGTATTTTTTAGCTTTAGCGATTTATATAATTGGCGCTATTCTAATTAAAGACTCTCTAATGGCAACCAAATTAACATTATTTAGTGATATGGTAGTATTTTCAAGTTATGCAATGCAAGTCATTATGTCATTTTTAATGTTGGCAATGATATTCATGATGTTACCACGTGCTAATGTTTCGGCTACTCGTATTAATGAAGTTTTCAATAAAAAATCAAGTATTAAAAATGGAAATATTAAAGATATTGAAACAAAAGAAACGGGAACAGTTGAGTTTAAAAATGTTTCATTTAAATATCCTGATGCCGAAGAATATATGTTGGAAAATATTTCGTTTAAAGTTGATAAGGGTGAAACAGTTGCTTTTATAGGTTCAACAGGTTCTGGAAAATCAACATTGATTAATTTAGTTCCAAGATTTTATGATGCAACAAGCGGTGAAGTTTTGATTGATGGCATTAATGTTAAAGATTATGATTTAGAATTTTTATATAACAAAATTGGTTATGTTTCCCAAAAAGCAGTTTTATTTAATGATACCGTGGAAAATAATATTAAATATGGCAATAGTAAAGAGAAAAAAAATAAGGAAATAATTGAAGAAGCAATGAAAGTAGCACAAGCTGAAGAATTCGTTAAGAAAATGGATAATCAAGAAAAAACGATGATTTCTCAAGGTGGGACTAATATATCAGGTGGTCAAAAACAAAGATTGTCAATCGCGAGAGCTATTGCTAGAAAACCGGAAATTTATATATTTGACGATTCTTTCTCAGCTCTTGATTATAAAACAGATTCAACTCTTCGCCACGAATTAAAGAAATACACTAAAGATGCCAGTATTTTAATTGTTGCTCAACGTATCGGTACAATCATGAACGCTGATAGGATAATAGTTCTTGATAAAGGAAAATGTGTTGGTGAAGGTACACACCGAGAACTTTTAGAAAATTGTGAAGTTTATAAGCAAATTGCTCTTTCACAATTATCAGAGGAGGAGTTAAAGAATGAGTAATAAGAAAAATGGCCCTGATTTTGGTGAAAAGGCAAAAGATTTTAAAGGATCAATCAAAAGATTATTTATAGAATTAAAACCCTACAAAGTATTAATACTTGTTAGTTTAATTCTAGCAGCTTTAGGTTCTGTTTTATCAATAATGGCACCTGATAAATTATCTGCTTTAGTTGATAAAGTATCAGCTGGCCTAGTAATTAATACTAATAACTTAGAAACTTTAACAACAAAAACAACTGAAAATTTTAGCACTGAGAAAATGTCCAATCTAATGCCACAAATATTAACTTTAAAATTAGATGAAGACACAGCAAAAGAAATTTTAGGTTCCAATGAAATAAGTAATGAAGATAAGGTAATATTTCAAGATTTCTTGGCTAGTGTTGATTATACTAATCAACAAACATTATTAAATTCTTTAATTACTCTTCCAACTAGTCTTTTAAACTATATACTGCCTGCTTCAAGTTATAATAGTAATTTAATATCAACGAGTGATAAAATAAATTTGATTAAATTATCTGCTGGAAATGCAGATATAGAAATACCTGATAATATTGCTAAAATAATTTTTTCAGAAATAACTATTGATGGTAAAATTATCTCTGAAGTTGATCAAGCAAAATTTATTAGTTTAATGAGCACTTTATCTCCTGATGCAAATGCTCAAGAAATATATCCTAAAATAGATGAAATGCCTGAAAGTATAAAAGGTGTTTTAGAACCATTTATGGATATGGAAGCTATAAAAAATATTACAATCTTTCTTGTTGTAATATACTTATTAAGTGCATTATTTACATATATTGAATCAATATCTATGACTGTTGTTTCTAATCGTTTTGCTCAAAAGTTAAGAAGCAACATTTCAACTAAAATAAATAAATTACCTCTTAAATATTTTGATAAAAATTCAACTGGTGATATTTTATCACGTGTTACAAATGATGTTGATACAATATCGCAAAGTATGAATCAATCACTTTCTAGTTTAGTAAGTGCCATTACTTTATTTGTTGGAACAATCATAATGATGTTTGTTACCAACTGGATTATGGCTTTAACAGCTATAGGCGCCAGTTTAATTGGTTTTGTTTTTATGTTTTTTATATTAGCTAAGTCCCAAAAATATTTTATTGCTAGGCAGAAATATTTAGGTAAACTAAATGGTCATATTGAAGAAGTATATTCGGGACTTAATATTGTAAAATCTTATAATGGTCAAGAACTTGTAAATGAAAAATTTGATAAATTGAATGAAAAAGTTTACGAAGCTAATCGCAAAAGTCAATTCTTATCTGGCCTAATAATGCCAATGATGGGCTTTATCGGTAACTTTGGATACGTTGCTGTTTGCATAGTTGGTGCTTTGTTAGTGTTAAATGGTAATATAAGTTTCGGAGTTATTATTGCTTTCATCACTTATGTTCGTTTGTTTACTTCGCCATTATCACAAATAGGTCAGGCAATGACTTCAATCCAATCAACAGCTGCGGCTAGTGAACGTGTTTTTGAATTCGTTGATGAATCAGAAATGAATGATCAAAAAAACGTAACAAGAGTCTTGGATAAATCTAAAGTAAAAGGAAATATTGAATTTGACAATGTTGAGTTTACATATGATGGGAATGATTTGCCGACAATCAAAGATTTTAGTGCGAAAGCTTTAAGTGGAACAAAGGTTGCAATTGTTGGGCCAACTGGTGCTGGGAAGACAACAATGGTTAATCTTTTAATGAAATTCTATGAAATAAATAAAGGTGATATCAAAATTGATGGGGTTTCAACCAAAGAATTATCGCGTGAAAATATTCATGAATTATTTACCATGGTTCTTCAAGATACTTGGGTATTTGATGGAACAGTAACAGAAAACATCATTTATAATCGTAAGAATATTCCAGAAGGAAAAGTTAGGGAAATATGTGAAGTGGTTGGTCTTGATCATTTTATTAAAACTTTACCTAATGGTTATGATTCTGTTCTTTCAGATAATGAGAGCATTTCGGCTGGCCAAAGGCAATTATTAACCATCGCTCGTGGGATGATTGAGGATGCTCCATTTTTGATTTTAGATGAAGCAACTTCTAATGTCGATACAAGAACTGAAGAGTTGGTTCAAAAAGCGATGGATAAATTAACTGAAGGTCGAACATCATTTATTATTGCTCATCGTTTGTCAACTATTAAAAATGCCGATTTAATATTGGTTATGAAAGATGGAAATATTATAGAACAAGGCAATCATAATGAATTAATTGCTAAAAATGGTTTTTATGCTAATTTATATAATTCGCAATTTGAATTGTAGTTAAAAATAACCTTTACTGGTTATTTTTTTCGTTAGATGCTATAATTTAAAAAAGGAGATTTTATGATATACAATTTATTAGAAAAAAAAGAATATATTACCGAATTTGTAACACTTTGCATAAAAACATGGGGACATTATAATAGTGAAGAAGAGTTAAAAGAAAAAATTAAAACTAAAACTGCAAAGGTTTTAAAAAACGATAATGTATACGCCACCTTAGTTCTAGAAGAAAACAATACTTTAATTGGTTTTATTTCATTATTTAAAACTGATGGTGAAGAATGTCTTGAATTAACACCATGGTATGCTACAATGTATGTAAAAGATTCTTTTAGAGGGAAAGGTTATTCAAAAATATTAAATGAAGCTATTCTAAAGAAGGCTAAAGAATTAAAATTTAAGAAAGTATATTTAAAGTCAAATTTAGTCAATTACTATGAAAAATTTGGAGCAAAATTTATAAAAAACTTAAAAAATGGTGAGAAATTATATTATATTGATTTATAATGAGAATGGGTGAGAAGTATGAATTTAAAAAAAGCAGGATGTATTTTATTAAGCAAAGATTTGGATTGTGTTGCATTAGTTTATCGTAAGAAACATAACGATTATAGTTTCCCTAAAGGACATATTGAAGGAGAAGAATCATTAAGTGAATGTGCTTTAAGAGAAACTGAAGAAGAAACGGGCAGAATGTGCCATCTATTAAGAAATGAAGTTATAGGTGTTAATAGTTACAAAAATTGTAATGAAGGAACAATTGATACCTATATGTATTTAGCATTAGACGATGGTGAAAGTAAGAAAGTTTTTCGTGAAGAAGACAAAGAAGAATTGGTATGGGTTAAAATCTCTGAAGTTGAAAATAAACTAACATATCCTAATTTAAAGGAATTTTGGTTGAAAATAATACAAAATATTGATTTTAAAGCAACTAATAATAGACTAAAAAAAGAAGATTTAATAAGAATAATGGAAGAATTAAAAATTGATTTTGAAGAATTCTGGGTTCTATCAAGTGGTGCATTAGTAATGCGCAATATTTTTCAAGATGCAGGTGATTTAGACATTGCTGTTACAGAAAAAGGTTTACAACAGTTGAAAAACAATTTTACACTACATCAAAAGGAAAATGGCTGGTATAAAATTAATGATTTAGTTGAATGTGTTGTTGATATTAAAACACCAGAAAAAATTGAAAAATTTGGTAAATATAATCTCCAAGATATTAATAATTATTTAAGCTATCTTGAAAAAAGTTCAAGAGAAAAAGATATTGCCCGCATTTCATTAGTAAAAGAATATATTAGGAAAAATATGAAAGGTGGAATTAAACGATGAAATTTATTGGAACAAAACAGCTTGAAACTGAGCGATTGATTTTGAAAAGGGTTAAAGCAGAATATGCTTTAGAAGCATATAATAATTGGTGTAATGATCCTGATGTAACAAAGTATGTTTTCTGGGATCCTCATAAAGATTCAGGCGTAACAAAAAATTTATATGAAGTGTGGGAAAAAGAATATGAAGATTTAAGCACATATCGCTGGATTGTTGAAATAAAAGATACTCATGAACTTATCGGGACAATTGATAACTCTTCAAAAACTTTTATGGAATATGGCGTTTGTGAAGTAGGGTATTGTTATGGAAAAAAATATTGGCATAAAGGTTATGCTAAAGAAGCTTTAGGTGCAGTCATCAAATTTCTATTTGAAGAGTGTGATGTTGAAGTTATTACAGCAAAACATATGAGCAATAATCCTAATAGTGGCAAAGTCATGATGTCATGTGGGTTGAAATTTGAAGGCAAATTACGAGGAAGAATGCTTGATAAAGATGGTATTAGAAATGATTTATTATCTTACTCAATTACACGCGAAGAATATTTAAATAATAACAGGTGATGATGGAATGAAAGAAATAATATATAATGAAGACAATTTGCTTGATAAGGATATTACCAATGAAATAAAGAGAGCTAAAATATTAATTGAAAACTCTAACGATGAAATATTATTAGCTTATTGCCACAATAATTATTTTTTTCTAGGTGGTCACGTTGAAACAGGTGAAACTTATAATGAATGCATTATAAGAGAGCTTGCAGAAGAGGCAGAAGTTCAAACTGATGTTAAAGTAGATGAACCATTTTTGATAATTAAGTATTTTACAAAAGATTATCCCAAATTAGGGATGAATACAAGGTATATTAATGCTTATTATGCTGTTCATTTAGACATAATTCCGGATTTAACTAAAATTAATTTAACAGAAGATGAATTAAATGGTAACTTTGAATTACGATATCTTAAAAAAGAATTAGTTTTAAGTACGCTTGAGGAAAGCTTAAATGTAGCTTCAAGAATAAATGTTGTTAAAGATACAATTGATGCCCTAGAAATCTATTTAAGTAATTAAGGAGGATATATGGTTATTACTATTAAAGATGAAAATAATCGCTTTGGAGTTAGAGTTGCCGCTGTTATATTTAATAAAAATAAAACAAAAATATTTGTTCAGCGTCAAGGAGAACATGATTACTATATGTTACCTGGTGGTAGATTGGATATTCATGAGGAAGCAGAAGTGGCAATAAAAAGAGAATTGATAGAAGAATTGGGAATTGAGACGGAATTAAAATTAAAATACGTCGCTGAAAATTTTATAAAATTTCCTAATTTGCAATATCATGAAATTGGCTTTTATTTTATTACTTCAATTAATGAAGAACAATATGGTTATGATGAAAATAAAGAATATGATTCAAAAGATGAAAGCCATGATGGGAAATCAATATTTAAATGGTTAGATGTTAATGAAATTGATAGTTATGAAATAATGCCAAAAGTGATCAAAGAGAAGATTGTTAATAAAGATGTTTTTAAAGAGAAAATTGAACATTTTGTTTATAGAGAATACTAATAACAAACAAAATTATTACAAGAAATATAAATATAAAAATTTATATTTTTTTGCAATAAAAATTCTTTCTCAAACATTGTATAAGTAGGAGGAGCTAGTATGAAAAAAGAAGTGTCATTTAATTTTGATGAAGCATTAATATTAGAAGTGGCCTCTCATAATATTGATGCCTTAAAAGAAATATATGAAACAACTAAGGAAATTGTATTCAGAGTAGCTCTTTCAATAACAAAAAACAAAGAAGATGCTGAAGATGTCTTACATGATACTTTCATTAAAGTATATGAAAAAGCCCACACTTATACAAAAACAGGGAAACCGGTTGCTTGGGTTTGTACAATTGCGCGCAATGAAGCTTTAATGAAATTAAGGAAAAAGAAAAGAATAACATTAATTGATTATTCTGATACGATTAAATATTCTTATAGTTCAAATGATGATAAATTGATTTTAGAAAGCGCTTTTAAAGTATTAACAGAAGACGAATTACAAATTGTTTTGTTATATGCAATCGAAGGCTTAAAACATCAAGAAATAGCAGATACTTTAAATATGAAACTTGCTACAGTTTTATCAAAATATCATCGTTCACTGAAGAAAATGTTTAATTTTTTAGAAGGAGCTGAATAAAATGCGAAAATATAAAGAAGAGGACATTCTAAAATCTCTAAATCATAGTATTGAAGCAATTACTCCAAATAATTTTGATGACATCAAAGCAACAATTAAAAGAAATGAGGGAAAGATGAAAAAATTTAGATGGCAACTTATTCCAGCAATGACTTTTGTTCTTGCAATGATTATTTTTGGAGGTATTTATTATACTAATAATTATGTTACTGAAACATTAATTGGGATAGATGTTAATCCAAGTATTGAACTTGAAACCAATAAAAATGATCATATTATAAAAGTAAATACTCTAAATGAAGGAGCAAATAAAATTTTAGATGGCATGAATTTGAAAGGTGTTCATCTAGATGTTGCTCTTAATGCTTTAATTGGATCAATGGTAAAATATGGTTATTTAACAAGTGATGATGCTAATATTCTTGTCAGCGTTCAAAATAATGATCCAACTAAATCAGAAGAAATAAAGACAGTAGTTGTTTCAACAATTGATAAATCTTTAAATGATTCAAAGGTAAATGCGACAATTTTAAAACAAACGATTGAAAATGATGATGCCGAACTAAAAAATCTAGCTAATTCAAATAATATTTCTTATGGTAAAGCGTTATTTATAAATAAACTAATTGCCAAAGATAATACTTTAAACTTTAATGAACTATCCACTATGTCAATGCGTGAATTGGCAAAATTAGTAACCGAAAAAAACATTGATATTACTGATATTGTCGAAAAAGATGATGATGATTCAACAGCTGAAAAAATAGACGAAGCAATCGAAGAATTAAATGAAAAGAAAGAAAATACTCAAGATGTTAGTAATTATATAGCTAAAGAAGAAGCAAAAAAAATTGCTTTCAAGCATGCCAATGTTACTGCCAACGATGTTAAAAATATTGCCATAAAATTAGATGATGACGGAGAATACGATATAGAGTTTAGAACCGATATTAAAAAGTACGAATATGAAATTAATGCTATAAGTGGAAAAATCGTTGATTTTGAAACCGAAATTATCAAGCAAAAAGAAACATCGACTAATTATATTACAGCTAATGAAGCTAAGAATATTGCCTTTAAGCATGCTAATATAAAAGCGAGTGATGCAAAATTACTTAAAGTGGTTTTAGATAGTGATGATAATACTAAAGTTTATGATATAGAATTTGTCTGTAATAATTATGAATATGAATATGAAATAGATGCTGTAACAGGTAAAATAATTGATTTCGATGCTGATTTTGAAGATTAAGATAAAAAAATAAAGATATGTTTAATATCTTTATTTTAGTATTCTCTGATATACATACTGCTTAGTTCCTTTATCAATATACTTTTTAGCAGTTTCTAAGCTTTTTATATCTTTGCCAACTAATTCACTTAATCTTTTTCTTAATAACTGAATAAAGATTAAAACATCCTCTTTTTTGCTATTATATAATTCGCTCAAATCTTTATTGTCATTAACAATTCCATTAAAGTATGCATCAATTAAGAAATAATATATTTCTAAATCAAAATTGTTGTTATTTTCTTTTTCAAGATCAGGACTATTATAACGATTGAAAGAATATTCATCTTGATCGATAACAAAAAATTTTTTGCCATATAGAATATTATATAACATATCATATGTCACAATTCCTTTATCAGAAATCAGTTTTAGGTCTTTTCGAGCTCGCATTATAGAGCGTTCTAAGGAATCTAAATTAACTTTCAAAGGGTCAGTCATATAAAGATTTCTTGCATCAACAAATGGAATGGTATAACCAATTATCTTGCCATCTAATACAATTGTTTCTTGCGGCCAAACGAAAGTATCATTGGAAATATTACGGAATCTTAAAATTTCTTCACTTGAATAATTAAAACTATAATCTTCATCAATTTCATCAAAACCATGGAAAACTTTAAAAACAGTGCCATTTTTTCTGTTCAAAAAGCAAGTTCCACGTGAACCAAAACCAATTTCTTGTAATTTTCTTAAATAAAGTTTTAATTCATTAATTTTTTTAAATTCCATAATACCTCCATTTATAAAGTTTGCATATCATATCATATAAATTCTGTTTTAGCAAATTGCAATTATATTTTAAATTAAAAATATCACCAATCATACAAAAATAAGACTAAATTGTGATTGACATTATTGAAAAAATAAAATATATTATATATGGAAGTGATATTTATGAAACATTATGTTGGTAAAGTTATTATGTATACAATAAATATCACACCTTCATCTCTTTAACAGAAATGCAGGTGTGAATTTTAATCGTACCTGCATCTATATAAAACTATATAGGTGCTAACCTATATAGTTTTTTTATTGGGAGAGTGATAATATGATAGAGATTAATATAGATAATGTAAATAAATCATATGGATTTAACAAAGTTTTAAACAATGTAAATATAACAATTAATAAAAGTGAAAAAATTGGACTAATCGGTCCTAATGGTTGTGGTAAAAGCACAATTTTAAAATTAATAGCTAATCGTGAAACAAGTGATTCTGGAAATATTTCCATTAGAAATGGTGCGAGTATTGGATATTTAAGTCAGATACCTGAAGAAACTGATATTATTGTTGAAGATTACATTAATAGTGCTTTTGAAGAAATTTTGAAATTAAAAGAACAATTGCAAAAATATGAAGATGAATTGTTAAACAGTGATTATAAAATAATAACTAAATATACAAATCTTCAAGATAAGTATATAAATTTAGGTGGTTATGAATATGAAGCAAAAATTGAAAAAATTTTGGCTGCTTTTTCTATCACTGACGAAATGACAAAAAGAAACTTTAATACTTTGTCAGGCGGTGAAAAAACAATTATTTCGCTTATTAAATTGCTATTACAAGAACCAAATATTTTATTACTTGATGAACCAACTAATCATCTGGATGTTAAAAGAATAGAATGGCTAGAGAAATTTTTAAGCAATTATAAAGGAACTGTTATTGTGGTTTCCCATGATCGTTATTTTATGGATAATGTAGTTGGTAAAATATTGTTAGTTACAAAAAGAGGGGTAGAAAGTTATTTTGGTAATTATAGTTACTTTATTAAAGAAAATGAAAGCAGGTTAGTTCAAGAATTCAATAATTATAAGAATCAACAAAAGATAATTGAAGCAATGAAAAAATCTATTAAGCGTTTGCAAGAGTTTGGACGACTTTGTGGAGACTCAGGTGGCGAAATATTTTATAGACGAGCAGCAAGTATTACCAAAAGATTAGAAAAACTAGAAAAAATTGACAAGCCTGGAGAAAAAAAAGAACTTAGCATTAATTTTGATAACAATTCGCGTTCGGGTAATGATGTTTTAAAAATTACAAACTTTTCTAAAGCATTTGGCGAAAAAGAATTGTTTAATGATGCTAATATGACCTTAAATTATAAAGATTTTGCATGCTTAGTTGGTGCTAATGGAACTGGTAAATCAACTTTAATTAAGGAAATATTACGTGGTAATGAAAATATAAAAATTGGTTCTAATGTTAAAATAGGTTATATTGCCCAAGAGATATCTTTTGATGATGATTCTCTAAGTATTATAGAAGAAGCAAAAAAATATTTTGTTGGCTTAGAAGAAAACTTAAGATCGGCCCTTTTCAGATATTTGTTTGTTGGTGACAATGTTTACAAAAAAATAAAATATTTATCAGGAGGTGAAAAAGTAAGATTAAAATTATTTTGCTTAATTCAAGATTCATACAACTTTTTGATTCTTGATGAACCAACTAATCATATTGATATTGATACAAGAGAAATATTAGAAAGTGCCTTAAAAGAATTTAATGGCACCATTCTATTTGTTTCTCATGACCGCTATTTCATCAATAAGTTAGCAAACATCATCTTCGAAATTAATGCCAAAAAAATAATAAAATATCTTGGTAATTATGATGATTATAAATGTAAAAGAAAGGATTAATTATGGAAAAAAGAGATTTATATAATGAAAATAAGCAATTGCTAAATAAAACAATTCTAAAGAATGAAAAAACTCCTGAAAATTGTTATATTTTAATAGTAGTCATATTTATACAAAATAACAAAGATGAATTTTTAATTCAAAAAAGAAGTGAATTAAAAGATGGAAAATGGGCATTTACTGGTGGGCACCCTAAGGCGGGTGAAAATAGTCTTACAGGTATTATAACTGAAGTAAAAGAGGAACTAGGCCTTGATATTGAAAATCCTATTTTATTTAAAGAAATGAAAGATAGTAATTCTTTTTGTGATTTGTATTATTTAAAACAAGATGTTAAACTTGATGATGTAATTATGCAAGAAGAGGAAGTAACAGCCGTGAAATATGCAACACGTGAAGAAATAGATGAAATGTATGAAGATGGTATATTTAAAAAAGGTCATTATATGATGTTTAATGAGTTACTTAAATATTTAGATGCCAATTTGAAAAAATCTTAAAAATATGCTATTATGTATAGATGTAAGGAGTGATACAAATGGCGAAATTTTGTCCAAATTGTGGTAATCCAGTTAATGAAAATCAAGATGTTTGTTTAAACTGTGGAAATGCTATAAATAAAGGCATGGGTGGCCAAAATAATAATAATGTTTATAGAGATCCTAATGCGAAATCAAAATTAGTAGCAGGTTTACTTGGAATATTCGTAGGAAGTTTAGGAATTCACAATTTTTATTTAGGATATAATAGTAAGGGGTTGACCCAATTGCTATTAACCATTTTAAGTTGTGGTATTTTAGGAGTTGTTTCAGGAATTTGGGGGCTTGTAGAAGGTATCCAAATTTTAACAGGTACTATAAGTGTTGATGCTCAAGGAAAACCATTGAGTGAATAATAAAACTAAGAAATTAATATTGTTGTTTTCAATAATATTAATTTTTATTATATTTGTTTATCTATTTGAACCTCCATGCCTATTTAAAAAGATTTTTAATATTCCTTGCCCAGTATGTGGCTTAACAAGATCTTTTAAATTGATTATGCATCTTCAAATATTAGAATCATTTGAGTACAATATTCTTGGCATTCCTTTATTCATATTATTAATTTTGGGGTTAGCAATTATGATAAAAGATATAATATGTAAAACAAATAGCATTGAACAAATTTATATAAAAATAGCATCGAAGTATTATATAGTTATTATCATTTTATTACTAAGTTTTATTATTAACATAATTAGAAATATTTAGTAGAAAGAGAGAATATGGAAGTAGAAATTTTAAAGAAAGCAGATATTGTTTCATATAAAGCATTGATTGATGAAGCTTTTGACAGTAGTAATCCAATTGAATATTATGAAAAATATATGGAAAATGACAACTATAAGATCTTAGTTATCAAAAATAATAGAGAAGTAATTGGCAGTTTAACTTTTTATCCACTTGATTTATTTACTTTTTCTTTTCAACCATCTATTGAGGTATTTAATGTAGCTGTTTTAGAAAAATATCGTGGGAAAAAGATAGGCAAACAATTATTCAAATATTTAATTGACTATGCTAAACAAAATGGTTATAAAAGTATAGTTCTAACTTGCCTAGATACAGCCTATGATGCCCATCATTTATATGAAAGTGTTGGTATGAAAAAAGCATCCAGTATAAAATATGCAATGTATTTGTAATGAAAAAACTTCAAGTTTTAAACTTGAAGTTTTATTTTTAAGATAAATTATAAATTGTTAATTGATCTAAAGTTCTTGTGTAAGCAATGTATTTTTCAATATTATTTAAATCATTATTGATCACAACAACTTTAGAAAATTCCATACCTTTAGCTATTAAAACAGTATAGCATTCAAAGCCATGTTCTTTTATTTTTATTAAAGCATTTTGATTATTAGTGATAAAAACTGTTTCTTTTGAAAATTTATCTAGAGAATTAACAAATTCATCAAATGAAGTATTAATTTCAATAACTTCATTAGCATCAATTCCCATCGGAATCATTTTTGTTTCAACAAAATTATTTACATAATTAGCAACTTGTTTAGTATTACGATAATTTTCATTTAATTCATAATAATTTATTTCACGCTCATTCAATTTTCTAATTGTTTCAAGTAAATCATTTTTATCTTTTTTCTTAATATACCATAAGATATTTTGATTAATATCACCATATAAATTAATGCAAGGTTTATTTTCAAGATCATTTAGACTTTTTATTTCATTTTGACTATAATCTTGCATTTCATCAATAAAAATAACAGAATATTTGCGGTATGATTGATAACCGATTTTTTGATAAACAGTTAATATAATGTAAGCTATGTATTTTTCTAATTTAGTTGTTACATATGTTTTTTTAAGATTATATTTATTAGCTAAATAGTTATAAATATTATCAGCAATTTTTTTAATGGTATCAGATTTTAAATATTTTCTTGTTTTTTCAAGAACATTTTCTAAATTTTGCTTTTCTTCCAAGGTTTCATATTCTTCATAATCAAGTTTTCTCTTAATTGATTTAATTATGTTATTAAGACTAATATAATAATTATTTGTTATATCTAAATTTAAACTTTTTATTTCTTCAATATAATCTTTAAAGTAAGCATTCGTATATTTTTCAATAATATTACTAAAATCTTGACTATATACTTCAACTAAAGCTTTATTTTTAAAATCATCCTTTATGATTTGTTTGACTTTTAAACTAGGAATTAAATAATGAATTTTTTCCAAGTAGTAGTCTTCCATCGTACACATTTTTATTTCATGTAATGATAAACTTCGATTAATTGTAAAAAGTTTACTACTAAATTCTTTTGATGGTGTTATATAAATATAACTTTCTGGTTTAATATTTGGATAATTATATAAGAGGTAAGATAAGCGGTGGAGTAGAACAACTGTTTTACCAGATCCCGCGACACCTTGAACGATCTGACTTCGGTATGGGTCATCCCTGATAATACAGTTTTGGGATGCTTGAATTGTTTTAATAATATCAACAAATTCATTGCGGTCTTTTTTATATTTTAAAATTTTCTGTAAGAATAAATCTGTGACATTTGTTTTTTCACCTTGAATGAAAGTGTCATAACAATTGATAAGTTTACTATTTTCAATGTCAATTTGCCTTTTAAGTAATAAATCATAAGATGAGTCATTATATTTAAAATCAGTTTGATTCGCCATATAATAGAGATTTGCAACAGGGCTTCGCCAATCATAGACAAGTGGTTTCATGTGTGAATCATCAATTGCTTTTTCACCGATGTACATTGTTAAGCTTTCGCTTGAGTCATTTTCAATGAGACGCAGATCCATACGCCCAAAATGTGGTGTTTTCTTAAGTCCTTTTAATCTTTGTATTTTTCCAGTTGTATCGTATAATTTTCCTTTTGTTTTTCTTAAGATTGAAGCATCCTCTTTATCAGGGATGCCAATATCATTGATGTCTTTTTCTAATTGAATTTTTTCGGTTTCGACATTTTTGACTTTCTCATCGATGGCTGTTAAGACTGTTTTAAGATAAATCTTTTCTTCGTCCATACATACCTCCTAAAAAACGCAGTACAATAAATATAAAATATATTTTTTTAAAAATCAATAAAAAAATGACTATTTGTCATTTTTTCGTAAATTTTTAATATTTAAAATCAAATATAAAAGAGTTGTTGCTAAAATCAAAGGTAATAAATAAAAATATGGATAAGGGATTATTTCCCATAAGTTAGTTAAAATGGGAATTCCTTCGGGTTTAATTGTATACATATAATTTACTTCGACAATTTGATTTAAATAATTTCTAATATTGTTAGTGATAAAATAATTATTTAAGATAGCATTAATGAAATGAACAATTGTATATAGAATAGTTGTGAAAAGCACAGATGGAAAAATGTATTTTAATTGCATTTTTGTCCTTTTTAGCATAATTTGTAATATTGGGACTGCAAATTCAAATAAATGTGGCACATAGTACATTAAAAATACTGGGGACATTACTTCTGCATCAGCAATACCATTATTAAAAATAATTGCAGCTAAAGCTCCTATACTGTAAACTGGTAATAAATTATTTAAAAATTTGTTCTCGGATATAATAGCAATTGGCAAGAATAAAGCATTTATTGAGCACATGTGAAGTGGTAAGTATTCTAAGGGGGCATTCCAAGCGGTAAGATTATAGATGATTGCAGCGATACCCCATAAAGATAAAGTGAATAAAGTATATTTTTGTGTTTTTTTACCTTTCTTTTTTAAAATAAAATATAAAGCAATAATAGCAACAAAAACAAGCACTATTGTTATGATATGAAAAAAAGAAAAATTACCCCAAACTAACTTCATTATATCAACTTCCTAAAGTAAGTATAAAATATCTATTATAAAAATGCAATTTTAATTTTAATAAATGTGTCAATTGTCTTGCTTTTACAAAAATAGTGTGTTATACTTTATTAGTAATCGTTACTAATAAGGAGAAAATTATGAGAAGCACAAAGCAGAAAGAATTGATATTTGCGATAATTAATAATAGTCGCAGTCATTTGACAGCTCAAGAAACTTACGAAGAAGCTAAAAAGATTATTGCAAATATTAGTTTAGGTACTGTTTATCGCATTTTAAATGGCTTAGTTGAAAGTAATCAAATTTTAAGAATTGCAACTTCAAGTGGAGTTGATCACTTTGATCGCATTTCTACTAAACATCATAATCATTTTATTTGTGATAACTGCAATCAGATAACGGATATTTTTAAAGCTGATTATACATTTGATAAGTCAGAACTAAAAGATTATCAATTAAATGATGTTGAAATAATTTTTACGGGTATATGTAACGAATGTACGAAAGGAAGAAAATAAAATGGAACTAAAAGGATCAAAAACAGAAAAAAATTTAATGGAAGCATTTGCTGGTGAAAGCCAAGCAAGAAATAAGTATACTTATTTTGCTTCAAAAGCAAGAAAAGATGGTTATGAACAAATAGCTGCTATTTTTGAAGAAACTGCTGGTAACGAAAAAGAGCATGCTAAATTATGGTTTAAAGAATTAATGGGTGGCGATATTTTATCAACTACTGAAAATTTAAAATTGGCAGCAGATGGTGAAAACTTTGAATGGACAGATATGTATGATAGAATGGCTAAAGATGCAGAGGAGGAAGGATTTACAGCCCTTGCTGCTAAATTTAGAATGGTCGGTGCCATTGAAAAAAGTCATGAAGAACGCTACAGAAAATTATTAAAGAATATTAATGATGCTGTTGTCTTCTCTAAAGATGGAGATTCTATTTGGGTATGTCGTAATTGTGGCCATGTTGTTGTTGGAAAGACTGCTCCAGAAGTATGTCCAGTATGTAATCATCCAAGAAGCTTTTTTGAATTAAAAGCTGAAAATTATTAAGAGGTAATATGAAGAAATATCGTTGTACTTTATGTGGCTACATATATGATGATGCCAAAGAAGCAGTAAAATTTGTTGATTTACCTGCCAATTGGGTTTGTCCATTATGTGGAGCGACAAAAGATTTATTTAAAGAAATATAGGACTTTAAGTCCTTTTTTCATTGGCATCAATTCTTAAATTTTCATCTAATAAACATTCATACTCACTCCAATGTTCTTCTTTTATTGGCATTGTGTGATGAATAAAATCATCAAATATTAGAACTAAAGCTGGGGATATATTGTTATATTTATCTGTTATATACCAGTTAATTAATTTTTGTTCGGCAATTAATTTTTTGGCAGTTGCATGGTAGTTAAAATACATATTATTCACCACTAATATAATTGACTAATGTACTTATTTAATACATATGATATAATTTCATTAAGGAGGATTAGTATGCATAAGAATAAATTATACATTGATCAAAATTTTGATATAAGCGGATCAGAAACGGAAAATAGTTTTGCAGTTGATGAATTGATTGCCCAAACAATATCCATATTGAATAAGAAATCTTATTTCACACAAGCTAGTTGTTCAGGTCATTATTTGGATGGAAATTGTGAGGAAGTTATGTCCATTTTAAAAGTGGATGTTGAAAAAGAGGCATTACTTGAATGGTTAAAACAAAATAATTTAGAATTTATCAGAGAAGATGAAACATCATATTATTATATGGGTAAAATTTTAGGTGGCGCATGTTATGTGAAATTTGTCGATGAATTAAATTTTGCAAATTTTCCAAAGTATTTTGAACATGATAGTAATAGTATTTATCATATGATTAATTATTTTGAAGAAAATGGTAATAAAAGAACGAAAGAAGAAGTAGAGAAAGAAATACTCGATGTTAATAAATCATTAAAAGAATGGACTGATGTTTTAAAAGAAAGAAGCTAAAAAAAGCTTTTTTTCTTTTATCAAAGTATATATTTAGTTTTCTTATCAATAATAATAAAGATAAGGAGAATAAATATGGAAAAAAATGATACTATTAAACTGTTACAGGAGTGTGATGCAGGATCGAAAATGGCAGTTTCTTCTATTGATGAAGTGCTTGATAAAGTTGAAGACGAAGAATTTAAGAGTCTTTTAGAAGAAAGTAAAGAACATCATACAAAGTTAGGCAATGAAATCCATGAATTATTGTTAGAACATGATAGTGATGACAAAGAACCAAATCCGCTTGCAAAAGGAATGTCATGGATTAAAACAAATGTTAAACTAGAACTCGATAATAACGATGCTACAATAGCTGATTTGATAGTTGATGGTTGTAATATGGGAATTAAGTCTTTACGTCGTTATTTAAATGAGTATAAAAAAGCCGACAAAAAATCAAGAAATATATGTGAAGATTTAATAGACATTGAAGAAGAGTTAAGAGAAGATATAGAGGAATATCTATAAAGCACTTAAGTGCTTTTTTTCATTAAAGAAAAATGATATAATTAAGTTGGTGATGATATGATTAATATTGAATATAAAAGAAAAATTTATGCCGATATGATTGAAGAAGATTTAAAAAAAATCGAAGAAAGAAAAGAACAAGTAAAAGTACATGGTGAAAGATATAAAGCATCACTTAGTGATTGGATGCGTATTTTAAGGTATCATGAATCATGTGTAAAATATATGCGAGAAAATGATCCTCTAGATCTAGAAAAAAGAAAAGAAATCAAAAGTAATTATACTTCACTAATTGACAAAGTTATACCAGATGGCGTACCAATTGTTTTTCATGGAACTAATAACATTTCAACTGTTGAACAGATTTTAAAAAGTGGAGGATTGCTTACTCCTATTGAACGAGGTGAAAGTTTTACTTCTTTTGCAACTCAAATTGATGTAACAGCTAAAAAAAATATTAGGACGAGTTTAGAATTCGCTGATCCAAATGATTTTAGTCTTATGCCATATGGAGCAATATTTGCATTTTTACCCCAAGAATATGAATATGAAAAAGTTTTGGAAACAGGAATGGGGTGCGAAGTATATAACGGCGTTGCTAGTGTTAATTTTGTTTCAGAACCAAATCGTTTAATTGGTATTATTACAACAGAGGAAAACATCAGTAGATTTAAAGAATGGTGTCTTAAATATAATATTTCACCTGATAAAGTTTATACTCATGAATCTTTTATTACCATGTGTAACAATATGGATTTTAGTCAAATTATGAGTAATACTCGCAATTATTAAATTGTTTGACAAACTAAAAATAATATGATATCTTTAAGGTGCAATGAGGAAGAAAAGTACCAATGAAATTTATAATAGTGAGTCAGGTATAGTGCAAACTGATGATAAATTTGTTGCGAAAGAACACTTCTGAGCAAACTATCGAAAAATGATTTTAGTAGACTAGTTCGGAGACAAACCGTTATCATATTGTAGTGCTTGTTAGAGCATAAATGAGATTACTGATTAAGTAATAAATTGAGGTGGCACCACGGATACCCGTATTCGTCCTTATTGTAGGATGATACGGGTATTTTTACTATATAAGAAAGTTGGTGGAGCTATGTATTAAAAAAGCAAAAAAATTTGATGAAAAAAGGAAGTGGTTAATATGACAGAGGATGAGAATAATTAGAAGCATAAATTAGATATAATTCATTTTTATGTCTATTTTATGCAAAATGTAAAATAAAATAGATATTTCCTACAAGTATCTTAATTTAAATCTAAAAAAATTAAGAAAGAAGGAATTAAAATGAAAAAAGAATTAGAATATTTAGAAACAATCAAAATAATTGATGAAATCAAAAAATGTTTTGAAAGTCAATTTGCAAAAAGATTAAGTCTTATTAAAGTTGGAAGTCCAATATTTGTGAAATCAGCCACTGGTTTACAAGATGATTTAAGTGGTAAAGAAGAAGCTGTAAAATTTATTAAAGGTGAAGAATTATTTGAAGTTGTTCATTCTTTAGCAAAATGGAAAAGAGAAGCTTTAGGTAAATATCATTTTCCTACCTATATGGGCTTGTATAGTGAAATGAAAGCTATAAGGAAAGATGAAGAAGTAGATGAAATTCATTCATTGTATGTTGAACAATGGGATTGGGAAAAAGTTATATCAGAAAGTGATCGAACCATTGATTATTTAAAAGAAACAGTCAAAATTATTTATAAAGCTATTAGACAAACAGTTGTTATTATGAAAACAAAATATCGCTTTATTTCCTTAGATTTACCAAAAACAATTACTTTTATTACAAGCCAAGAATTAGAAGAAATGTATCCTACTAAAACCCCGAAAGAAAGAGAAAAGTTGATTACAAAAAGTAAGAAAGCAGTGTTTATAATTGGTATTGGCGATAAATTAAAGTCGGGAATTGTTCATGATTTAAGGAGCCCTGATTATGATGACTGGGCATTAGATGGTGATTTGTTTATTTATGACAAAGTTTTAGATAAAGCTATTGAATTATCTTCAATGGGCATTAGAGTTGATGAAAAATCTTTAGTTGACCAATTGAAAAAAGCTAAAAAAGAAGGAAAATTAAAACTTCCGTATCACCAAAAAGTGTTAAAAAAAGAATTACCTTACACTATTGGTGGTGGTATAGGGGAATCAAGGTTATTGATGCTCATATTGGGTAAAACTCATATTGCTGAGGTTCAAGCATCAAGTTGGGAAGAGAGAACATTAAAAGAACTAGCAGAATTGAGAATATTGTGATAATAATTTAACAAATCAGCAGAAATATGTTAATATTGCTTTTGAAAGTGTTACAATATTACACAGAGGTAAAAAAATAAATTCTGATAAAATGGATATATCTACTAAGAAATACCTAATTGAAAAAGCAAATGGTAAGAGTGATAAATATACAAAGTTGTAATAATAATTATATTCAGTTGAAGACTAGTAGAAATACTAGTCTTTTTTTGTATTGATCATATAATAATGATCAAACAATGAAAATTCTTGACAATTAATATATAAAGTATTAGTATATGAAAATAAGAGGAATGATATGCAGCAAAGCTTTATTCCAAATCCTTGCATTAGTTGTTCCTTTTGCCATGAAATGGTGGTGGTTGGTACTATTTTTACTTTATTTTAATCTTATGTCATAACAAAGAGGAGAGTGAATAATATGGCAAGAAAAACTTTAGCAGATTTTAATTATAATTATCAGGCTTATGCAGATTATTTGGAATCACCTGAATGTGCAAATGATGAAGGGTATGATACTTATGGTGATGCTAACGGCAACATTTATGAATCAGATGATTGGACAAAAGGTCATGGTCATCGAAATACCAACAATAACTATAATCGTGACAAAGACGATGATAAAAGTAAAGGCAGAAGTTGGAAAAATCCTTGGTTAAAATATGCAGACAAATTAAATTTAACACCGGAAGAAATACAAATGTTAGATGCATTATATAACTATCAACAAGCAAATAAAAATATAGAAGTACAAGAAGTAGAAAACTATTCAAAAAAAAGATAAAATGAAACATAATGAAGTAAAGTAAAAATGATTTGTATGGAAAATGTATTAAGATTGATTTACAATAAAACAGTTAAAAATGAAGTTCTAAATTTAAAAGATATAGAACAAATTTTAGAACTATTGATAGTTAATAAGGACTTGAACAAATACATTTTAAATATAGATGTTCAACCAATAAGAAGCAATAATCTTGCTTCTTATTCTAGCTATACAAAAAATATAACCATATATGCAGAAATGATCAAAAAAATGATTGAAGATATAGAGATGAATATTTTAAATGCTAATGAATTTGAAGTAATGTTATATAAGAATTTATCTATCTTGCAAATTTTATTGCATGAAACTGAACATGCAAATCAACAAAAGATAGCAGATAACGATAATAATTTAGAAGCTTTTATTATCAGATTATCATATTTAGTTGATAATGCTTATGAAGATGAAATTTACGAATATTGCCCAGAAGAAAAATTGGCTGAAGTTAAATCTTTTGAAGAAATAATAGATTTAATGAAATACTTAGAAAAAGAATCGATTAGATTACCAGAAATATTTGATATAGAAAGATTAAACAGATTATTAAGAGGGTATCATTACATTGACTCTCACTTAAACATCCCACTTGAAACATATTTTACGATGGCCAAAAGACAAGATCTATTTTGTTATGTTGATTTGAGTCTTAATCTATCTAGTACTAATTTCAATGCTTCTCTTACTAAATATAAACTACAAGAAAGGCTAAGATATGGATTTCCAATATCGGAGTTGGAGTATGGAACATCTATGAGAAAACTAGTTTTATCTTTAAATAGAAATTTTAAAAATAAAACTAATGTTAGATTAAAATAAGAAATGTGATATACTAATCATAGTTAGGAGTGATTTTAATGAAAATATCCTTAAAAGACTTACAATATAATCGTAAAGGCGAGAAATATGAAGACGGGTATAGAGTTGTTTATTTTACAGAAAATAATTATCATGTAGGTGAATATTGTAAAACAATTGAAGGATTTATGATAGGTTTTGCCGAAAATGATCCTATTATTGATGAAGATGATATTCCTCCATTTGTTTCAATAGATGATTTGTTAGATAGGTATCTGGATGCTTTAAAAGACAAAACATCAGTAGCTTTATATAAAACTGATGGGACATGTGTGGCTTCAAAAAAAAGAAGTGATACAAAAACCCGTTAATAATAGTCTAATGTATGTTTGATTATTAAGATACCAAAAAAGGTATCTTTTTTATTTAAAAAGAACGATAGACATATTTAAAATAGCAAATTATGTTGTGTAATATAATTAATAAAAAAATTATATAGATAAAGCATACAAAAGAATGTTTATTGTGAATAAATGAGATTTGTACATGAATATCAATTAAATTATTAAAATATTTGAACCATTGTATAGATTAAATAAAGTTTTTGTCAGAATAAACTTAGAAGAATTTGCTTCTGTAAGAAACTTGAAATTAATTGATTCTTCTCAAAAGAAAAAATTATGAGAGATAATATTAAAATATTGTTTTGAATATGTAAATTTGACTACTTAACATATATTTGTTAAAATTAGTGTGAGGAGGGTATGTTATGACAATAATTAACGAATCTGACAAAAATATTGCAGAAGAAATGTTCACTAGTACAACTGTTAATAGTTGCGAAACTGATGGCGCTTCTTGTGGTTGTGGGAACTAAAAAGTAAACTTCAAAAGTTTACTTTTTAGTTTATTTTTTGATAGGAGGTTTTTACATGTATCATAAATCACAATATAATTATATTTATAAAAAAAGTAAAAATTTATGGGTTATTTATAATACTTTTAGCGGAGCAATATTGACGATAGACGATAGTAAAAAGAAAGATTTTGATTTATTGGATGATTATAAAATAGAGAGTAATTCTCATTTTATTGAACAACTTATAAAACAGGGAATATTAATAGAAAATAATTTTGATGAGAAATTAATGATAGATGCCAGCAGAGCAAGGAGAACGTATGGGGAAAAGTCTGCTTATTTAAGAATATTAACCACAACTGCATGTAATGCTAGATGTGAATACTGCTATGAAAAAGACTTCAAAAAAATTACAATGAGCGAAAAAACTGCTAAAAATGTTATAAAATATATAAATAATTTGCCAAAGATGGAAAAATTTTATATTCATTGGTTTGGTGGAGAACCACTATTAAATACTAAAGTGATTGATCAAATAATGAATGCCACATATGACAGATTAATCAAAAATGGTACCAAAGTGTTTGTATATTTTACATCTAATGGCTCATTATTGGATAAAGAAATGGTAAAGAAAGCAAAGAATATTTGGCATGCAACATATTTTCAAATAACTATAGACGATTTATATGAAAAATATGATAATATTAAAAATTATGTAAACAAAAAATATAACTATAATAGAGTTATAGAAAATATACTCTTTTTATTAGAAGAGAATATACAAGTAATATTGAGAATGAATTATTATCCAAATGAGGTGCTTAAAATTAAGAGAATTGTCGATGAACTATCTCTCAAATTTTCAAAATATGTAGAATCTAGTCTTATTATGTTTGATCCAGCTCCAATTTTTGAGACAAATTCAACATCATGTTCAAACTGTAATAGAGTTTATAATATGAATGAACCGGCGAAATATTTGATAGAAAAGAAATTAGCTAAAGAAGAGGATGCCTTAAATTTAAAATTTAAAGGTGGTCAATGCTATGCTTGTCATCAAGGTAGTTTTGTTGTCTCTCCCCAAGGTGACTTATATAAATGTACAGTAACAATGAATGATAAAAATGCAAAAGTAGGGAATGTAGTAATGGGAATTGAAAGAAATAGATATTATTATAAATGGGTAAATCCAAAATTACCAAAAAAATGTGATAAATGTATTTTTTTACCTTTATGTCAAGGTGGCTGCCGAGCTGGAGAATTAGGTTATTTAAGTATTTTTTGCAAAAGAAATTTATCCGAAGTAAAAGAAATAATAAATTATAAAGTAGATAAAGCATTTAGAAATTCTATTAAACTAATTGAATTGAAAGATTATATAAATAATGATTTATATCAGATGTATCAAGATATACCTCCACAAGAAACAGGCTCAACAAATAAATTATTCGGAGTAACTTTTGATGAATTTAAATTAATCTGTGAAAATATGATTAAAGAAGAGACTGTCATTAATGAAGATATAAATACTACAACAAAAAGATTTATATTATTAGTTAATTCCAATCCAATAGGTGAAGTTGGAATTAGAACAACTCAAAATGATTTTTGGGTAAATAGAGGAAGTCAAATATACTATAAAATTAAAAAATCAGAACGTGGAAAAGGTTATGGAAATATTATTTTAAAGTTAGCGTTAGAAAAAGCAAAAGAAATGAACTTTAATCAGATAAGAATAAATTGTGATAACAATAATATTCCTTCCAAGAAGGTGATAATTAAAAATGGTGGAAAAATAGATATAGCAGATTACAAAACAAAAGATGGTTATAGTTCAAGTTATATAATAGGTATAAATGAAAAATAAAGAATTATTTTTAAATCAATTATATAATGATATTTCAAATATAAAAAATATCAAAATAAATATTTATATTGAAGAGATAAAGGAAAATCAATTAGAATATTATTATTTTAATAGAATAGTACACAAATATAATGAACATTTTGGTGTTAGAATAGATATGGAATTTTCTGAAAACTCATATTCTGAAAGCTTTGATTTTGTTAATTATAATGAAGCAAAAAACAGAATATATATATTTATAAATAAATACGTTGATTATCAATCGTTAACTTTAAAACCCAAAAAAATCATGTTTAAAAGAATTAAAAAGAAATATAGATTTTTATCCAATTCGAAAAAATATCAAATTTGTGAAAATGTAAAGAGAAAAATAAACTATGCTCATGATTTTAAATTATCATTTTACGAAAAAAAAGAAAATCTCTTTATATTAAATAATCAAAAAGAATTCATATTTAATATAAAAAATTTTTATTCAAAGATAATGTTGCATACTATATATAATGGAGTGAAATCTTTTGATCAAATGCTTTTCAATAGAGGCTACACAAACTTGAACGCAACTAAAATAAATGATTTTATAGAAAAATATAATTATAATAATTTTATAAAGCATAATAGTAAACCATTAGTGGATGGTAACTATGATTTAATTTTTTCTAATAAATGTGGAACTGTTTTTCACGAAATGTTCGGTCATAATTTAGAGCATGATTTAATTGACTCATTAGACAAAAAAATTTTTATAAAAGGAAGTAACATAGGGAACAAATTAATAACATATATTGATGATCCGAAATTTTTAAATTTATTGAATGTTTCTTATAACTGTTATGGCGATAATCGTAATAAAAAAGTATTAATAAAAGATGGCACAGTAATAGATTTTCTTATTAATGATTCTCTGAGAAGTGAAAATTATAAATATCATCCGACAAGTAGAATGTCAAACACTTATTTAAAGCCAATTAAAAATTTTAGTAAATTAGACATAGATAAATTAAAAAAAGTAATTTATATAAAAAAAATTAAGAATGGTAGATTATATCTAGAAAAGCAAAAATTTAAAATTGAAATTGATTGTGCTATTCTTTATGAAAATGGGAAGGTGACTTCATACATATCTAATATATCTTTTATTGTAGATGTATTTGATTTTATATCTAAAATCAAATACATAGGAGATGATTTAGATTTTGTTCCAACAGTTTGTGGGGCAAAAAGCGGTAATATTTTTGTATTTGCAGGTTGTCCAACGACATTTGTAACTGATATTAATATAATACAAAATAATTAGCATATCTATATAGAAAATAAGATTATATCTATAAGTTATTAACAATTTTGAATAGAATAAAATATAGATTATTTTAAACGAGGTTGTTAATTAATTTTTCAACCAAGATATATAATAAAAAATATTATTCAGAATTCAGAGCCAATAAAAGTTGGTTCTTTTTTGTGTTATGCTTATATAAAGTGAAATATCTTTATAAAAAACGGACTTCAAGTTCTCTAATTCCTTGAAAAATAAGGTTAATTCAGAATCAGTACATGCGATATTTAAAATATATTATAATAAAAGAAAGGAGTGATAAATATGCTAAACAGCAAAGAAATTTATAGAAAGGAGGATTTTTATGGAAAAGATACTTTTGTTTGGTGAAAAAATTTGTAATATGGAAGGTAGTACAATAGATGTTATTAAAAGTTTAACAAAACATGATTTCTTTATATATTCTGTTGCAATAGATAATAATAGAAGAGAGATTTATACAATTGTTGCTCGAATAATGTTCTATAAATTTCATGGTCTTAGAGATTCAACATCAGAAGATGTATTGAACTTTTTAGTTTCACATAATAATATAAACATTGATACTCAAGAATATAAGGATATTGTCAAGTGTTTGGACTATTTAACAATATGTTTTCCCAAAAAATATTGTTATCTTTATAATGCTGAAACTGCTAAAAAACATTACTTGTTTGAAAAAAGTTCATGGGTATTATCATTATTTATGTTTGTTGATAATTTGATGAAAGAATACTTGTTAGTTGGTCATGAAGAAGAAATAAAAAAATTCTTTTATTACTTACATACAGTTACAGCAGATAATATTGGGGCTGCTAATATACGATATTTTGCTGATAGTTTGAAAAGTGGTTGGTCAGAAAAACATCTATTATTCAGAAAAAACTTCTTAATTATTGAATTTTTAAAAAAACATAAATTAGAAGCAATAGCAGATATTGCTTCATCAAATTATAAATTACCAATTTATGATAATTTGGAATATGAAGAAGTAGAATAAATATTCTTAAAAACAAAAAAGATCATCAATAATATTTTGATCATCTTTTTTTGTCATTCTATGTTACATGAATAGAAATATTCTGAATTCAGAGCCAATAAAAGTTGGTTCTTTTCTGTGCTATGCTTATATAAAGGAAAATATTTTCATGAAAAATTGAACTTCAAACTCTCTAATTCCTTGAAAAATAAGGTTAATTCAGAATCAGTACATGCGATATTTTAAATATATTATAATAAAGAAAGGAGTGATTTATATGTTAAATGTTGTCCAATTAATGTTGGATTTTGAAGAAAATAAAATAATTAATGAACCATTATCTTATTGGAAAGAATTATCTGATGTTCCTAATCATATATTAAACTTTATCAAAGAAACGGTAAGATTAAGAGTTTTGCATGACAAACGAATTAACAAATATTATTGCCCTAATTGTCTAATTGAAATTGATGATTGTTGTAAGTGTTGTAATTATAAAAAACCTTCGTTAGAAATAGACGCAAATAGAATTGATATTGATATTAATGATTCGGCTTCTTTTAATAATGATAGTCGATATTACGTTTTTGACGTTGTATTTGGTAAAGTATTTTTATACGTTTTTCTTGCAAAAGTTAGGTATAATTCTTTAGTAAAATACATATCTTCTCGAACAATTTCAATTGAAATTGAAAATACTTATTTAGTAGAGGCTACTAGTTTAAAAGATCTTTTAACAAATAAAGAATATTCATATAAGGAATATGAAAAAATATGTGAGGGAGAAAGAGTTGATATTAAAGTAAGTAAATTATTTGGGACAACATATTGGGAAGCATACATTTATAAAGATAGTTTAGATTTGCTTAAAAATACTTCTATTTATAAATATACGCATATATGGGATTTAAAAGATTGCTATGAACAAAACGTTATCAGTTTGGAAACACTTATATATTATCCAATTTGTTGCCCACAATTCGAATATTTGGTAAAAATGGGTCTGTATCGTTTAGCATTATTTGCGCCTAATACGATAGAAGGAACTGACTTCAAAAACCGGTTTGGTGTTGATAAAAGTTATCTTAAATTCATGAAAAACATTAATATAAGTTATAGTCAATTGAAAGCTTTAAGAATATTTCCAACAAATGATATAAATATGCTAAATTTCTTTGCTGATCATTCTTGGATATATGAAGAATTATCAAGTTTTATTGAATTAGACAAATTGAAAAATTATATAGATAACCACCAATTAAATAGTCATGATATTAATGAATATTACGATTATATTGAGTGTTGTAGGAAGGTAGGTTTTAATTTAAAAGACAAAAGTATTATTTTTCCCACTGATTTTAAAAAACAACATGATAAATTAACTAAAGAACTGATTATTGCTAATGATCCTAAAATAAATGAAAATATAAAGTCTTTAGCAAGTATATTGTCTTTAAATAAATATGATGATGGTAAATTTGTCATTTTTCCAGCTGATAGTATTGAAAGTTTAATTGATGAAAGCACTCAAATGTCTAATTGTGTCAGAATTTATTGTGAGCAAGTTAGTAAGAATGAATGTCAGATTTATTTCATGCGGTATAGAGATAATATAAATAAATCATATATTACAATTGAAGTTCGCAATAATAAAATCGTTCAAGCAAGAACAAAATTAAATGGTAGTCCTTCTAAGGAAGAAATGAGAATACTAACTAATTGGGAAAGCGCTTTATTGAAAGTAACTAATTGTTAATGAAAATAATGATTATGAAAGGAAGAAAAAAATGGAAGAATTAAATTAAAATTGGTATGAATTAACAAAAAAAGAAAAATTAGAGGTTTTAAGAAAAAACTTTACTTATTTAGAAAATGTAAATGAAGAAGATATTATTGATATTGCATATTATAAAAATTATGTGGTTGTTTTAAATAATGACAATGAATTATATATTAATAATAAATTAATTAAAAAAGATATTTTAGAATTAATTCAACTTGTCAATAATGAAATATTTTATATAGATAATAATATTAAATTATATGCAGTTTCAAATAATAAAAAACGCTACAAAAATATGTGTAATAACTATGAATATAAAAAAATTATTTTTGATTTATTTTCCATCACATGTTTAACTGCTGATGGTAATTTATTAGTATATAATTATGATGCTAGAGATGTCATTTCTAAAAACACTAAAAATGTTCAAGATATTGAATATAATAATGTCACTTATAGTGTGAATGCTTTAATTAGTGGTCATTATCAACCTTTATATGCAGAAGTTAGATTAGAGAAACATACAACGGGTATTAAAGTTTTAGATGATAATAAAATTGGTTTATTTTCCAATTCTTTAAATATTATTACAGGTTCACCAAATACTGGTAAATCAACTTTAATGATTAATATTTTAAAACATATTTCTTATATTTATCCTTATCGAAATAGTTTATATTATTCATTAGAAAAAGATATTGAAAGTTTACCAAATGATCTTAAAAAAGATAATATTATTATTTATAATACAAATAATTTAGATGTTTTAGAAAAAACAATTGAAGAGAATAAAATTGATTTTGTTTTTATTGATTATATTCAATTATCAAAGAATATTGATTTACATGAATTAAATAAAATTGCCAATAAAACAAATACAATGATTGTTGTTATATATGAATTATCAAATCATAACAAAATTGAATGTTTAGATGATAATTTAAACAAATATTGGTGTAGTGTTGTTTGGTATTTAAGCAAATCAAACAACAAATTTACTTTAGATTATTTATATGGTGAACCTGATTATAAGGGGAGGAGGTATGAAATAAGTGAATAGAGGTGATAAAAACAACAGCAAAAATTGAGTTATGATATAATAAATATAGAAAAGAGTGATGTTTATGAACTTTATTGGTAGTAAAGAAGTTACAACTGAAAGATTATTATTGCGTCCAACAATTGAAGAAGATTTAAAGGTATTATGGGAAATATTATGTATTCCTGAAGTTAATAAATATTATTTAACATGCAAATTTAATCTTGATTGGGAAAATGAAAAGAAATGGCAATACAAAAAATTAGAACGTGCTACTGATTGTGATATGTTTCAATGGAGTATCGTCCTAAAAGAGAATAATGAATGTATTGGTCAAATAAGTGTACAAGAGAAAGGAGAAGATAAAGCGGTTAGAGATATTGGTTGGTTCATAAATCCTCAACATCAAAGAAAAGGTTATGCTTTTGAAGCGGCATCAGCAGTTATAAAATATATGTTTGAAGATGTTAGTATAAATGCCATTGATACAGGTGTAGCAATATGTAATTCTGCTTCTTGGAAGTTGATGGAAAAGTTAGGCTTTATAAGAAAAGAAACAAAAACACATTTAAATCATTATACATTTGGTGGTGAAGTTGAAGGATATTCTTATATTATGAGAAAAGAAGAATATAACGCGAAAAAATAAAAAAATTATATAGAAGAATTATTTAGTAAAAATAATTTATAGGAGTAAGTATGATAAAATATTTTAAATTGAATTTAGATTACAAAAATTATAATTTTAATGATTTCACAGAAGACTATAATTCCGAAATAGAACATAAACAAAAAGGTGAGATTGAATGGTTAATAAAATGTCAAAAAATATCTGTAGGTGATGTTATGTACATTTATTGTAAAAACATGCCGGATTTACGAAACAGGTTTATAATTAGAGCAGTAGTAAAAAAAATATTAGATAAGAATGATGTTAAACCAAAATACCAAAAAGATTTTTCTCCTAGTAGAGACAAAATGCTTATTTTAGAAAATATAGAAGCGTTAGATACAGAAGACAATTATACTTTTTCAATAGCTGATTTGAAAGAAAAATACGATTATTCAATTTGTCAAGGTTTATATAGCGAGATATTCAATGATAAATTGGTAAAAGATTTAGAAAATACAAAAAGGAATAATGTTGAAAAATTTCTTGAAAAATATGTAAATGCAAAATGCTATTTTGAAAAAGCACCAAAATTTAGGGGTGATAGTGAAGATTATAAACACTCAACTTTTCGCAAAGAAAACGGGATTGTATATGTAGAATATCATCATTTCATTTTAAGATATCTTGGAAAAGATAAAGCAGGTGATTTCATAAAAGATATAGATTGTTTAGATAATTATATTGAATTATGTCCTACTTGTCATAAAAAAATTCATTATGGGAAACTTGAAGTTCGTAAGCAAATGTTAGATTATGTTATAAAAAATTGTAATCGTCCACAACTTGAAGAACTTGTTAATAAAATAAATCACGATAATAAGAAATCTTTTGATGAATATATTTATGATATATATAACATCAACAAAAAAGAGGAAAATGAATAATTACAAAGTATATTCAAAATTCATTAATAAATAGTTTAAATTTGAGTCAATAAAATTGACTCTTTTTTTGTGATAAATGGGATTGTGTATAAACAACTCTCTTCCCCTTGAAGAGAACAATATGTTCTTTTTTATTGCTTTAATTTTTATGATATAATATTTTTGGGTAAGGATTAGTGTGAAGGTATGTTTTGGGAAGCTCTTTTTAGTGTTCTATCAGTCATGTGGTATTTAACACTGATGTTTTTAAATATTCTTTGGCCATTTATTATAGCATTTATCATTTTAAAAGCAGTAGAGTTATTATTTAATTATTTAAAATATAATAATTCTAAATATAAAGATGAATCCAATAATAAATTTTTTAAGTATTATCGTGATACAGGAGCTAGGGGTGAAGCCTTAACATTTATGATTTTAGAAAAACTTCCAAATTATTCTAGAATCTTGACTAATGTTTATTTACCTACTGAAAATGGAACAACAGAAGTAGATTTAATATATATTACAACATTTGGAATATTTGTAATCGAATCTAAAAATTATAGTGGATCAATATATGGAAATGAATCATATAAGTTCTGGACAACATATATAAATAACCGCAAAATACATTTTTTTAATCCCATATGGCAGAATAAGAAACATATTGAATATTTAGAAAAATTGATTGGAAATATGCCGATAATGTCTTTAATTGTTTTTAGTCAAAGATGCACATTAAGAAATATTACTTGCAATGATAATAAAATAAAAATATTAAAAAGAGATGCATTAAAAAATTATTTGCTTAATTTTCCAAAAAGAAATTTATTAGCAAAAGAAATGGTAGATAATATATATTATCTATTAAAGCAATATACAAATGTTACGGAAGAGCAAAAACAAAAACACATTTAAAATATAAATAATATGAGGTAAATTATATGAATGAACACTTTAATAATTTAAATAGCTTATTTGAACTTGATTCAATATCTAAAGTCCTAGATGCTGGTAGTGGAAAAACAAGTTTAAGTTATCTAATAAAGAAATATCCAAATAGCACTATTGATGCTATTGTTTATCCAGGCGATACAAGAAAAATAAACTCTATTAAGGAAAATGTTCAAGGAAACTACAATTTGCTTGAAAAAGACCTATGTAAAGAGAAAATAGAGGGTACTTATGATTTAGTATTAGCTCATCTTTTATTAGGTGAAGCAACAAAGTTTGATAATAAATTTGAAGATTTGTTAGACAAATTATTAGATATCAATAGCAAGTATTATTTAATATATGATTATAAAGAAGATCCAACTATTAATTATGAATATTTAAAGAATTACTTAAAAGAACATGATTTTATATATGTTGATTGTGATACATTTGCAAAAGAAGAACCTCAACAATTTGATATGTTTTTAGGTGAACATTATGTTGCATATTTATTAAAAAGAAAAGATATAACAGACATAGTTTTTGATTTTATAAATAATCGTATTAAAATAAATGAAATTGTTCAAAAATTAAAAAATTTAAAATTATGTTTTTATTCAAAAGAACAACAAAAAGATTTAAAAGAATTAATTAAAACAATTGAAGAAAAAACGTCAATCGAAGAATTAATAACTGACAATAATGTTATAAATGATATTTTGCTTAATAATAAAACATATTTAGAAATTGCTTGTAAAATGACACCTAAAGAATTACTTATTATGATAGCTCAATATATATGTTCTAAAACTGTACCAGATATTGATCAAGAAATGTTTGACTTAATGGTTGATGTTGGCATTAAAAATAATCAAAGAGAAAAATTATGGCGTTTAGCTTTTAATTATGAATATCGTAATAAAGATTTTAACAAAATAATTGATTATTTTATCAAAGAAAAAGATGCTTATTATTTATCAGAAACTTTATATGTAGTTGGGTCTGAAGTTGATAAAGAAAGACTTGTAAAAGCTTTATTAAAAGAAGATAAAAATTTTGTTAAAGATTTTCTAACAGAAAATATAAATTCTGGTGAATTAGATGATGAACAAATAAATATATTAAATGAATATATAAATAACAAATAAGCACTTTATGTGCTTTTTTAAATAATTTAAAAAAACATTAGGTATTTAGCAAATAATGTGTTATACTAAACAAGCTTTAAAAAGGGGAGAATAAAAATGAAATTTAAAGAATTACAATTATCAGATAAATTATTAGATGCCGTTATGGAAATGGGTTATGAAACAGTAACCCCAATTCAAGAGTTAGCAATCCCGAAAATCCTTGCAAAACAAGATATAATTGGCCTTGCCCAAACAGGAACAGGTAAAACTGCTGCTTTTGCCTTACCTTTAATTGATAGATTAATTAAAGAGTATAAAAATGACCGCAGAATAAAAATGCTAGTTTTAACACCAACCAGAGAACTTGCTATTCAAAATAGGGATAATATTATTAAATATGCTAAAAATACTAATTTTAAATGTAGTGTTATTTTAGGTGGCGTTAATCAACATTCACAAGTTGAAGTCTTAAAAAAAGGTATTGATATCTTAGTTGCTACACCAGGTAGACTAGTTGATTTAATGAATCAAAGAAAAGCTGACCTAGGTAATGTTGAAATGCTTGTTTTGGATGAAGCTGACACTATGCTAGATATGGGATTTATTAAAGACATTAAAACAATAATCAGTAAAACAAAAGAAACTCGTCAAACTTTACTATTTTCAGCAACAATGCCTGATGAAATAAAAGAATTAACGAAAACAATTATGAAAAATCCAACAACAATAAAAACTGCAACTAAAGAAATAACCGCAGATAATATTACAGAAGAAGTATATTTTGTTGATAAAGCAAATAAACCACATCTATTATTAGATTTAATTTCAACTAAAGAACAATTATCAACTTTAATATTTACAAGAACTAAGCATGGCGCAAACGATTTAGAAGATAAGTTAGCTGACTTTGATATAAAATGTAGTGTTATACACGGAAATAAAACTCAATCAAATCGTGTCAAAGCTTTGCAAGATTTTAAAACAGGCCATACAAAAATCATGATCGCAACAGATATTGCAGCTCGTGGAATTGATATTAATGACTTAGGTCTTGTTATTAATTATGATATGCCAGAACAAGCTGAAGTTTATGTCCACCGTATTGGTAGAACAGCTAGAGCTGGTAAAAATGGTAAAGCAATATCATTATGTTCAAGTGCCGAAATGCAAGAATTGCGTGCAATTGAAAGATTGATTAAAAGGACATTACCAGTTATTGAAAACACAAAATATCCAATGGTTTTAACCGAAACAAAGCCAGTTAGAGGAAGACAAAGTTCAAAAAGAACGAGTCAATCCAGAAAAACTGAAACTAGACCTTCTAACAATAATCGTAAAGAACAACCAAGAAGAGAAAGTCACTCATTTGATGATGATAAACCAAAAAAAGAAGTAAAATCATTTAGAAGCGACAGAACTGAAAAGACGAGCTCATTTAGAAAAGAACAGTCGAAAAGAGATAATCGATCATTTAGAAATAGTAAGCAAGAAAGAACAAGTTCATTTAGTAAAGAAAGACCAATAAGAGAAAATAGAACGCTTAGAAGCAGTGATCAAGAGAAAACAGCTTCATTTAAAAAAGATAATCGTTCTTTCAAAAAATATAATCAAGAAAGACCAACAAGAGAAAACAATTCATTTAGAAGCGAGAAACAAGAAAGTGCAAATTCATTTGGAAAAGACAAAAAATCATTTTCAAGAAACAGTAAACAAAGCAGTTTTTTAAAAAGATCAAATTCTAAAATGAGTAATCATAGAAATAACTCAAATAATCGTAACAGTTTCAGAGGTAATAGAGTAAAAGCAAGATAAGCAACAACAGTTGCTTTTTTTGTATAAAAAATCTAGAAATAAGCATATTAATTATGAATAATTATATTCATAGTTAAGGAGGAAAACATGCAAAAAGATCGTGGATTTCGAACACTTGCCATAGTTGCCATATTCCTTGCTGTTGCTGGTTTAGCAGTTGGTTATTCTGCCTTAAGTGAAACCTTAAATATCGGCAGTAAAACAACTTTAAAAGGAGCTAATTGGTCTGTTCATTTTGTAACATCATCAATTTCAGAAGCAACATTGACAGGGCTAGCAACCGAAGTAAATCCAGCTCAAGCAACTGTTACTAATATCGATGTTGATGTTTCATTAACTCAACCAAATGATTCTGTTACTTATACATTTGATGTTACTAATGATGGAACTTTAGATGCTAAATTAAGTGCGATTCCAACTATGTCTGGTTTAGATGAAACAACAAGTGAAATAGTAACATTTACTTTAACCTACGCGGATTCTACTCCCATTGCTGCCAATGACACCTTAAATGTTGGGGAAACTCGCCATTTAAAATTAGTAGTTGCCATGAAAGATATTGAAACTGTGCAAGAAGAAGATTTGATTTTGAATTTATCAGCTACAATGATATACGTTCAGAAATAAAACGATGAGGAAAAGACATGAGAAATAGCGAAAGAAAAATATTATCTGTTTTAATAATAATGTTTCTTTTTTTATCTTTTGATGTCTTTTTTCATATTTCGACAACTTACTATTTATTATTTTTTCTATTTTTAACAATTTTATCAGTAATTTTGTTAGGATATAAAAAAGATATTTATTTATATAAAATTGACATTATTCAATTAACAATTATTTATTGCATCACTTTCCTTGTTTTATTATACTTATCAGGTTTATACTTTGGATTCAATAAAACACCTTATAATTTAGAAATATTAAAAATTCTAAAAAACATAATACCAATAATAATTATCATATTTCTTGAAGAAATATTCCGCTATATCATTTTAAAAAAAACCAAAAAGAAGTTTCTAATAATAACTTTAATAATCCTATTTATTTTGTTAAACATCGTAAATAATTATCAACTATATCCATTAGAAACACCTTTAGATATTTATGATTTTGCTGCTAATTTAGTGATCATTAGCATATGCAAAAACATTGTTTTCACGTATGCAACTTATAAAACAACTCTGCTATTTGCTATTATATATCGCTTAATTTTTGAGACCTTTACCTATTTATTACCAATAACACCTGATTTAGGTATTTACCTTGAAAGTATTCTAAACATCTTGTTTTTAACCATTCTTTTTTTAAGATTAAATACATTTTTAACTAAAAAAAAATCTATGATTGCAAATAAAAATAAATTAAGGAATTTTATCATCATAACCCCAATCTTTACTATCTTATTGATATTTGTAATGCTTTCATCAAACCTGTTTAAACATTCTTTAATTGCCATTGCTTCAAACTCGATGAATCCAAGTATCAAAAGAGGAGATGCAATTATAATTGAAAAAAATGATTTACTTGATAATCTGAAGCTTGATGATATCTTAGTTTATAAGCACGATGGTAAAACAATTATTCATCGCTTAATTGAAATAAGAAAAATTAACGATAAATATATATTTAGAACAAAAGGAGATAATAATAGTAATGTTGATAACTATGATATTCAGGGATCTGATGTCATCGGCAAAGGAATTTTTGTAATTCCAGCCATTGGTTATCCGAGTGTTTGGTTATCAGAAAAAATGAGGTGAGAAATTGCAAAAAACATTTAACAAAAAACAGAAAGCTTTTATTATTTTTTCGTTTGCAATTTTTTTATTGATTATTTTAATTGTTCTATTAACAATAACAATTTATATTGATTCTACTATTTATAAAAAAGAAATCGATAATTCCATTATTTATGAAGAAAAAGGTCAAATTACTCATCAAGTATGTTTAAAAGAAAATGATTATATAAATGAAAAATGTAGTTTTGAAAACAGAAGTTTTATTACAAATTTAATAGATTACATTAATTTAAAAATTGATTATCAATTTTCAGCTTCTTCTTTTCTTAACTATAGCTACAACTATACAGTTTTAGTCAATTCCTTAGCAGTTGAAAAGGGTGAAAGCAGTAAAATATTATACACAAAAGAAGAAACCTTAAAAGAAAGTGCGTATAATGGAACAAGCAGTTTAATCATTATTGATGATACAATCAAATTAGATTATCAAAAGTATAATAATATTATTACGTCATTTAAAAAAAATTATGTTGTTGCTCTTGATAGTAAGTTGGATGTCAAAGTTATTATTAATGTTTTAGGTGAATCAAAAGAAATTAATGAGACTCTTAGTAATACATATACTTTAAATTATACGATTCCTTTAGCTGAATTAACTGTTAATATTAATGATGAAAATACAAAAATAAATAACGAATCAGCACTTATTCAATATAAAGATAAAACCGATATTTATGAAAAATATCATATGTTAGCATTAATTCTTTATATAATTGATTTTCTTTATTTGTTAACAATTATATTGTTAATAATAATCTTTATTCCTAGAAGACAAGAATACAACAAAAAAATCCATAAAATACTAAAAAATTATGATGATATTATTGTTAAAGTTAAGAAAATGCCTGATTTAAAGAAATTAAATATTATCGAAGTTAATAATTTTGAAGAACTATTAAATGCCCAAACTTCTTTAAATAAACCAATTATTTACTTTGAAACAAGTCATAAGGATTCATCTTCATTTATTATTACTAATGATTCATATGCATATTTATATGTTATAAATACTTATGAAGCGGTGAAACATGACAAATAAACTTACCTTAAAAATCAATATTATAGCAATTATTATTTTCGCTCTTTTAACAACAATTTTAAGTGTTGGCTATTCAATTTTAAGCGAAAAACTAGAAATTAAGACTAATGTTCTAGTAAGTGCCACTCAAGATATTAGAATAAGCAGTATGTCTAATATTAGCTCTCTTAATGGAGCATATGAGGTTAATGCTAACAAATATACTAAAACTACATTTAATGTTAGTATTGGCCTTAAAAATATTAATTCTGTAGCATCTTATAGTTTAACTATTAAAAATTTTGGCAATACTTCAATGCAAATAAAAAGCATTAACATTACTGGTTATGATAATCAAAATATAATTTATACACTTGAAGGAATTGAAGTTGGCAGTACATTTTTAAAAGGTGAAGCCAAAAATTTTGTTGTCACTTTTAAATATAAAGAAAATAATTTATCAGCATCAGAAATTTTAAATGCCTTATTTGAATTGGAATTTTCTGAATACATTCCAGTTATTAAAGAATATATTCCAGGAATGATTTTAGATTTAAGAGGTGAAGATTCTCCTAGCAATAATATATGGTATGATCGCATTAATAAAAAAGCGTTGAGATTAATTTCAACAATATATAATAATCAAAGTAAATACTATGATTTTTCACAAGATGGAGCTTATGGCACTATAAATGAATCTATTATTCCACTTACTGGTGATTTCACTTTAGAGGCGTTTATTCGTTTGCCAAGCAATTTTGATTCTTCAACTGATGAAGCTATTGTTTCCCAAGTAAATGACCTCAAAAATGATACTGGACGCATCAAGTTTAATTTGGCAGGCAGTGAGCTTATTACATTCCATAATAGGCAATTTCCAACTAATACCAATTTGTTTTATAAATTTTCATCATCATTAATAGCAACAAAAAATTATTCATTGCAATTAGTAAGAATTGCCGATAGTTTAAATTTATATTTAAATGGCAATTTAGTTTCAACTAATGAATATCTTAGCACTAATACAATCTCACCAGGCTCATTTAAAATAGCTCGCTGGAATGAAGCTGATATTCAGCAATATCATGGTGGTGTTTATGCTGTCCGTGTTTATGATAAACCATTAACAGCTGAAGAATTAAGAAGCAATTATTTAATTGATGTTGATAAATATGTTCCAACTAGAGTTCATTATAATACATTAAGAGAATATGCTGTTGGTGAGCAAATAACTGGGAGTAATGATGGTTTATATTTGGATAATCAAGCCAAATTTGTTTATCGTGGGTTAAATGTCAACAATTATTTAAAAATTAATGGTAGTTCTGATGTTTATCGCATTATTTCTTATAATGAAGACGATACTATGAAAATTATCAATCAATCATTTAAAATTAACAAAGCATTTGATGCATCAGGAAATCGCGATTCACTTAGTTCATCATACTGTGATTACTCTTCTAAAATAGTAGTAGAAGATCAATATTATGGCTGCAATGCTTGGAACAAATCAGAAAAATTTACAAACAATTATATGAATGGAAATGTCTTAATTGATGCCAGTTTAAACACTTATTTTAATGACACTTATTACAATCAATTAAATAGTAAGGTAAAAGCCAAAATTATCAAACATGATTTTAATACAGGCGTTGGTGTAAGTGGTCTAAATCGTGATGAGCAAAATACCCAATCAATGGTAACAAAGTGGCAAGGATATATTGGTTTATTATCAATTGCCGATGTTTTAAATGCATCTTTAACACCTCTTACTTTAACTTCAAGTCAAATAAAAGCGAGTAATTATCTTTTAGTTTTATCGGGTGCAAAAGAAATATTGTGGACTATGACTGCTGACAATATTAATACATATGATGTTTTTGTTATTGCTCAAGGAAATATGATTGGTAAAAGAAGAGCAAGTCGAGTAAATCAAGTGACAGGTGATACTACTTATACCATGTATGCTATGCCTTCATTTTATATTAGAAGTGACGTTTCATTTACAGGAACTGGGACAATTGATGATCCATTCATAATCAATTGATAAAAATATGCTATAATATTATTAAAAGTATGGTGATATAAATGAATTCCTTTTTAGATGATTTAAAAAAATACAGAATAGTTATTGCTATTGCTTTGTTTGCTATTTTGATGATTGCATTACTATTAATTTTCACAAGTAAAAATCAATATAGTAGTCCTGTAATAACATTAATTGGCAATGAAATAACTATAAAAAAAGGGTATTCTTATATTGAACCGGGATTTACAGCAACCGATAAAATAGATGGCAACATCACATCTAAAGTAGTCACCGAAACCAATCTTAATCCTAATATTATTGGTACTTATACTATAATTTATAGAGTTACAAACACACATAATAAAACTGTTATAGTAACGAGAACTGTCAATGTAATAAAAAACGATTATAATTTAGAAATCAAAGTAACACATCAAAAACTTAATAATAAAATCAATATAAAACTTGAGATAATTGGTGAAGGCTATAAAGAAACGATTGATCCAATTGGTAATAAATATAGTGATAGAATTATATCGTATGCAGTTTCAAATAATGGTAATTATAAATTTTATATTTATGATTTAAATGATGAATATATTTTAAAAGTTGTTCCAGTTATTGGTATTGATAATGTTGCACCAACAGGATCTTGTACGAGTACAGTTGATGGAACAAAAATAAAGATTGTTGTAAGTGCTCATGATAATGAAGGAATAGCTGGTTATAATTATATTATTAATGGCAAAGAGACAGGCTACAAAACAACACCGATTCATGAAATAACTGGCTCAACAGCTAAAATTCAAGTTGTAATTAAAGACACATCTAGTAATAATATAACAGTGAATTGTAATGCCTATAAAAACTTAGCAAGTGGAATTAATCAATATAAATATAATGGAATTAATTATTTACTTTATGTTCCTAATAATGCGACAACTTTATCTAATTTGCCACTTATTGTTTTCTTTCTTGGTTCCAGTGGTTCAGCATCTTCAATGGAAACTATGAAAAATAATATTAGTAAATATGTTAATGAAACTACAAAAACACAAGCAATATATTTATTTCCTAATGTTTATCCGGCTACATATGAAGACAAGTATTCCCAATTACGTACTTTAATTGATTATGTAGTAACTGAAAATAACGTTAATAAAAACAAGATTGCTTTTACTGGACATAGTCGTGGAGCAATGTTTGGTTATCGATTTATTGGTAAAAACCCTGGTTTATTTTCTTGCTTTGTTCCTATATCAGGAACTTGGGATAGTAGAACATCGGCTACAGCCGCTGAACTTATTAATATTCCTGTTCGTGCATATCACTCCGAGGGAGATATGAATGTAAAATATAGTTATGATAAATCAAGTATAAACTATATGAAATCAATCGGGGTCGATGCAACATTTATAACTATTCCAGGGAATGTCCATAATATTACATCATTAATTTATAATGATCCGGAAATTATGAATTGGATGATCATTCAAAATAGAAAAGGGTAAATATACTCTTTTTTTGTTTAAAAATAAATTACCAAAAAGAGCATAAATATGTTATTATATTGTATGTACATAATTTATAAATAGAAAAGAGGATCAATATGTTTTTTAAAAGATTAATTGCTTATTTTATTGATATGTTAATAGTTGTAGTAGCTTCTTCTATGTTAGCAAGTATTAGTTACTTGAACCCACAATTAGATAAATATAATGAAATTTATGAGAGTTTTGAAGAAACAGCTAAAGAATATAATGATAAAAAAATTGAAATGAGTGAATATCAAAATAAGATTAAGGAATACAATTATGATTTAGATCGCAATAGTATTGTAAGTTCAAGCATTTCAATTATTTTAATAACAATCTATTTCGTTATATTCCAAAAATATAATAATGGTCAAACTTTAGGTAAAAAGCTAATGAAGATAAAAATTGAATCTAATGCAAGTATAGGGAAATATTTAATACGTTCGCTTATATTGTACAATTTAGGTATAAATTTAATAAAAATTTTATTTGTTTTACTACTTTCAAAGGAAAATTATATGTTAGCGAGTAATATACTATATGTAGGGGCTTTAATTATTGAAACAACGATAGTTATTATGGTCTGCACTCGTAAAGATAATAGAGGCTTACATGATTTGGCAGCCGGTACCAATGTAATTGAGGTAAAACCAAATGAAATTAAAGAAGCTGTTGTGAAGGAAATAGGTGATAAATAATGTATTATGGTTTATTTTTTCTAGCTTTATTGATAACGATAATCGCACAAGCATATGTAACATCTTCATATAATAAATATTTAAAAGTGCGAAATTCCGCTAATATAACTGGCTCAGAAGTAGCTAGAAAAATTCTTGATAAAAATGGTTTAACTAATGTTAAAGTCAATATTAATCAAGGCTTGATGACGGATAATTATGATCCAAAGAATAAATGCGTTAATTTGTCAAATGCGGTTTATAATGGAAATTCTATAACATCTTTAGCTGTTGCCGCTCATGAGTGTGGTCATGCCATTCAAGACAAGAATGGATATGGTCCTTTAAGATTAAGGCACAGTTTGATTCCTTTAGTAACAATTTCATCATATGCTGGTTATTTAGCTATCATGATTGGGATAATTGCCTCAATTTTTGAAATAATTATGGTGGGAATCATTTTAGAATGCGTTATATTATTTTTTGAGTTTGTCACTTTACCTGTTGAATTTAATGCTTCAAGTAGAGCTTTAATACAATTAGGCGAAGGATATTTAACCAATGATGAAGTAAAAAAAGCACGAACCGTTTTAAAGGCAGCAGCATTAACTTATGTTGCCTCAGCTGCCAATTCAGCAATTCAAATATTAAGACTTGTTTTAATGTTTGGCGGAAGAAGGAGAGACTAATTTGTTAGAAATAAAAAATGTTAGTAAAGTTTATTTGACTGGTGATTTTAAGCAAAATGCTTTAAATGACGTCAGTATTAAGTTTAGAAGAAGTGAATTCGTATCAATATTAGGACCAAGTGGTAGTGGGAAAACGACACTTTTAAATATTATTGGTGGTTTAGATAAATATACAACTGGCGATTTATTGATTGATAATATATCAACAAAAAAATATAAGGATATTGATTGGGATACTTATCGTAATCATCGAATCGGTTTTGTTTTTCAAAACTATAATTTAATTCAACATCAAACGATATTAGCTAACGTTGAGTTGTCATTAAGATTAGTTGGGGTAAAACCAAAAGAAAGACGTGAAAGAGCATTAAAAGTTTTAAAAGAAGTTGGTTTAGAACGTCATATTAATAAAAAACCAAATCAATTATCTGGTGGTCAAATGCAACGAGTCGCGATTGCTAGAGCACTAATTAATAATCCTGATATATTACTTGCAGATGAACCAACCGGTGCTTTAGATTCAGAAACAAGTCTCCAAATCATGAAAATATTGTCAGATATCTCTAAAGAAAAATTGGTTATTATGGTTACTCATAATGCTGATCTTGCATTAGAGTATTCTAGTCGTATTGTTAGGCTTTTAGATGGCAATATTATTGATGATACTAATCCATATGAGGCATCAGAAAATACTATTGAAAAAACCAAAAAAAGCAAAAAAACTCATATGTCATTTTTATCAGCTTTATCATTGAGTTTCAATAATTTATTAACTAAAAAGGGTAGAACAATTATTACTGCTTTTGCTGGTTCAATAGGTATCATTGGAATTGCTTTAATTTTATCTTTATCAAATGGTGTAAGTGAATATATTGCTAGTATTGAAGAAGATACGTTATCATCATACCCAATTACAATCGAAGAAACAATGATTGATTCAAGTGCTTTCTTAACATCATTTACAGCTAGTCAAGATAAAAACAAACATGAATCATTAGATAAAGTTTACTCTAATGATGTAATGGTTGATATGATAAGTTTAATGACTTCAAAAATATCTACTAATAATTTAGAAAAATTTAAAACATTTTTGGATGAAAAGAAAACTACTTTAGATGAATATGCAAATGAAGTAAAATATTCATATAGTGTTGGCTTACAAGTTTATAAAGAAGACGCAGATAAAGTTATTCCCGTTAATCCTAGTCCTGTTTTTGATAAACTAGGAATGTCTAATATGGCAATGACTACCGATATCTGGCAACAATTAATGGATAACCAAACGTATTTAGAAAGTCAATACGATATTCTTGCTGGTTCTTGGCCAACTGCTTATAACGAGATTGTTTTAATAGTTGATCGTAACAATGGTTTAAGTGATTATGCTTTATATTCTCTTGGCATTAAAAATCAAGCAGAACTAGAAGAAATAATGAAAACTATTATGAGTGGATCAAAAGTAGAAACAAAAGAAACAACGTATACTTATGATGAATTATTGAAATTAAAGTTTAGAGTTGTTGTTAATAGCGAATTATATAAACATGAAAATAATCTTTGGGTTGATGGAACAACAGATCAGAATTTTATGTTAGATAAAATAAAAAAAGGAATTGAGTTAAAAGTAGTAGGAATCATTCGCCCAAGTAGTGATGCAGTTGATGCTACTAAATCAATTGGCTATCAAAGTTCTTTAATAAGTCACATTGCTGAAGTAAATAATAAGAGTACTATATATACAGAGCAAAAGAAAAATTTTGATCTTGATGTTTTTACAGGTATGCCATTTAATAAAGATATGGGAACATCTCTAAACAACAATTTGAAGAAAATGGGAATTATTGAAGGATCGCGTCCAAGTGCTATTAATATTTATCCGAAAAATTTTGAAGCAAAAGAAAAAATCATTGATTTGATTGAAGAATACAACAAAGATAAAAAAGATAACAACTTAGAAAGTGAAATTATTAATTATACTGATTATGTTGGTTTACTAATGAAATCAGTTACATCAATTGTTAATACAATCAGCTATGTTTTAATTGCATTTGTTTCTATTTCCTTGGTAGTTTCTAGTATTATGATTGGTATTATTACATATGTATCCGTTTTAGAACGTACAAAGGAAATTGGCATTTTAAGAGCTTTAGGTGCTTCAAAACATGATATCAGTCGTGTATTCAATGCAGAAACATTTATTGTTGGAATCGGGGCAGGTTTGTTAGGAATCGGGGTAACCTTATTATTATTAATTCCTATAAACAGTATTATTTATAATTTAGTTGATATAAAATCAATTGCCTCTCTACCATTAATTGGTGCGGTTGCGTTAATTATTATAAGTACGCTTCTAACAATTATTGGAGGTTTGATTCCAGCCCGTATTGCTTCTAAGAAAGATCCAGTCGAAGCATTAAGAACAGAATAAAGTCCAAAAGGACTTTTTTTCTTTTGCCAAAAATGCTATAATATATAATATGAAAAAAATAGAGATATTAATAAGTGTATTTTTAATATTTATGGTTACAGGTTGTACAACTATTACAAGTGAAATTGTGTTTTTTAAAATTGGGCAAGCGGATAGTGCCTTATTATCAATAAATGATAAAATTGTTTTAATAGATGCTGGTGAAACTGATGATTCTACTGAAATAATTAATTATCTAAAAAAGCAAGGAATTGCTAAAATAGATTATTTATTAATATCTCATTATGATAAAGACCATATAGGTGGGGCATTAAGCATTATCGATGAGTTCACGGTTGGAATTGTATATGGACCTAATTATAATGAGGATTCGGATTTATATAATGAATTCAACAATACTATTATCAGTAGAAAAGTTGAATTTATCAGATTGACTGAAAACATCACATTAGATGAAATAAATACTGAAGTATTTGTAAGTGAAGAATCAATATATGAAACTGATTTTGAAAATAATATGTCATTGTTATTTAAATTAACTGATAATGAAGTAACATATTTGTTTTTAGGCGATATAGAAGAAGAAAGAATTACCAAAATTTTAACAAAAGATTGGACTTCTACTTTAGTGAAACTTCCTCATCATGGAAAAATAGAAAATAATAGTGATTTATTAATTGACAATATTAACCCTAGAATCGCTATTATAACTAGTTCTGATAAGAATAAGGAAGATCAAGAATTAATAAAGTTGCTAGAAAATGCTAATGCCACTACGTATATAACAAGAAATGGGAACATTTATTGTCGCAGTAATGGTGTTGAATTAACTTGCAAGCAGGAGGATGTATGAAAAAAATATTATTGCTTATTTTTATGTTTGTTTTTGCTACAAAAATTAATGCTTTAGAGATTGTTGATATATCAAAAAATACAACAGTAGAGCAGGGAAACTTTGTCGAATTGAAAGTTGAAGTTCAAGATGATAAAAACTTGAAATACCAATGGTATCAAAGTAAAACAAAGAATAATGTTGATTTTAAAAAAATCAATAATGCCAATAATCATATATATAACCCTCCAACCTACGAAATAGGAAAGAGTTATTACTATTGTGAAATTATGGATGTTCAAGAAAAGATAACGACTAAAATAATCGAAGTTAATGTAAATAAAGCAACGGCAAAAAAGCCTACCATTATTTATGAACCAGTTGACATTAATGTTGGCCCTAATTCTTATGCAATATTAAATATAAAAGCTGAAATTACCGATGGAGGTTTTCTTTCATATACATGGTATAAAAAAATAGACAATAAATTTGTTGAACTGGAAAATTCAAATAATTCAAATTATATTGTTGATACCAGTGCTGAAGGTGTTTTCGAGTATTATTGTCATATAGCAAATACTAAATTTTCTGTAGTTAATAGTGTTGATTCAAGAATAATAAAAGTTAATATTTCCAAAGAATACAATAACGCATCTGAGCCAATTATAATGTCGCAACCTCAAAGTATTAAAAAACTTGCTAATACAGTTGATATTATTTTAAGCGTTGAAGCTTCTTCAACTGATCAAGGAATATTGTCTTATCAATGGTACACTGGTTCAACTAAAAAAATAGATGATATGACAGCAATTAGTGGAGCAACGACTGCGACATATCATATTAAAGAGCAAGAAAATATTAAATATTATACGGTTTTAATAACAAATAAAAATGGCGATGCTAAAAAAGAGATATATAGTGATGTTGTCAGCGTTGAAATAGTTGGTAATGATGATAATAGTAATAAAGCGTTAGCAATTTGTTTAACAATATTGATACTATCATTAGTGACGTATTTATTAACAATAAGAAAGAAAAAAATATCTAATTGATATGTTTGGGTGTTATATGAAAAAATCAATATTGTTAGAAATTTTAATCATAATTAGCTCTATATATGGTGTATTTATTACAGCTGATAATGGTTTTATGAGTGTCGAGAAGTTTTTATATTATACAATTCAAAGTAATATTTTTATTCTTATAATATGTGCGATATTTCTAATATTCAAATTATCTAAAAAGAAAATACCTAACTATTTATATGTTATAAAATATATATGTACAGTTGGCATATCAATTACATTTCTCGTTTTTGCCTTTATATTAGTACCACAATTAGGTTTAACGAGTATGAATTATTTGCTATCACCATCTAATATGTCTGTTCATTTAATTTCACCAATTTTAGCAATTATTGATTTCATGCTATATGATAAAATAAAAATGACTAAAAACACATATTTGTCTTCTTGTCTTATGCCAGTTATTTATGCAACAATTATTATCGGTATGTCTTTTATAACAGATGCTGCCTTATTTGGTAGTATGGCTTCTGGTCAGATGCAAAGATTTCCTTACTTTTTTATGGATTATGAAACTAATGGTTGGTTTACCTTAACTAAAGATTTTACAAGACTAGGAGCTTTTTATTGGGTAATTATAATATGGGGACTTGCTTTATTACTAGGAAAATTATTCTTAAAAGTAAATCAAAAAAATGGCACGAAAAAAAATAGATATATAACAATAATTGTAATAATCGCTATTGCTATTATATCTACTTTATGGCCATTATTATTAAACTGATTTAATCAGTTTTTCTTTTGCAATAATCTAAGCAAATCCAGCCACTAGGAATTTTTCCCCAATTACTATTTACTTTTGAAACATCACATGTAACACCATTTACTAAACCATTGGCTCTTTTACCGCTTAATTCCATATTTTGCAATCGCGCATTACAAGTTAACTCTTCGTATTTTAAACTAGGATAGTTTGTTCCTGGACCCGTTCTAACACGCAGATAAGTTTTGGAAATTACTTGATATTTTCCAGTAGGGTAAACATCAGCAAATTTAGGAATGCCATAACCAATAATTCTTTGATCATTTAATTTGTATTTTGCATTGAAAACCCCATTACTGCGATTTCCTTCAACTGTATAAACGTAGGTTGAATCAGTTTTTGTAACAATGCCAATATGATCAGGACTTGTTTTTTTATTCCAATTAATAAATATGATGTCACATTTTTTAGGAATATAATTATTTTTTAAATATTGATTGTTGTTTTTAAACCAATTCATCATTGTACTACAACCAGCTGTTTTTCTTATCAAACTTAAACAACCAGCTTGATTAAAAACCCAACACACAAATTTACAACACCAGGGACCAGGGTCAGATCCAAACCAAACACCATATTTTGTGTAATCTTTTGTTCCGGCATTTGCTTTTTTGTCATTTATATTTTCTTTGCTCTTTTTTTCTAAATAACCAATCTCATTATTGGCAATACTAATTATTTTATCCGTCACCAAGGTCATCGCTCCATTCACTAGATTTTTGTTCATCAGCTAATATCTGCTCTTCTTCTATTGGCGCTTCCGAAATCTTCTCTTTAAGACTTTCCTTATATGTTTTAAGATTCAATGTTTTCTTTAAAATATTAAATAAGGCTTCAGCTTCAACGAATGAAAATACACCAACCCATAGTGCATATTTGAATGGAAAATTGGTGAAAGTAATTGTAAAGAAAGTTCCGAGTAGCAGTGAAACAAAGAAGGATATAAACACGACTATACAATCGTTTTTAATCCAAGCATTGCACTTTATTTTTTGGACAAACAAGGTTCCAATACTTCCGGTAATGAAAGAAATTTTAATTAGTTCATATAAATTGTCAAAGTTTATCATATATCACCTCAATACATTTTATGAAAAAAAGATTATCTTGAATATTATAGATATCACTGATTAGAAAGAAGCAGGAAAATTTTCTGCTTAAAAAATTTATTGACATTAATATCAATACATCTTATAATGTAAATGCAAATATTTTGCAAGAAGGGAAATTTTATGAAAGAAATAATAATTGAAACATTAATTGATTCAGTAAAACTATTGCCTTTTTTATACTTAGCATTTTTACTTATTGAAGTAGTTGAACACAAAATAAATAATAAAAAACTTATATCTAAAGCTGGAAAGTGCGGACCGATTTTAGGAAGTGCTTTAGGTTTGATTCCACAATGTGGATTTTCGGTCATGGCAACTAATTTATATATTACAAGAATTATTTCACTAGGAACACTAATATCCATTTATCTTTCAACTAGTGATGAAATGTTACCAATCTTGATTGCTGGGCAAGCTGATAGCACAACAATTCTAAAAATATTGGGAATAAAATTCTTGGTAGGAATAATCTTTGGTTTTGCAATTGATTTTATTTTGCGAAAGAGAAAAAATAAAAAAACTGATTATGAAATATGTAATGATGAACATTGTCATTGTGAAAACGGAAACATTTTTAAATCATCTTTAATTCATACATTGAAAATATTCGTATTTATTTTGTTAGTTTCTTTTGGATTAAATGTTTTATTTGAATATGTTGGCGATGATATTTTAACAAAATTGTTCTTAAAAAACAGTATTTTTGGACCATTTGTTGCATCTATTATTGGACTTATACCAAATTGTGGTGCAAGTGTTATAATCAGTGAGCTTTATTTAAGTAACGTCATATCTCTAGGCTCCACGATGGCTGGTTTATTAACTGGTAGTGGAGTAGCTTTACTTGTTTTATTTAAAACAAACAAAAATATAAAAGAAAATATGTTGATTTTGGGATTAATTTATGGTATTGGCGTTTTTGTAGGCATCATAATAGAAATAATTGAGATGATTATATGATAAGTGATGATCTATTCAAGAAAAATCATATAAAAATTACCAAACAGAGGAGTATGGTAATTGATTCCATAAATGAATTAAAAGAAAATGCAACGTTGAAGAACATTGTAAATATGTGCCACAATGTTGATCAATCAACAATTCATAGAATAATTGATTTGCTTATTGCTAAAAATATTATTGAAAAACGTGTTAACTATGATGAATTGGTATTTTATGCTATAAAAGAAGAACATGGACATTACTTTACTTGTGTGAAATGTCATAAAAGAGAAGAATTATTAGATTGTCCTCTTGAATCAATAGAAAAATGTTTTGAAGAAGAAAAAGGTTACGAGATACTTAATCATAATGTTCAAATTAATGGAATTTGCAAAGAGTGTAAGAATCAAAAAAAAATTGATATGTAAACTAAATATATATCAATTTTTTTTATGCAAATTTTACAATCAATTTTATTTTTGAAAATAGATGTGCACATGATATAATGAATTTGTAGAATAAGTATAGAAGGTGTAGTATGAATTTTTTAGAGAAAATACTTTATTTTCTTCAAACAGAAATGAATGAACCAAAAGCTTTTGGTTGGTTTCATTTAATATGCTTATTTATCGTTGTAATTGTATTAATATATCTATATAATATAAAAAACAAATATAATGAAAAACAATTAAAAATTGTATTAGGAATATATGGTGTTATTGCATTATTATTAGAAGTATTAAAACAACTAATTTGGTCATTTAATTATGATGCTTTGACAAATACTGTTTCATGGGACTATCAATGGTATGCATTTCCATATCAACTTTGTACAATTCCAATAATTGTTTGTATAAGTTGCTTATTTTTAAAAAAAGGTTTAATAAGAAGTTCTTTATTATCATTTATTTCTTATGTTACAATTCTTGGTAGTATTGCAACAATGATAATGCCAGATAGTTGCTTTACCAAATCGATATTAGTAAATGTACATACAATGTGGTTACATTTAGGTAGTTTTGTTATTTCTGTTTATTTAGTAATGACAGATGAAGTCAAAACAAATATTTCATATTTAAAAAAAGCCATTATTGTATTTCTACTATTTTTAGTTAGTGCTGAAATATTAAATATTGCAATATATAATTTTGTTGATTTAAATAATGAAACCTTTAATATGTTTTTTATCAGTCCATATTTTACTAGCACCTTACCTGTGTTTAATACAATTCAAAGTACTGTTCCATATCTACTGTTCTTACTAATCTATATTGTTATTATAACAATTGGATCATTTATGATTTATTTAATTTTTAAATTACTTAAAAAAAGATCAAGAAAATAGTGATTACATTTAATATTAAATAAGTTTAAGTTGATTAATAAATCAACTTTTTTTGTATAATAAATAATTGCTACATATTTTGGTCTTGTTTTGGTCTTGTTTTATGTCAATACTATGCTTTTTAAGGCAAAAAAGCATTGATATTTTTACAAGAAAAAAAAGGCTGTTAGCCCTTTAAAACAAAAGAAAAACCTTATATTTCAAAGGTTTATAAAAAACATATGGAGCCTTAACTGGACTCATTTAAGAAAAAATCATTGATTAAATCTACATCCT
>CAZLKF010000005.1:0-47486 GCA_964560085.1 uncultured Muribaculaceae bacterium
CCAACTGCTGCATCTTTAGCATATGGTTTTGATAAACAAGATAAAAGCGAAAAAATCCTTGTTTATGACCTTGGTGGTGGAACATTTGATGTTTCTATCCTTGAACTAGGCGATGGCGTTTTTGAAGTTAAGTCAACAAGTGGTAATAACCGTTTAGGTGGCGATGACTTTGATAATGTAGTTGTTGATTATTTAGTAAGTGAATTTAAGAAAGAAAATAGTGTTGACTTAACTAAAGATAAAATGGCTATGCAAAGACTAAAAGATGCTGCCGAAAAAGCTAAAAAAGAATTAAGTGGCGTAACAACAACTCAAATATCATTACCATTCTTATCACAAGGTAGTGATGGTCCATTACATTTGGATATGTCATTAACTAGAGCTAAATTTGAAGAATTAACAAGAGATTTAATTGATTCAACATTGGAACCAGTTCGTAAAGCTTTAAAAGATGCTAAATTAAGTGCATCAGATATTGACAAAGTAATATTAGTAGGTGGTTCTACGCGTATTCCAAGAGTCCAAGAATTAGTTAAGAAAGAATTAGGAAAAGAACCAAATAAGAGTGTTAATCCAGATGAAGTAGTAGCTATGGGTGCTGCTATTCAAGGTGGCGTTTTAACTGGTGAAGTAAATGATATCGTCTTACTTGATGTAACACCATTATCACTTGGTATTGAAACACTTGGTGGAGTAATGACAGTACTAATTCCAAGAAATACAACAATCCCTGCTTCAAAATCACAAGTATTCTCAACCGCTGCTGATAATCAACCTGCTGTTGATATTCATGTATTACAAGGTGAGAGAAGTATGGCTAATGATAATAAAACATTAGGACGTTTCCAACTAGGTAATATTCCTCCAGCTCCAAGAGGTGTTCCACAAATTGAAGTAACATTTGATATTGATGCCAATGGTATTGTCAATGTTAAAGCAAAAGATATGGGAACAAATAAAGAACAAACAATCACAATTACTGGTTCAACTGGTTTAAGTGATGATGAAATTGATAAAATGGTCAAAGAAGCTGAAGCTAATAAAGAAGCTGACTCAAAGCGTAAAGAAGAGGCAGATGTTCGTAATGAAGCTGAACAAACAATTTTTGCAACTGAAAAAGCTATTAAAGATTTAGGTGATAAGGTTGATTCTGCCGATAAAGAAAAAGCTGAAAAAGAAATGACAGAATTAAAAGAATTGTTAACTAAAGAAGATTTAGATGTTATCAAGAGTAAAAAAGATGAATTAAATGAAACAATGCAAAAACTTGCAACTAAGGTTTACGAAGAAGCAGCTAAAAATGCTCCAAAAGAAGAAACAACTAGTGAAGAGCCAAAAACAAGTGATAACGTTAAGGATGCTGAATACGAAGAAAAATAAAAGTGAAGTTCTAGTTTTACTAGAACTTTCGCTTATATAGGAGAGAATATGGCCGAAAAACAAAAAAAGAGAAGTGAAATAAGTAATGAATATAAGTGGGATTTAACAACAATTTTTAAAACAGATGAAGAATTTAATAATTATTTAGATGAAATAAAAAACAAAGTTGATAAGTTAAAAACTGAAAATGTATTTGATTCAGCAAAAAACCTATATAATTATTTAAATGAATTAGAGGTAATTGAAGCTTCACTTGATAAATTATACACTTATGCTCATCTTAACAACGATACAGATACTAGTGTTAGTATTTATGATGAAATGGTCAAAAAAGTATTGAATTTGTACGATGATTTATCTAAAAAAACAAGCTTTTTTGAACCAACTTTGCTTCAATTTGATTATAAAAAAATCGAAAATTTTTACTTGGATTACGATTTGTTAAAAAAAGAATATGAAATATTGCTTAAAAATATGTTTCGTTATAAAGGTCATACCCTAACATCTGATCAAGAAAAAATTATAACAACTTTAAACAATGCTTTAAGAGCAAGTGGAGAAACTTATGAAAAATTGACAGATACAGATTTAACATTTGGTAACATTACTAATGAGCAAGGAAAAAAACAAGAGTTAACAGAAAGCAATTATAGTAAATTTTTGCATTCAAAAAACAGAAATGTTCGAAAAAATGCTTTCAAAAAATTAATGAATAAGTACGGTGAATTCATTCATGCTATTTCTTCAACATATAATGGTTATGTTAATACTCTAAATGCATATAGTGAAATTTATAAATTTAAAAATCCTTTAGAGCAGAGTTTATTTAGTGATGCTATTGATGTTAAAGTATATGATTCATTAATTGGGACAGTTAATGAGAATTTAAATGTCATATATAAGTATTATAAAGTTCGCAATGAAATTTTAGGCTTTAAAAAGGAACATTTATATGATACTTATGTTGAATTAATTAAAACAGATGCTTTAGAATATACTTATGAAGAGGCAAAAGAAATTGTTATCAAAGCTTTGAGTGTCTTAGGTGATGATTATGTTGAAGTTTTAAGCAGGGCATTCAATGAAAAATGGATTGATGTTTATAACAGTAAAGGAAAAAGAGGAGGAGCATATTCTTCGGGAAGCTATTTAACTAATCCTTTCTTATTGCTAAATTTTGAAGGTAAATTAAATGATGTTTCTACATTAGCTCATGAATTAGGTCATTCGATGCATTCTTATTATTCTGATCAAAATAATAGTTATTGTTATAGCCAATATCAAATATTTGTTGCTGAAATCGCCTCAACTGTTAATGAGATGTTATTAGCTAATTATTTGTTAAAAAGCGATGATGTAAATCAGAAATTACTTGTCTTAAATAATTTATTAGAATTATTTAAAGCTACAATCTATCGTCAAACAATGTTCGCCGAGTTTGAAAAAAACATGGTATTAGATAGCCATGATGGTAAAATATTAACAAGTGATTATTTATGTGACAATTATTATAATATTGTGAAAAAATATTTTGGAAATAATGTTATAATTGATAGAGAAATTAAATATGAATGGGCACGTATTCCTCATTTCTATTACAATTTTTATGTTTATAAATATGCAACTGGTTTATCGATTGCTAGCTATATTGCTAATGAAATAAGCAATGGTAATAAAGAAATGCTTAAGAATTATCGTGAATTCTTGAAAATTGGTGGCAGTATGAACCCAATGGAAGCATTAAAAACAATGAATATAGATATAGAGTCAAAAGAAATTGTGGAAAATGCTATCAATTTATTTGATAAGTATATTGATTTATTTAAAGACACATATAAGTAAGTAGGTGTATTATGGAAAAAAGAGATTATTATGAAATATTAGGAGTGAACAAATCAGCCTCAACTGATGAAATTAAAAGTGCTTTTAGGCGCTTAGCTAAACAATATCATCCAGATGTTAATAAAGCACCTGATGCTGCTGAGAAATTCAAGGAAGCACAAGAAGCATATGCCGTATTATCTGATGAGGGTAAACGTAAACAATATGATCAATTCGGCCATGCTGCTTTTGCAAATAATGGCGCTGGGTCTGGCGGATATGACTTTAGTGGCTTTGATTTTTCAGATATTTTTGATGGAATTTTTGGTGAAAGTGGATTTGGATTTAATTTCGGTGGTTCATCTTCCAAGAGAAGTCGAGCTACTAAAGGCAGAGATCGCTTAATAAATATGACATTAACATTTGAAGAAGCAGTTTTCGGTTGCACAAAGACGTTAAATATTGATACATATGAAAAATGTGATGAATGTAATGGAAAAGGTGGGAAAGGAATAAAAACTTGCTCAACTTGTCATGGATCAGGAACTGTTAATTCTGAACAAAGAACTTTATTTGGCGCATTTATGACAAGAAGTACATGCCCAAATTGTAATGGCACCGGTGAAACATATGAAACAACATGTAATAGTTGTCGTGGAACTGGTAAAATAAAAACTAATAAGGAACTTGAAATAAAGATTCCAGCTGGTGTTGACAATGGTAATCAATTAAGATTATCCGGTAAAGGTGAGGCTGGTTCTAATGGCGGGCCAAATGGAGATATTTATTTAGAATTTAACGTTAAAAGTCATCCTTTGTTTGAAAGGAATGGTAATGATATTACAATTGAATTACCAATCACGATTACTGATGCAATATTCGGTTGCAAAAAGGAACTTCCAACATTAGATGGTAATGTTAAATTATCGATTGATGCTGGAACTCAATCTGGCGATAAGCAACGCTTAAGAGGTAAAGGAATTGCTGATGTTAATAATGGCCGTAAAGGCGATATGTATGTTGTTATAAAAGTTATAATTCCAACTAAAATAGATCGTGATCAAAAGAAGTTATTGCAAGAATTAGCAAATACCGATTTAGAAAATGATTCAAGTTTCAAGAAAATCAAACAATATTTGTAATTAAAAAAAGTATAATACTTGCACGATTATACTTTTTTTTGATATAATTAGTAAAGTAAAGAAGTGAGCAATATGATTGAATATAAAAAATTTAACCATATACTTTGGATAATTCTAATAATAGGCGTTAGTTTTTTTGGTGTGCAAAGAACTAATGCTTATTTTTCATTGGAAGACTCATTAACAACTAGCTTTACAACAGCAATATACAATAATTTACAGCTTTCAACAGATAAAAACACTTATGGATTATGTAATCAAAATGCCACAATACTTTTAACTGTCACAAATACTAATACATATAACGTTGGATATAATATAACATTCAGTAATAGTGATTTAACATATACAATAGATGGAGTCGCAGCTACAACATATACTTTATCTGGAAGTAGTAGTAAAACACACACAGTAGTTGTAAGTGGTGCAACCCAAACATCAGCATTAACAATAACAGTAACACCAAATAATCCTTACGGAAGTAGTCATACAAAAGTATTAAGTTTTGATTTAATTTGTCCATCATGTACATGGAGTTCCAATTCTGCTAATCAATATTTAACAGGCGGAACACCAACTACATACATAATAGATTGCTTAGATGAAAATGGGATAGTAAGTGCGGATTTAACAACAAGTTCATTTAGTGTATCAAATACATCTTTAGCAAGTATAAGTGATGTAACTAAATCTAATATAACAAGTGGAAATAAAACAGGGTATAGGTATGCAGTTTCGGTATTAGGTCAGAATGCTAATGGAACTATTACATTAACTTTAGATGCAAATTCAGTTAAAGATAGTAATTTAAATGATAATGTGGCAACTACAAGTGGAAGTATAACAATTGATAGTACACCACCAACAGTGAGTTATAATTTAGCAACCGGAATATATGATGAAGTAAAAACAATAATAGTAACCCCAAATGATACAGGTGGAAGTGAACTAGATTATTACAATTTGTTAGTTTATAAAGATGGATCAGAAGTAACTGTTAAATCACAATCTAATTTAACTACTGCAACTCATCAATTAACTTTAGATAGTGATGGAGAATGGCTAGTATGTACATATGTAATAGATAATGCCACCAACGTATTAACACAAACAGGAACCAATTCTGAATTTTATTATTGTCAAACGTATATAATAGATACAACTCCGCCAACACTAGGAAGTGTAGCAAGGAAATATGGAAGTGCAAGTGGTGAGGCATATGAAGGAGCTTGGACAAATCAAAATGTATATATAGAAGCAGTTGATGGAAGTGATAGTATAAGTGGTCATAAATCAACTAAGTTTAAGGTAGGAAGTCTAGTAAATACAACTGATGAAGTATTAATAAATATAGGAGGAAGAGATTATTTTAAAAAGAATAATGAAGAAGCATACGTCGGAATAATCACATTTGTTGGGACTGAAACCTGGAGAATACCAGTACTAATAAGCGATGTGTCAGCCAATGCAGCGAAGTATTATACAACATATTTACCAGAGGATTCATCAGAAGTATCAACTATAACATATGGAGGGAAGACATATTATTATTCAACATCGCTTTATCCGATGGAAGCTTCTAAGTCATATGCAACAAAATATCCATTCTATGGAGCACATACTACATATGCTGAAGGTGTAAATGCGATGTTAGCATCAATTACGACACTTAATAATAGTACAACAATAACAATTGAGGGAGAATATGATATCATTGTTGTAACAGAAGATAATGCAGGAAACACGAGTGAGGGAACTTTAACTGATCAAGTGAAAATTGACAAAACTAGTCCAATTATAGCATTTGCAACAAATGGAAATACAACATATGCGAAATCTCAATCGACAATAGTAGATGTTGAAGATGCCATAACTGCAGTTGCCACATCCAAGTACTTGTGGACCCAAACAAATGGAGCTAGTGCCGAAAATGGGACTGACTTTACAAGTGGAGAAGAAATTGTAAAATCAACAGATAGTGGCGATTGGTATTTATGCGTATATGCAACTGATACATTAGGTAATTATAGTAATATATGTTCAAATGTATTTAAATTGGATAATGAAGCTCCAGTAATAACTCCGGATGAGGCATCAATATGTTTAAAAAAAGGATCAACAGCTAGTTTAGTAGATTTTGTTTCGATAACAGATGGTTATAGTGGAGCAAATTATAGTACATTATCAATAAAAATAGGGTCAACAGCAGTTACGAATCTATCAGATAAAGCAGTAGGAAATTATACAGTAACATATAATATATCTGACGCTTTAGGGAATGTGGCGACCCAGAAATCAATCATATTTAGAATATATACAAAGATACTTGGCGATGTATCAATTGTAACAAGTGGCAATGGATTATATCGTGATGCACAGGATGCTTCCCGTTATATTTATAGAGGAGCATCGCCAAACAACTACGTAACATTTAATGGACAGACATGGAGAATCTTATCAATTGAACCAGATGGTACATACAAGATAATATATAATGGAGTTTACACAAATGCCAAATATGATGATGATAGTGCAGGTTTATTAACATATACAGCAACAAACATTAGGGCAACTTTAAATACGACATTTTATAATGGTATGACAGCAACAGCTAAAACTCAAGTGACTGCTCATAATTTTGATGCAGGACGAGTTACTTATTGGAGTGATACACCGAACAATACAATTGCCCAAACAATAACTCAAGAAAAAGCGACACCAGTTTCACAAACGGTAGCATTACCAATAATAACTGATTATTTAAGAGCAAGTACAAGCTGTACAGATGCAACAAAATGGAGTACAATTCAAGAATCGTATACATGTAAAAATAATAACTGGATGTATATATCTTCAACAACATATTGGGTAATGAATCCATATTCAGCAACTCGTGCAAGATATCAGAATACTAATGGAGCTGTAAGCGTTTATCTTTCTAATGAAAATAGAGGTGTAAGACCAGTAGTATATTTAAAGGCAACAACGACATTTGCAGGAAATGGAACGAGCAGTGCCCCATACACAATTAACACATTATGTCAAGAGAGTGATGTGTCCTCAACAACGTGCTCAATAGCAGCATCACCAGTATCTCCGGATACAACTCTACCAGCAGCCAAGGTGTTATTAACGATTAATCCATCAGCAACAAGTGGAATAACATATTCATGGAATAATACTGATTGGCCTAGTGGTTCAAGAACAAAAACAATATTATCAGCCGGATTATATAGAGGTTATATTCAAGATTCATTGGGTAAAGGCAATAGCTGTGCAGTAACAATTGTAAGTGTCGATCAGTACAAGCAACGTGATTGTTCGGTCACAGTAACGTATGGAGCTTGGACTATATACTCAACAACTTATGTTGCATCTACTGCATGCACTTCAAATGAGAGTGAAACTTATAGAAGGACATGCGGTGAAACCTATAAAGCAACTGGTACATTAACTTCTTTAGCATATGGGACTACTCAAACATTCACTTCAATAGGTAGCACATATGCTGAAGTAAATACTTATTGCAACAATCTTGACGAACAGTACTCGTCGCCACAATGGGCTAGCTATACATTTAATTGTAAAATTGAAACCGGTAAAAAAATATATTACAGAACATGCAATTGTTCAAGTTGGCCAGCGTGGCCAGAAAATGGTCCTTGGATTAACGGCACTCAGACAGCAACGTGTAGTCGTGAAGTTCAAACAAGAACAGCATTCAATGTAGTTCAGTAAAAAGATTAATGAGAGGTTTCAATTTTGAAGCCTCTTTTAATTTTATTAAGTGTAATCTTGTAATCTTTAAATTTCTTTAGTATAATTAACTAGGTGATTATTGTGGATATGGAACAAAAAGAAGTTATTACAGAAACAAATGAAAAAAAGTCAAAGAAATTAAAAGGTAGTCTTGCAACAAAAATAATAATTGTTTTAAGTTTATTAGTTGTTGTTATATGCTCATTTTATTTATATAAATCTTTAAGCTTGGTAAAAAAATACGATGTAGATAAAATAAAAATAGGTGAACATGAAATTGCCACTTTAAATGGTGTACTAAAGAAGAATCGTAAATTGGTTTATGCTTCTGAAGGAGACATAATAACTTTAAAGTATGAAATTGAAGGAATGACTTTAAATAATGTTTATGAATATTTAGGTGAATTATCAAGTGAAGGATATGTAGTTTGGAATCTAGAAGAATTATATATGCGTATTGTTAATGTTGAAAAGGACGTTCAAGTTCGAATAAGAGTCGGTTCAAATCACTTAGTTATCGAATATAATATAGGCATTGATAAGAATGAGAAAATAAAAATTGGTGAAGATCAAACTAAAGATTTAGTAGAAGATAAATCAAAAGAAAAAACTGAAACTGAGTAAAGTAAAAATAATACTTTACTCTTTATTTTCAATGCAATAAATGATATAATACGAAAGAGATGAGGAATGTTATGGAAAAGTTAGATGAGAAAACAGTATTACATGTAGCATCTTTAGCAAAATTGCATTTAAGTGATGATGAAAAAGAACTATATGCTTATCAATTAAAAGATATTATGAATGAGATGGATAGAATTAATAATGTTGAAATAGATGATGAGGAAATATTAATTGCTCCATGTAATAATATAAATACTTTTAACGAAGATGAAACAAAAGAAATGCTTACAAGAGAAGAAATTTTAAAAAATGCGAATAAGAAATATGGCAGTTATATTGCTGTTACGAGGGCTTTGAATGACTAATTATTTAGATTTAACATTAATAGAAATTAATGAACTATTAAGAACAAGAAAAATTAAACCTCTTGATTTAGTAGAAGAAGCATTTTCGCGAATTGAAAAAGATAAATTAAATGATTTCATTACCTTAAATAAAGAAGAAGCTTTAAAAGAAGCTGCCTCTTTAGAAAATATGGATGTAGATAATATTTTATTTGGTATTCCTATTGCAATTAAAGATAATATCTCAACTAAAAATATAAAAACGACATGTGCATCAAAAATGCTTGAAAATTTCGAGCCGATTTATGATGCTACAATTATCAAAAAAATAAAAGAAAAACATATGATTATTATTGGTAAAACTAACATGGATGAATTTGCAATGGGTTCAACAGGAGAAACAAGCTTTTTTGGTAATACCTTAAATCCAAGAAATAAAAAACTTGTACCCGGTGGATCTAGTAGTGGATCGGCAGCTAGTGTTGCTAGCCATGAAGTTGTGTTAGCAATTGGTAGTGATACAGGTGGTTCAATTCGTCAGCCAGCTAGTTTTTGTGGCATCGTTGGCATGAAACCAACTTATGGACGTGTTTCTCGTTATGGATTGGTAGCTTTTTCATCAAGTTTAGATCAAATTGGGCCAATGTCTAAAAACGTTTGCGAGAATGCCATTCTTTTAAATACAATATCTGGTATTGATGAGCATGATATGAATAGTGTTGATAATAATAAAGATTTTACATCGTTAATCGGTGAAGATATAAAGGGAATGAAAATTGCTTTACCAAAGTATTATGTAAGCGATGTTATATCTGAAGAAATAAGAAAACAAATAAAAGAAATTGTTTCATTACTTCAAAGTAAAGGATGCATTGTTGATTTTGTTGATCTTGAAGATTTGGAATATGCTATACCACTATATCAAATAATTGCTTTAGGTGAGGCAAGTAGCAACCTTGCTAGATTTGATGGTATTAAATATGGTCATTTAAATGACAAAGAAAAATTAGAAGATATGTATTCTTATACTAGAAGTGAAGGATTTGGCGCTGAAGTTAAAAGAAGAATAATGATTGGTTCTTATATTTTAAGTGGAAAAAATGCCCAAAAATATTATTATAAAGCCTTAAAAATAAGACATAAAATGACTGAAAACTTTAAAGAAGTATTTAAAAATTATGATTTAATTATTGGACCAACCAATACAAGAACAGCATATCCTTTTGGTGAGCATCAAAATGATGCTTTAAAGAGCTTCTATGACGATCTTTTAACAAACCCTATAAATCTAACTGGCTTACCTGCTTTGTCAATGCCAATAGGTTTTAATGAAGAAAAAATGCCAATAGGAATGCAAATAATTGGTAATTACTTTGAAGAAGACAAAATTTATAAATTAGCAAGTTTTGTTGAAAAAGAGCTTTCTTTAGATTTAAAGATAGAAGGTGAAGAATAATGTTAGTACCAACTATAGGAATTGAAGTTCATGCTGAATTAAAAAGCAATTCAAAAGTGTTTTCAAGAAGCAAGAATGATTTTAATGATGACATAAATACAAATGTCGATGTTCTTGACCTTGCATATCCAGGAACTTTACCAACTTTAAATAAAGAAGTTATTGATATGGCTTTAAAAGCAGCTTTAGCTTTAAATTGCAAAATAAATCAAAAAATGTATTTTGATCGTAAAAATTATTTTTATCCTGATTTACCAAAAGGTTATCAGATTACTCAAAAAGAAACTCCAATTGGTTATGATGGGTATTTGGAAATTACGACTGAAAACGGAATTAAAAAAATAGAAATTGAACGTATTCATATTGAAGAAGATACTTGTAAAAGTATTCATAGTGGTACGCAAACATTATTAAATTATAATAGAGCAGGTGTACCTTTAATTGAAATTGTTACACGCCCTGTTATTAGTGATGGCAAAGAAGCTATGCAATATCTTGAATCATTAAGAGAAATATTGTTATATTTAGGTGTCAGTGATGTTAAGATGGAAGAAGGCAGCATGCGCTGTGATGCCAACATTTCTTTGAGAGAAGAAACGAGTGAAACTTTGGGAACCAAAACAGAAATTAAAAATATTGGTTCTATTAGTAAAGTAGCAATTAGCATTAATTATGAAATCGAACGTCAAAAAAAAGTATTGGAAAGTGGTAATCAAGTTATTGAAGAAACAAGAAGATTTGATGATAAAACTAATACGACAATTTCAATGCGTGTAAAAGAAACTGGCAATGATTATCGTTATTTCCCTGAGCCAAATATTCCGTTTGTTTGTATATCTGATGAATGGCTTAAAAAAGCAAAAGAAAGTATTCCTGTTTTACCACATGAAATGCGTCAAGAGTATACTACATTAGGAATAAGCAAAAATAATATTAATACATTAATTTCAGATAAGGAGATAAATGATTTTTACCGTAATATTTATCAAAAAACAGATGCTGTTATTTTAGCTAATTTTCTAACAGGAGATGTTTTAAGTTATTTAAATAAAAACAATTTGCATTTATCTGATACAAAATTAGATAATATAAGAATAATTAAATTGATAGAGATTTTGACTGATAAAAAAATAACATCTAAGCAAGCGAAGGATATATTACCACTTATATTAAGTAGTAATGATGATGTAGAAAAAATAATGATTGATTTAGATATTACTGAAGTGTCTGATGATTCATTAAAAGTAACAGTTGAAAAAGTAATTAGTGAAAATGCCCAATCGATTGCTGACTATAAAGCAGGCAAAGAAAAAGCCTTGAAATATTTAATCGGTCAAGTAATGAAGGAAACTAAAGGACAAGCAAATCCAGAAACTGTCAACAAAATGTTAATTGACACAATCGCCATTTTGTGTAATGAGTGAAATGTAGTATAATATAATCACTAGTTGAGGAGAAAGATATGAGTAAAAAACTAAAAATGACATTTTTAATTTTTGTAATCGTCGTTATTTTGGTAATTTGTTATGGAATCATAAAAGTTATTGTTCCAGATTCGGCTATTTCTTTATATGGTAATCGCCTTGAAGGAATCGAAAAAGTACCTTTAACTGATGAAAAATTTACTAAAACAAATGAGGTTATTAAAGAAAATGAATTTATCAATTCTGCTAAATCATATTCAACTGGGCGAATTGTTAATATTATCATTGATGTCAAAAAAGATACAGGTTTAATTTCGATTGAAACAATGCTTGACAAAGTTTTGGAACTTTATAGTGATGCTGAAAAAGCTTACTATGATTTTGAAGTATTTGTAACATGCATTGAGGAAAAAGATTTAGAAGATAGTGCATATCCAATTATTGGATCAAAGCACAAAACAAGTTTATCATTTAAGTGGAGTAACAATAGTTAGGTGGTATTATGAATAAAAAAGTTTTAATGGTAATATTAACAACTATTGTATTACTAGCGTCAGGTTTTGGCGTTTATTACTATTTTGCAACCGAAGATAAATCGACAACATTAACGAAAATCGAACGTGAATGGATTGATGCTAATAAACAAGATTTAATTGATTTAGGAGTATCTAATAACATCCCGGTTTTTAATTATGTCGGGGAAGGTATTATCTTTGATTTTTTCACAGATTTAGAAAAGAATACAGATCTTGAATTCAACAGAATTTCTCACTCATATAATGATCAGATTGATGAGGCATACTCATTCAAAATGGTTAAGAATATTAGTGACAAACAGATTGTTGTTTATGAAGATACATATGCTTTATTTACTTTAAAGAACGAAAAATATTTTAATTTAAAAGATATAAAAAATATTAAAATAGGTGTTTTAGAAAGTGATTTAAATGAAATAAAGAATTATTTTTCAACTTGTGAAAATTGCTCTTTTATAACTTATAAAACAATTGCAGAGTTGATTGTAGGTGTTCTAGGAAGCGAAACAAAGATAAGTGAAGTCGATGCTATTGTAGCGCCTCAATTATTAACGATGGAAAAAGTATTGGCTGGTAAGTTATATAATAATTATTTGATAAATGAAGTAAAAACAAATTATGTTATATCCCTTGGAAATGTAGATAAATTAAATAACATTATCAAGAAATATTATAAAAAATGGGCAGCAGATAATTTCCGAACAAAATTTAATAAATATTTCACAGATTGTTATTTTGAATTTAGTGGCACTGATCAAAATTCAATGGCAGCGTTTAAGGGTAAAAGATATAACTATGGTTATATTGAAAATGGTCCTTATGATATGACAATTAACAATACTTTGTATGGAACTAATAAAGCAATTCTAAATAAATTTTCTGAAATAGCTGATATTGAAATTGTATATGAAAAATACAATAATATTGAAGAATTAATCAAAGGATTTAATGATGGCAAAGTTGATGTGTTTTTTAATAATACTAATCAAGATGGTTACAAATTAAATGGTTTTATTTCTGATAATGCTTATGTAGGGCAGATAGCTATTATTTCTAATATTGATACTGCAATAAATATTAGTTCATTAAGATCATTAGAAGATAAAAAAATAGGTGTTTTAAAAAATTCTAATGTTGAGTTATTAATGAATGAATATCATGCTAAACCAACAACATATGTAAATATAATTGATCTTTTAAATAGTGAATCTGAGTTATTAGCAATAGACTTTACTACATATGAATTTTATCATAAGAATATTCTGGAAAATTACAAATTGGAATATATTTATAATCTTGAGGAACCATATGGTTATACAATGAGTTCTGTTTCAAGTAATTTAATATTTAATCAATATTTTAACTTTTATTTGCGTACGAATTCTCAAAATTTAGTAATAGGCGAAGGAATTAATGAGATTAATTCTAAATTAAATACAAAAGCAATTATTAGAAAAGTTTGTGTAAGTGGAGGCTTGATTTTAATATTTGTTGGTTCAATTCTCTTAACAAGTCAATTAAATAAAAGCAAAAAGCCTAATATATCATTCAAAAAAACTGAAAAAATAAAATATATGGATATGTTAACATCTTTGAAAAACCGCAACTATTTAAATGACAACATTGAAAAATGGGATAATAGTCAGGTATATCCCCAAACAATTTTAATTGTCGATTTAAACAATATCGCGTATATTAATGACAATTATGGGCATAATGCTGGTGATGATGAAATTAAAGAAGCAGCTAATGTTTTAATAAAAAATCAAGTAATTAATTCGGATATTGTTAGAACTAATGGTAATGAATTTTTAGTTTATTTAGTTGGATATGAAGAAAAACAAGTAGAACTTTATATCAAAAAATTAAACAAAGAATTAAAAGATCTAAAACATGGTTTTGGAGCAGCTATTGGTTATAGCATGATTGTTGATGATATAAAAACAATCGATGATGCAATTAATGAAGCGACTATTGAAATGCGAAAAATAAAAGAGGAAAACAATGATCAAAAAGATGTTTAGCAAGTTAAAAACTGTATTAAAACGTTTATATAGGATTATAAGAAAACCGGAAATGATAATATTACCTGGTAATTTATCATTTTCTTTGATTTTGTCTATATTTCCAGCTATCATGATTTTAGGTTATATAATATCAAAACTAAATATTTCGTTTGATATGGTTATTGATTTACTTAATATAACATTACCACAAGATATTATGGATATAATTGTTAAATTTTTATCAGCGGGAATAAGTGATGGTAACATTTTCTTATTTATCATTTTGGCTATTATTTTTGCTAGTAATGGTACTTATGCAATCATAGTTGCTGCCAACATTTTATATAAAAATAATAATAGTAATGAAATAAAAAGAAGAATAAAAGCATTATTTTTAATTTTAATTGTAATGATTATATTTTTCTTAACAATTATAGTTTTAGGATTTGGATCTACAATTCTTGAGACAATTACCAATCTTATTGAAGGAAATTTTGATAATCTAAATAAATTCTTTAATATAATTCGTTGGCCAATTTCATTCTTTGTTATTTTCTTCTTCGTTAAATTAATATATACAATTTCGCCTGATTTTAAAATAAAAAGTAATACTGTCAATCGCGGAGCTTTATTTACAACAATTGGTTGGATAGTGGTGACTTTTATTTACTCAATTTATGTTTCTAATTTCGCGAGATACGATGTTTTTTATGGCAACTTGTCATCAATTATAATTTTGATGATGTGGGTTTATATATTAAGTTCTATTTTTGTAATTGGTATTGCTATTAATGCTGATAAGTATATTTCTGAAAATAAATAATATACTAAATAACGTATATACAATTTACAGACTACGTGTGTACACGAAAGATCAAAATTATTTTGGTCTTTTTTGTTTAAAAAAAACATGTTTAATGATATAATTGTAGCATTAGAGGTGATAATATGTCATGGTGGGTTGCTTTAATATTACTAATATTGTGTATAGCAGGGATTAATGTTTCATATAGAATAGCTAACATTAAGAACAATAAGCGAATATTAATTGCTACATATGCATTTTCTCTCTTTTCATTAATTGTTTTAAGTTATATAACTCTTGATATAATTTTTGTTGGAGGTATTTAATTTTGACACTTTCTTCAATTCATGATATAATCTTCCTACTTGTTGACGTTAAAAGTAAAGGTGATTAATTTGAAAATAAATAGTGTAAATTTAGAAATCAGTGCAGTTAGACGAAGCCAGTATCCAGAAGGAACTTTGCCAGAATTCTTATTGGTTGGACGATCAAATGTTGGGAAAAGTAGTTTTATCAACACGATTATTAATCGTAAGAATTATGCTAGGACAAGTGCAACACCTGGTAAAACGCAAACAATTAATTTTTATTTGGTTAACGAGGAATTTTATTTGGTAGATGCTCCTGGTTATGGATATGCAACTTTAAGCAAGAAAAATCAAAAAAAATTCGGTTTAATGATGGAAGATTATTTGACAAGTAGAGATAATTTAAAACAAGTTTTTATGTTAGTTGACTTTCGTCATAAATTAACTAAAGATGATATAATGATGTATAATTATTTAAAACATTATCAAATACCAGTAACAATAGTTGCAACAAAAATTGATAAATTGCCAGTTTCTCAGCACCAAAAACAACGTGGGTTAATTTTAGAAGAATTAAATTTACCAGTTGGGGATGAATTTATTATGTTTTCAAATGTGACAAAAGAAGGCCGTACAGAAATATACGATCGAATTACGAGAATTATCTAACGCAAATATAGAAATAATTCATAAAATATTTTAGGTGATAATCTTGCATATGAAAATAATTGATGAATTTAATTATTTGTTATTTGTTTTAGATAGAAATAAAATACCAAATATTGCTAATGAAACAGAATTAACAGAATATTTAAAAAAAATATTTAATTCATTAAAAACAAGATACAATTTTGAAATTTATGGATATTACAATGTTAAGATATATCTTGATAACTATTTTGGAATGATAATTAAATTGAATAAAGAAAATAGTGAATATTTAACATATTATAGTAAACAAATTGAAATGAAAATAACTATAGCAGATAATGATCTGCTTTTATATCGAATAAATGATTTTTATGGTATAGATCAACGAATATTACAAAAAAGCAATATTTATTTATATGATAAAAAATTATATTTAGAATTAACTGAAGAAAAAAAATCAATTATGCTGGGACACCTTTTAGAATTAAGTGAATTGATTTTTGAGAATACAGATAAAATAAAGAAAAATGGTCAAAAAATAGAAATAGGGTGATTTCAAATGAAACCAGTTGTTGCAATTGTTGGAAAACCAAATGTTGGTAAATCAACATTATTTAATTCCTTAGTTGGTAAAAAAATATCCATTATTGAAGATACGCCAGGTGTAACTCGTGATCGTATATATGGCGATGTCAATTATTACAAAAAAAAGTTTTTATTGATTGATACCGGTGGTATTGATATCAGTGATAATGCTGTTAATATTAATATTAAAATGCAAGCTGAGATTGCAATAAGAGAAGCTGATGTAATTATTTTTGTTGTCGATGCTAAACTTGGCTTAGATAGCAATGATTTAGCTACTCGTGACATTATTTTGAAATCAAAGAAAAAGGTAATTGTCGCCATTAATAAAGTTGATAGTCGTGATTCAAAAGATCATTTGTATGATTTTTACGAATTAGGCCTTGAGCATTACTTTTTTATTAGTGGTGAGCAAAATACAGGTTTGTCGGAATTGCTAGATGAGATAACTGTTGACTTTCCAGATTATGAAGAAGAAAAATCCGATTCAAAAATCAAGTTTTCAGTGATTGGAAGACCGAATGTTGGGAAAAGCAGTTTAGTTAATGCAATTGTTGGATTTGAGCGAGTATTGGTAAGTGATGTTGCGGGAACAACCCGCGATGCTGTTGATACAACATTTAAATATGAAAATAATGAATATGTAGTTATTGATACAGCAGGTATGCGTAAGCAAGGTAAGATTTACGAATCAATCGAAAGATATAGTTTATTAAGAGCACTAAAAGCAATTGAAAGATCAGATGTTTGTTTACTTTTAATTGATGCGACTACAGGGATTGTTGAACATGATAAGCATATTGCAAGTTATGCAATTGAAGCCGGAAGAGCTGTTGTTATTGTTGTCAATAAATGGGATGCTGTTGAAAATAAAGAAGAATATCTAAAAACATTTACTAAAGAGCTCCGCAATAACTTTCAATTTATGCCATATGCCCCAATAGTTTTTCTTTCAGCATTAACAAAAAGAAGGATTCATACGTTAATGCCAACAATTTTAAAATGTGCAGAAAATCACAAAAAGACAGTCAGTGATGAATTGTTAAATAATTGTATTAATGAAGCATATGCTCTTAATTTACCACCAAGTTATAAAGGAAAGAGATTAAAAATATATAGTTCCCGTCAAGTGTCAACTTGCCCACCAACTTTCAATATTCAAGTTAATAGTAAGGGCTTAGTTCATTTTTCTTACAGACGTTATTTGGAAAATAAAATAAGAGAAAACTTTGACTTTGAAGGAACACCAATAATTATATATTTTAAAAATAAAGGCGAGGAAGAATTTTAGAACGTAGATATTTCTACGTTTTTTTAACCAAAAAAATAATGATTCATATAATACTTTAGGAGGAAATATATGAATTTAAGTGATGGTTTCTTTAAGAAAATTGAAAAAAAAACTAAGGTTAATAAGGATACTATTTTAAATCTTGCTCAGAAAATTCAACAAAATGACATGAAAAATGAAAATACATTAAGAGAAATAATAAGGGAATTAAGTTCAATAACTGGAAAAGACGTTTCAAAAGAAAAAGAGGATAAAATAATTTCAGCAGTAGTTAATGATAAAATTCCAAAAAATGTAGATAAAATGTTATAATAGTGTTATAATTTTTTCGGAGGGATGTATATGTATAGTGATTTTTATGATTATGGAGATGTTCTTGATTTAACAACTCGAAACACCGTAGGCGGAAACACAATTTGGGGTATAATTGCACTTGTCATTGCAATTGCTGCAACAGTATGCATTTTTGTTATATTTTTAAATAAGAAAAATGCTGGAAAGTATAAAGGCTTTTTAGGCTGGTTATATGATTTTTTAGATTTCAAAAAAATGCTTATTGAAAAAATCTTAAAAATGACTTATGTTTGCTTAACAATATATTTGACACTTTATTCATTTGCATTAATCGGTACTAGTTTCTTAGCATTCTTAGGTGTACTTCTTTTAGGAAACTTAATCTTGAGAGTTACTTATGAACTTACAATGTTACTAATCAATATATGTGTTAATGTAAGTGAAATAAATAAGAAAATGAAATAAAAACAGATTTTCTGTTTTTTTTTGCAATAATTATAAAAAAGTTGTTTTTTTTCATATTATTTTAACAAATTCATATTCTTAATTGAAAGAGAGTGAGTATATGAATAAAAATGAGATAATAAAAAATATTGCTCTTAGAACAAAAGGAGACATATATTTTGGAGTCGTTGGGGCAGTAAGAACAGGTAAAAGTACATTTATCAAAAAAGTTGTTGAAAATTTAATAATTCCCAACATTGAAGATGAATACGAGCGAAAAAGAGCATTAGATGAAATACCTCAAAGTGCGCAGGGTAAAACAATTATGACAATTGAACCTAAATTTGTTCCATCAAATGCAGCAACAATTAAAATAGATGAAATAAACGCCAACATTCGCTTAGTTGATTGTGTTGGCTACGTAATTCCTAATGCCAAAGGTTATGAGGATGAAAATGGACCAAGGATGGTAAAGACACCATGGTATGATGAAGAAATACCATTTATTGAAGCTGCGGAAATTGGAACAGAGAAAGTTATTAAGGATCATTCAACAATTGGAATTGTGGTTACAACTGATGGCTCAATTGGCGAGTTAAATAGGAATGATTATATAGAGGCAGAGTCTCGTGTTATAACAGAATTAAAAGCAATAGGGAAACCCTTCATTGTTTTATTAAATTCCACTCATCCAATGTTGCCAGAGACTGAAAAAATTGCCGAAAAATTAAGGGCAGAGTATATGGTTCCTGTAATGCCTATAAGTGTTGAAACGATGAATGAACAAGATATGTATTCAATTTTAAGAGAGGCATTATATGAATTTCCAGTGATTTCTGTTAATGTCAATATGCCAGATTGGATTGCTTCATTAAATTCAAACAATTGGTTAAAACAAATATATATTAATAAAATTAGGGAAAGTGTAATCGAAGTTGATAAATTAAGAGACATAGAACACATTACTAAACATTTTAGTGATTGTGAGCAAATAGAAAAAGCTTATCTAGCTGAAGTAAATCCAGCAACAGGAGAAGTGACAATTAATCTAAATGCACCTGGTGAATTATATAATCAAGTCTTAAGAGATATTGTTGGAATCGATGTTAGCAATAGATCAGAATTGTTAGAATTATTTCAAGAATATAATGAAACGAAAGTTGAATATGAACAAATTAAAACCGCTTTAAAAATGGTTAAAGCAACTGGCTATGGTGTCGCTTTCCCTTCGTTAGCTGATATGAAACTAGATACACCAGAAATAATAAAGCAAAATGGTCGTTATGGTATTAAATTAAAAGCCGTTGCTCCATCTATCCACATGATTAGAATTGATGTTGAATCAACATTTGAGCCAATAATTGGTAGTGAAGTTCAAAGTAAAGAATTAATTAATTACATCATGAAAGATTATGATTCTGATGCCTCAAGCATTTGGAAGAGCGAAATATTTGGACGTAGTTTAGACGTAATCGTTCAAGAAGGAATTCAATCTAAGATCAGTATGATGCCAGAAAACATCAGATTTAAGCTTCAACAAACTTTAACAAAAATAGTCAATAAAGGGTCTAATAATTTAATTGCCTTTGTCATATAGAGATTAAAAGTCTCTTTTTTTTTATAAAAAAAAGATTTCATTGAAATCTTTTAATGAATATTGCTTCTTGCTATTTCTTCTCTTCGTTGTTCATCAAGATGATGTTCTTTTTTAACTTTGTATAATACTTGATCACATCTATCAAAAAGAGTTTTTCTTATTTGATCAATCGTTAGGGAATTTCTATTAAATTCAGCAAGGTCTTTTTTTGAAACATGATACATGCCAATACTCATTGTAACATCAGTTATGCAGGCAGTATTATCAAACGATGTATGAATTAAATTTTTGATTTTTTCATGTGCTCTTTCAATCCATCCAAGTGAGTCTTCATAACTAATATCTCCAATCAAACCAAAAAATTCATCGCCACCATAACGACCGGCAATATCTTCTTTCATGCCTTCGCGATGACGGATATTTTGGGCAATTAATGTTCCAATATTTTTTAAGACTGTATCACCAAAAAGGTGTCCATAAGTATCATTAATATCTTTGAAATGATCAACGTCTGCAAGCATAACGGAAAATTCTTCATTGTTTTTTAAGGCATACATAATATATTCATTTATGCGAAAAATTGTACTTTCACGATTGGCAATACCGGTAAGGTAATCACGCTGCAATGACTGCTCATTTTCTTTGTATTTTGTGACATTGTGATAATACTCTAAACGATAAACTGTACCATTGTATTCGATGTATTTCTTTTTTAGTTCATACCATTCACCAGTTTGTTTAATAAAAAACATACTTGAAACATTGGTAGGATTTTCTATAATTCTTCTATAATTTTCTAACTTAATAGGGTCTTTAGGCGATATTATTGTGCCGTCTTTACCCCAAACAACACAAAGAACATCATCTAAAGCGTTTAAAAGCAATTTATTTAACTCATTTTCACTAATCATATAATTTCTCCATTTATCTAATAAATTATAACATATTTTCAGTTAATTTAAAATAAAATATATTTAATTTAAAATAAAATATATTTAATTTAAATGAAACTAGAAAAAATATTACATATATGATATACTAAATTAGGTGGTAGAATGAAAAAAGTAGTTTTAAATATTTTAATTGTTGTTTACGTTGTTGTTACAATTTTGGTTACCCTTTGTTTAGTAAAATATAACCAATTTAATGTAACTGAATTTGATAAGTTTACACTTGTTATTCCAAGTAAAACAAAAATAACAGGTTATGGGAAAAACGATTTATTAGTAATTAATAAAATAAACGTAAATGATTATAAAGTCAACGATATGGTTTTCTATTATAATGTTCATGAATCTAAAGTGACAATAGAATCTGCCAAAATTACTGAGATAACAGATGTGACAGAAACTGAAAGAACAGTAAAATTAAATGATCAATCATTATCCAGTGAATATTTAATTGGCAATGAAAATCATACCAAAAAATATGTTTTATTAGGAGCAATTTTGTCGATTTTAACTTCAAAATATGGATATTTGATTACTATTATATTTCCCATTCTTGTGCTTTTTATTTATGAAGTATATTCAATTGTTAGTGAATTTAAAAAAAAGTAGGGGATTAGATGCCAAAAATAAAAAAGAAAGTTTTTCGACTATCATATATTTTGATTGGCGTTGCCTTAGTTTTAGTTTTGCTTGGAGCAACATATGGAAGATATATTTACAATGAAATAAAAGACTATTACTTATCAACTAAAAATTTTTATTTTAATAGTGATAAATTGACAACTATGCGTCCAATCTATCAGGTTGAAAACTGGTCGGGAGTTGACAATTACCAAATTTCTATTAATTTAAATAGTTATAAAAATAATTACGAAGTATGTGATTCCGATATAACGTATATAATTACTTATAATTGTTCAAATAATGTTAATTGTAGTTTAAATAAAACAAGTGGAACAATTACGACGGCAACTAATACAGACAATATAGTGGCGCTTCTTTCACCAATTGGAAACTTAAATGAAGGAGATTCCGCATTCATCGAAGTTACAGCTGAAGCAACAGCTCCTTACACAAAAACAATTAGTGCTAGATTCATTTTAAATGTCGCAACGATTGGCCTTTCTTATCAAATTGATGATGAAGTTGATCGTACTTATTTAAACTTTAATATAACCAATACATTAGATTATTACACAGTTGTTACACCTTTTAGCACATATAATGCTAATGATAAAATAGATATTAATACTTATTTAGCTTTAAGTGCTAATGATAAATCAAAATGTAAATCAGCATTAATTACTTTAAATTTTAATCCAAATGTTGTTGTATTAGATATGACAAGCAATGCTTATCTAAATGCTACTAATTATAGTACAACAGTGATAAATGGACATGATTACATTAATAGTGTAACATTTAATGTCGATGCAATAAGCAGTTATGTCGTCAAATTTTATAAAGTTGATGCGAGTCAAAATTATAGTTATCCATTTACTAATCCAACGTCAATAATTAATTTTTCTTACACATAAAAGAGGTGATAAAATGAGTTCAAATATTGCAAAGGAATACATTGATTTTTCGGGGGAATGCATTTATCAATATATGCGTTTAATTATAGGAAATAAAGTATCAAAAGCAAATTTTAAACAGCTTCTCGCAGTTTATAATGGGGTTAAATATTATAATTATTATCCTAGTGTGAGTAGAAGCTTTAATGGGAATGTTAGCCATTATTTAAAAGAAAAAATTGATGATTTGTATTTGAATCTTTCACCTCAATATAAGAATGATTTGTTTTCTTTTTTAAAACAAGTTTTTTGTTTAGATAATGTTCATGAAGATCAAATAGAAAGTGCGCTACTACCTATTAGTTCATCTGCAAAAGATTTAGAAAACCCAAACGAAACAATAAAAGAGTTAAATCGTTTAATCAAGGAAAATATTCATAAAAAAGTTAATTTTTTAAATAGTTTCAAAAGTGATGTATTTAACCTTATATATACGCGAACAAGTAATCCAAAAGTATCTTTAACAAGTTTAAATTATGAAATAAAATTTCCTGTTTTATATAGTGAAACAGCTATTAGAAATGTTTATAATTCGGGTGTTATTGATGAGCAAAGGTTGTTTATTGAATATAATTTGATTACTGTAAAAATATTAAAGGAAATTATAAACAATGATTTTATTACTAAATATATTGTAGATTTTCCATACTCAATTTTCGGAAAAAAAGCGAAAAAAAATCGCTTGTTTAACATTATTAATAATGATGCAATTAAGGAAAAATTGATTATTAAAATGAGTTATGTAAATTATAATGAGCATGAAGATCAAGTTGTGGAAATGTTACAAAATGGTTTTAAAATGGCTGTTGAACTTGACAATGATATAGTATTAACTAAAATGAACATCAAAAAGTTAAAAATTTTTGAATATATTATTATCCATGAGGAAGAAAAAGCAAAAGAATTTGAAGAAATAAAAGAAAAAATAATTATAGTAAGGAAGTAGTTAGATGGACACATTTTTTAGATTTGTATATGAATTTTTGCTTCAATTTTTTTCACCAATAATTGGTGTTTTTAGCAGTCTTTTTAATGGAATTATTGATATGTTTAATATTAACGCTTATATTACAATTGTTAATTTTTATAAAAATGATTTTAATGGAGCAGAATGGATTTTTGTTGTTTTAGCTATACTAATTGTTTTAATTGTTTTAGCAGGAATTGTTTTCTTAACTATTTTCTTAGTAAAAAAATATATACGTTTCCGTAAGACAATTGTTGAGCAAGAATCTTTATTAGAAGAAGTTGCTAAACTAAATAATGAAGTATCAAAATTATACAAAGAAAAAGAGGACATTTTAGCAATGAAAGTTTCTCATTTAGGACTTGACCCGGGTGAATCTGAAACTGAAGAGCCTGAAGCGAAAGATGATACTGACAAAAATGGTATTAGATTCTCTAAATTGGCTGCTTTAGATGAAGAATATGCAAAGTATAAAATTCAAAATTACAATAATAATTTTACATTAGAAGAATTAGTAGAATTATTTAGAAATTTTGCAGCTGCCAAATTAAAACTCTATTACAAAACTGAAATGATTCGAATATTTATTTCGGCTTTAGCATCAACTAAACTTGTTATTTTACAAGGTATATCTGGTACAGGTAAAACATCTTTAGCATACGCTTGGGGAAAATTTTTGAAACATGATTCATGCGTTGCTTCCGTTCAGCCTTCATGGCGTGATCGAACAGAACTTTTTGGTTATTTCAATGAATTTACGAAGAAATTTAATGAAACAGAAGTTTTGAAAGAAATGTATTTGGCCGGTTATACTGATGATGTATATACCATAATACTAGATGAAATGAACATTTCTCGTGTCGAATATTATTTTGCTGAAATGCTATCAATTCTAGAAATGCCTAACAAAGATGAGTGGATTGTTGAATTGGTCCCAAGTTCATGGAAAAACGATCCAAAACATGTGTTTGATGGAAAGATTCAAATTCCACCAAATATTTGGTACATTGGGACAATCAATAACGATGATTCAACATTTATGGTAACAGATAAAGTATACGATAGAGCTATGCCAATCGACATAAATGATAAAGGTCAAATATTTGAGCCAGAAGATATTGATGCCCAAGATATTAATTATACTTATCTAGACAAATTATTCCGTGAAGGAATAGAACAGCATCCACTTAGTAAAGATACATTAGACAAAATAGAAGAAATGGATAACTATGTTATTCAACACTTCCGTATTGCTTTCGGTAATCGTATTGTTATGCATATGAAAAAATTTGTACCTGTCTATGTTGGCTGTGGTGGTGATGAAATATCAGGAGTTGATTATTTCTTAGCCCGTAAAGTCTTGAGAAAGTTTGAACAATTAAATGTTTCATATATCCGTGATGAAATAGATGGATATATAGAATTCTTGGATAAAACATTCGGAAAAGGTAAAATGAAAGAATGCGAAGAATATTTGTTGAGACTTAAGAAATTAACATAAAAGAGGTGATGATAATGGAGAATTTAAATGTTTTGGATTTATATAACAATGCTAATGAAAATCAAAAAAACTCTTTTGCAAACAAAGTTGATTCAAGTCTTAGAGTTGTAACCGCCTATGATAAAGTTGAATGCAATTTTGAGTGGTTAGAGATGATGGAAGAAACAGTTAGATATATCGATAACATTTTAAGGAATCCTAATCGCTTCATCATTAATGAAGAAGATGTTGTTAAGATTGAGTTAGCGAGACGTGTAACTGTTGAAAGTATAAAACATTTATCACGTAATACCAACTTTATTCAAGAAATCGATAAAAATGGTGATGTAAAACCATCTAAGATATTAAATATAAACAAAGAAGAGAGTTATGAAACATATGAAAATCGCTTTGTTTATAGTTTGATTCAAAACATGAAATCATATATTAACCGCAAGAAACGTAATTTAATTTTAGCTTCGTCTGAAAAAGATAATAAAAAATTTGAATATTCAGCTAGTGCTAGAGTCGGTAAAGAAAAAATTAACATGAGTATGACTTTAGATTCAAGATTGGAGTCAGAAAATAAACACGAAGATGTTAACGGCAATGATATATTGGGAAGAATAGAAAGATTAGAATTACAAATTGCTGATTTAACAACTTCACAAGTGTATCAAGATATTCATAAAAAACACATTTCTTTAGTGACTTCACCAATTAAGAAAACAAACGTAATTTTAAAAAATGTCAATTTTCAGTATGCTTTAAAATTGTGGAATTATATGCAGACTCATATGGATGATGATGTAAGAAAAATAAAAGATAACAAAGATTATTTTGATAATGGGCAATTAAAAACTTATTTGAATGAATCTTTTTTACTTGATTATTTAGCAATGGATACTTTAAGCAAATCTGAAAAAAAAGAAATTGATAAGAAAGAAGTTACTGAGAAATTAGTAGGTAATATTGTCCAAAAAATTGTTGATATAAATGAAGGAAGTTTAAGCGAAGAGCAATTGAAAAATTTAGTTAGTAAGCAATATGCTGTAATTAAATATAAAACAGTTGTTAACGATCGTGAAATTTACAAAATATTCAAGAAACATATGGATAAATATTTAGAAAAAGTAAACGACATAAATTTATAGAGGTGTATAATGATAAACAGAATAAAAAATAACAAGATTTTTAAAATCATTAGCATGACAATTAAAGCTATACTTTCCCTTTTTATAGTTTTAATTGTCAGCATAATATTTATTCAAAGAATTTCTAACAATAAAGTTACTTTAGGTGGATATAGTATTTTCACAATCATAAGTGAAAGCATGCTTCCTAAATATGAAATCGGAGATATGGTATTTGCTAAAAAAGTTGACCCTAGGGAAATAAAAGTTGGAGATGATGTCGTATATTTAGGCGAAAAGGGCAGTTTTAAAGATAAAATTGTTACGCATCAAGTTGTCAAAAAGCAAAAAATAAATGGTCAGTATCTTTTTGAAACCAAAGGGCTAGCAAATCCGACTTCGGATCCTCAAATTAATGAAACACAACTATTAGGTGTCGTTATTTTTAAAGGAAATATCTTAAGCTTTTTAAGCCGAATTGTTAATAATACTTATGGTTTTTATTTCGTAATCTTTATTCCTTTAGCTATTCTTTTTTGCTTTGAAATTATTGATATAATAGCTGAACGCAAAGAAAAAAGTAAAAGGTAATTATGAAAAAAGAAAAGCCACTATTTATATTAGCTTTAAAAAGAATATTTAAGAAAGTAAGATTACGAACAATCCTTTTGTTATCGTTGACACTTGTCACAAATTCTTTTGCATGGTTTATATATTCAACTAAGGTATCAAATAATATTCAAGCTTATGTTAAAGCTTGGAATGTGGCTTTTGAAGTTGGTGATACTAATGTTGAACAAATTGTTAATGTTACAATTGAGGATGTTTATCCTGGAATGACAACATTTTCACAACGTGTTAATGCAGCTAATCATAGTGATACTGCAGCAAATTTGAGCTATGAAGTGTTATCTGCTAATATTTTTGGAACTAATTATGAAGTAGATGATGTTGATTTGACCAGTGCCGAACTCGCTAGTCAGTTAGCTAATAATTATCCATTTAGAATAAATATCACGGTTTCTCAAACTTTGATGTCAACCGGAGATACGGCATTTTATGATTTTTCTCTTTCTTGGCCATATGAATCTGGTGATGATGCCGAAGATACCTATTGGGGAAATTTGGCATATGATTATCATGAAGATAACCCGACTTCGCCAAGTATAACTTTACAAGTAAGAATTATTGCTACCCAAATTAATGAATAAAGCCTATGATGGCTTTTTTTTGTAAATAAAAAAAGCTAAAATTAATTAGCTAATTGTGTAAAATGCAAACTAACATCTAATTTTGCTGTTCCGGCTGCCGCTGCTGTATCGGCAACATTGTCCATGTTGGCAGTAGCACTATCATCCCAAACAATAAAAACTCTAATTGTATTAGTTGTTAAGCCATTTCCATAAATAATATTACCGGTTGTAATTGGATTAATTCCGTTTGTTACAATTGTGCCATTATTTAGTGAATAACCAGTAACTTTTAAATCACTAACACTACTTGTATTATTAACATTAACAGAAAGAGTATAACTGAATGATACATCCGCTCCAGAAGAATCTATAATTAAATCAAAATAGCCTTCACTAGTTGGAGCGATAATATTAGGAGCCATATGTGCGTTACCTGTAAAAGTAGGTGTTACAACTGCCTGAGCAATGCGACCATCGCGAATATCATTGTTATTGACTAAAATTCGCCATCTAGCAACTGATATGTTAGTAGTCTCATCTAGAGCAGTTAAGTATTTAGCATATGATTCACGAATAAAAAAGACTGATAAACATAAACATATCAAAAATAGAGAACCAATCATATATAATTTTTTACTCACGAGTCACCTCTATTCTGTAAAAAATTATAACACAATAATTTATTTCGTGCAATATTGTCATTGTTTACATAAAACAATGTAAACAAAGGGGTTCTTCAATTGAAGTAAGAAATTTTATATGCTAAAATTTTAATAGAGGAGATAATATGGCAAAAGAAGTTGTAATAACAGCACAAAAAATTGAGCGTCGTAAAAAATTTCAAAAAATCACTAAAATTGTTTTATTGATATGTTTTCTTTTGCTTATATTAACATTTGTCATTTTAAGTATTGTTTATAATGGTGGTCGTTTTACTGTGACTTTAGATCCAAATTTTGCTCTTCAAACAGGAATTGTCATATATGATGATCATGAATATAAAGAAGCTAAGGGAAGACTTTATGCAGAATCATTGGATTTTATGGACAATATTTCAATTAATTGGATTCCCAAAGATATAAATAAAGAAAAAGATGGCTCACATAATGGAAAGAATTACATTGCTTATACGTTTTATGTAGAAAATACTGGTGATGAAGTGCAAAGTTATTGGTATAGTGTCGTTATAGATGATGTTATTAAAAATGTTGATGATGCAGTTCGTATTATGGTTTTTAAAAACGATGAAAAAAAAGTCTATGCCAAAGTTAGTTCTTATACCAAACAAGCTGAGAAGGATACAGAATTATTTTATTCAAATGACATAGCTGTTTTAGAAGAAAGAAAAGAATTTAAACCTAACGATATTGATAAATTTACTATTGTAGTTTGGCTTGAAGGTGATGATCCTGATTGCGTTGATGCTATAATCGGTGGCGAAATAAAAATGCATATGGAAATTCGTGAAGAACATTTTGGACAAGAAGAAACAAAAATTCCAGAAGAAAAAGAGAGTGATAGTAGTGGCAACTAAGAAAAAAATTGTTCATAAAAAAGTTAAAAAGAAAAATAGTCGCAAGAGGATTAATAAAAGAAAAAATAGCCGTTTGCTATTTCTACTTTTATGGCTTTTTGTACTTGGAATAACACTTACAACATCTTCATATGCATGGTTTAGTTCAAACAGATTAGCAACAGTAATGTTAATGGATGTTAAAGTTGCTGCTCAAAATGGCATTGAAATATCGGCTGACGCTATTGATTGGGGACCAGAGCTAGAGGTTGATGATTGGGAAGAAGTTAATCAGACTTATACTACTAATATTAATCACATGCCGACTACTCTAGAACCAATTTCTACTATTGGCGAAGTTGAAAATGGCTTGCTCAATATGTATTTTGGTGATGTTGAAAATGATGGAAATACTACAAACTTTCTATTGAGAACAACAAAACTAGTTGAAGAAAGAGGCTTTGGAGATGTGTTTGAAGGTAAGTTTTTAGCATTTGATATATTTCTAAAAGCAACGCAAGATACTAAATTATATTTAACGGGTGGATCTGGAGCTACTTATGTTGGTGAATCATCCGTTGGAATAGAAAATTCAATGCGATTTGCTTTTGTTATCGAAGGTACTGTACCTGAAGATACGTCGATAGGAACAGTTCAAAATTTAAAGACAAATAATAGCAATAACGTGTATATATGGGAACCAAATTATGATGTTCATACCGATTCAGCAATCGAAAATGCAAGAGAAACTTATGGCTTAAATATTGGTTCTACAAGTGGAATTCTTCCTTATGATGGAGTTAGAGCAGAAATCACACGAGCTGATAGAGTTTATACCCATACAGCCAAAGCAGAAAATTTTCCTAACTTTTTTAAAAAAGTAGATATCGCTTATGCAACAAAAAGCAATTTTAACCATAATATAGAAGTGTTCTCATTACAAACAGGTATTACAAAAGTACGCGTTTATATATGGATAGAAGGTCAAGACGTTGACTGTGAAGATAATGCTGCAATCGGCGAAATTTCTTTCAATTTGCAATTTAGTACAAACCCATCTTAAGATGGGTTTTTTCATGCATTTAATTTACATTAAAGCTTATATATGATATAATTTTATAGATAGTAGGTGGGTACGAATGAAGAAGATAAAGCAATTTTATAAAACAATTTTTTCTTTAGATTTAAAAATAAAAGTTCGTATTTTATCTGCTTTTTTCTGTATTTCTTTACTTGGTTTTAGTTTGTTTGCTTATTTAAAAACTTATAGTGAGCCAATCATTTCATTTCAAGATGATCCGAGTTATCTTACAAGTAGAGTATCAGGTAATGTCGTTTATGTTAATGATTTGATGAATGATTGGTACTACTATATGGGTAAAAATTATACTGATTCAGATGGAACTTTACCAACTACAGATAATAAAAATTATTATAATGATCAAACTTTAGCTCAAGTGAAAATCACTTATAGTGGAATTGATATAAAGAATAGCAACTATCATGGTTATGTTTCAAGAACTGAAAGACAAGATACATATATTTATTTTAAAACTTATCCAGTTAATAATAATAACACAGCTAACAATTTTAATGATGATTACATAATGATTGAATTAATTGATAATCCTTTTACTGATCGTCCAAATGATAAAGGTTTTAATGGTTGGATTAGCAATAATCAAGGCGTTTATGTTAGTTACGATAATAATTATTATATCCGTTATGCTAAAGTGCCAGTAACTTATACTAATAACAAAACAAATAAAATTGAATTAAGCTTTTATGCCAATTGGATTGATGCTGCTGTTGGAACAACCAATTCCAATCAAAATACTTGGTCTAATGCTTTTAATAATTTAGAATCAAAGCAAATGCATTTGTTAACAACCACCAACATAACTTATCCATCTACTAATATGGCAGGATATTTCCATAAAGTGGAGATTGAAGATGGCGATAGTTGCAGTGGCTATTATGATGAATATGGCAATTTGCAGAATAATTGTACTTGCTATGGTGGTGGGTATTGGTGGAATCCTGATCCCTGTACTTATTATCAAATAATTCAAAATGAAACATTTAATGTTAATAACGAATATTTTCATGTTGTTAATGGTCGAATGGTAGAACTTAACAATTCCACAATGGCAATTCGTACACCATTACAACAATATGCAGCACCATATGCTATGGCCGGTTATTTTAAATTAGTGAATATTCCAAATGGCAGTTCTTATGATGGATATTACGATATGTATGGCAATGCTTTAACAGGTAATTGTAGTGGTGATTGTGATGCATATGAACTTATGCAGTATTATAATGCTGATAATACCATAAATACAATTGATTTTAATGCTGATTATTATTATTTAACAACAAGGGATACTAATATAATCGTACTTACAAGAAATATAAGCAATACTTGGGGTTCTTCTCAAAATAAGCCGTTTACATTTACAGGAGTTCATAATGGGACAACATATAATACTACTTGGACAGTTACAAATTTAGCAGTCAATTGTTACAATGATACAACAATTGAAAATATGACGATTTATGATCGTCGAAATTTGAGTGCAACTTACGATCCAACTAATAGTACATCTTCAAGTGGCTCTTTTTTTGGACGTTATAACAATGTGAAATTAGGTCGTGGAATTAATCGAAGTGGTAATTATCCTAATTTTCTAACTGTACTTGGAGGACCGGGGTCAACTGGTAGCAATGGCAATGCAACAAGATATCGTTTAATGGTCGAAAGTGGAATTTATAATGCTTTTGGTATCATCACAGGATCTTCAAGCAACTCTAATAACACCATATATACGTTTGCACAAGCAATTTATGGCAATGATTATGATCGCGCAAATAACGATAATACAAAGCTTGATGTTTATAATACAGCTGCTGGTAGTTGGAGTGGGAATATTCATGGTGATGATAATAGTGATAACTCAATTGATATTGCTATTGATTTGATTGTCAAAAGTGGTGAATTTGGAACAGGCAAAGGTGACTATACATCTGGTATTTATGTTGGGGCATTAAGTTATGGTAACCATTATGCAGCTAGACGTGCAAAAATTGAGGGTGGCTATATCTATAACTTGATTGGTGGACCAATTACTTATAGTTCACGTTCAGGTATAAATGATACTTACATTTATATGACTGGTGGATCAGTTGATGTTATCATCGGCGGAGCTGGTCGAAGTACAACATATGGCAATCGACTTATTAGTGTTACGGGAGGTACTGTTAATTATAGTGTTTTTGGTGGCTCTAATAGTTATTCAGGGGCTAGTGATGAAGGAACTTTAAAAGGATCAACATATGTTTATGTTGGTGGGAATGCTATTATTGGAAATCAAACTTATGTAAACAATGGAAGTCAACTATGGGAAGCAGAGGCTGGTTCGGTCTTTGGTATTGGAAATGGAAATCCTAATAGGGATTCATCAACAATCGGATCGGCAGATAATTCAAATATTATAATAGATCAAAACGCAACCATTCGCCGTAACGTTTATGGTGGTGGAAACCTTGGAGCAACTGGAGTTAGTAGTGATTCTAATAGTGCATATTCAAAAATATTCATTCATAATGGTACTATTCAAGGCTCGGTTTATGGCGGAGGCAACAAAAATGGAGCCGGAAAAACAAGCAATAATGCTAATGCTACAATTGATATAACGATGAATGATGGAAATGTTGGAGGATCTATTTATGGCGGTAGTAATCAGTTAGGAACTATCAATGGTAATGTAAATATTAAAATTAATGGTGGCCAGATTACAAATTCAGTCTATGGTGGAGGGCGAGGAGGTTATTCTTCTTCTTCGGATGGAACTTATGTTACTAAGCAAGTAAATGTTGTTGTAGGTGATAATTCTGTTGCGACAACTCCAATCATTAATGGTTCAGTTTATGGTGGTTCAGCTTTTGGAACTGTCAATTCTTCCGAAAGATCAACAACTATTTCTACATACCCAACTAATGTAACAGTTAATAAGGGAACGATAGGCAATGTCTTTGGTGGAGGCCAAGGAGGTGTCGAAGGAAATACAACTTATATACCTTATGTTGCCGGGAATATTACAGTAACAATTAATGATGGTGATATAGGTAGTGTATATGGAGCTAATGATGCCAAAGGAATTCCTAATGGCTCAATAAAAGTTTATCTAAATGGTGGTACAATTGGTAATACGTTTGGTGGAGGACGTGCGACAGGCGCTAATTCTCCTGAAGTTTATATGCAAGGAGCAACTTGTCCAAATATCTTCGGCGGGTCAGATACAGAAGGTAATGTTACAACTAGCAATGTCATTTGTACAAGTGGTTACCCAAATATGATTTATGGTGGCAATAATTTAGGTGGAACAACAACTACTACTAATGTTACTATTAATGGTTGTAATCTGAATAGTGTTTATGGTGGTGGTAAGCAAGCATCAACAACGACTTCAAATGTTAATTTTAATTATGGTATGGCAACTAATGTCTTTGGTGGTGGAAGTGAAGCCGGAGTAACTACTACAAACGTCAATTTGGGAAAGGGAACCATAACAAATGTTTTTGGTGGTTCAGATGCCAGTGGCAATGTTACGACAAGCAATATAAAAAATTCAACAGCTGCCAATAATGCTAATATAGCAATTAATACAGTTGTTAGTGTTAGCCAAGTTAATCAAACTAATACGACAAATCATTTGTCAAGTGAAAACTTAAATGTGACAATTAGTAATAATACAGGAGCTAATATTACTGAATGGGATTTATATATAATGACTGGGGAAGCTGTATTAGATTCAAATTGGTCGAGTGCAACAATTACTTACAATAATGGTGTATTTCATATAAATGAAATTAATCAGTGGTATGCAACCAATACGATAAATAGCCATGGCACTTATAATTTTAATTTCAATATTCATTCTTATGTTCCATATGCTGATTTTGCAATAACAGGTTATTTATTTAAAGGCTATGATGCTGCTCATAATGAATATATTTATACAAGCGATTCTACAATTAAGATTGAAAATTTATATGGAGGTAATAATGCTGGTGATGTTACTACTCATGCTAAAATTGATTTAGATTCAGGAATTATTACTAATTTATATGGTGGCGGCAAACAAGCCGTTACAGGAGATTCGGATATTGAACTTGCCGGAGTAACAATTAGTGATACTATCTATGGTGGTGGAGATCAAGCAGCTATTACAACGGTTAAAGCAGTAATAAGTGATTCTACAATTGGTTCAAATGAAGTTAACGGTGCTATTTATGGTGGTGGAAATAATGCTGGAGTTAATGGAAACATTGATTTAACAATAAACAACGGAACTGAAGTACATGGAACCATTTGTGGTGGTGGAAATAATGGAAATGTCACTGGTAATGTAATTGCTAGAATTTCTAGAACAACAGTTACTCAGAGCATTTATGGTGGTGGAAATAACGCTAGTGTAAATGGTAATATCACTTTAAATGTCAATACGAATACGACAGTTGCTGATAGTATCTATGGTGGCGGCAACAACGGAGCAACTCTAGGAACTACCACATCAACAATAGCCAATACGAGTGCAACTAATGGAATCTATGGTGGTGGAAATGCTGCCAATGTCGGAAGCTTTAATAACACTAATACAGCTTCAACCTTGAATTTAAATACAGTAACAACATGTGATGTATATGGAGGCGGTCGTTCAGCCGGAGTTAATGGATCAACCGATGTAACGATAACAAATAGTACAATAACATGTAATGCATTTGGTGGTGGAAATGGAATAACATCTGTTGTTCCAGGAGATTCAACTGGTGAACTTAATCCAGCTAAAGTAACAGGTAATGCAAGTATTGAAATAACAAATGGAACAACAATAACCGAAAATGTATATGGTGGTGGCAACTTAGGATTTGTATTAGGTAATGGACATATAGAAATCGAAGATTCAACAATAAATAGTTCAGTATATGGAGGCGGCAACAACGGAAATGTTAATGGAGCAGTTGAGACTAGTATTATCGAAACATTAGTTGCAAACAACATTTATGGTGGTGGAAATAATGGTAGTGTTGGCAGTAATGCGACAACAATTATAACGACAGTTACAGGAGTAGATAACATCTATGGTGGTGGAAATGCTGCTGGTGTAGGTGGGAATGTAATATTAAATATCAATACAAATACAGCAGTTGCTGATAGTATCTATGGTGGTGGAAATGAAGGTGATGTTACTGGAGCAATCACAACTACGATAGCCAATACAACAGTTGCAACTAACATATTTGGAGGCGGCAACAATGGAAATGTTGGCAGTAATGCGACAACAACTATAACAACTGTTACAGGAGTAGATAACATTTATGGTGGTGGAAATAACGCTAGTGTAAATGGTAATATCACTTTAAATGTCAATACGAATACGACAGTTGCTGATAGTATCTATGGTGGCGGCAACAACGGAGCAACTCTAGGAACTACCACATCAACAATAGCCAATACGAGTGCAACTAATGGAATCTATGGTGGTGGAAATGCTGCCAATGTCGGAAGCTTTAATAACACTAATACAGCTTCAACCTTGAATTTAAATACAGTAACAACATGTGATGTATATGGAGGCGGTCGTTCAGCCGGAGTTAATGGATCAACCGATGTAACGATAACAAATAGTACAATAACATGTAATGCATTTGGTGGTGGAAATGGAATAACATCTGTTGTTCCAGGAGATTCAACTGGTGAACTTAATCCAGCTAAAGTAACAGGTAATGCAAGTATTGAAATAACAAATGGAACAACAATAACCGAAAATGTATATGGTGGTGGCAACTTAGGATTTGTATTAGGTAATGGACATATAGAAATCGAAGATTCAACAATAAATAGTTCAGTATATGGAGGCGGCAACAACGGAAATGTTAATGGAGCAGTTGAGACTAGTATTATCGAAACATTAGTTGCAAACAACATTTATGGTGGTGGAAATAATGGTAGTGTTGGCAGTAATGCGACAACAATTATAACGACAGTTACAGGAGTAGATAACATCTATGGTGGTGGAAATGCTGCTGGTGTAGGTGGGAATGTAATATTAAATATCAATACAAATACAGCAGTTGCTGATAGTATCTATGGTGGTGGAAATGAAGGTGATGTTACTGGAGCAATCACAACTACGATAGCCAATACAACAGTTGCAACTAACATATTTGGAGGCGGCAACAATGGAAATGTTGGCAGTAATGCGACAACAACTATAACAACTGTTACAGGAGTAGATAACATTTATGGTGGTGGAAATAACGCTAGTGTAAATGGTAATATCACTTTAAATGTCAATACGAATACGACAGTTGCTGATAGTATCTATGGTGGCGGCAACAACGGAGCAACTCTAGGAACTACCACATCAACAATAGCCAATACGAGTGCAACTAATGGAATCTATGGTGGTGGAAATGCTGCCAATGTCGGAAGCTTTAATAACACTAATACAGCTTCAACCTTGAATTTAAATACAGTAACAACATGTGATGTATATGGAGGCGGTCGTTCAGCCGGAGTTAATGGATCAACCGATGTAACGATAACAAATAGTACAATAACATGTAATGCATTTGGTGGTGGAAATGGAATAACATCTGTTGTTCCAGGAGATTCAACTGGTGAACTTAATCCAGCTAAAGTAACAGGTAATGCAAGTATTGAAATAACAAATGGAACAACAATAACCGAAAATGTATATGGTGGTGGCAACTTAGGATTTGTATTAGGTAATACAAATGTAACTATTAACAATTCGGATGTAAATATAAATTCTTTTGGAGGCGGCAATGCTTCTAGGGTAAAAGGAAATTCAAACGTTTTATTAACTCAAGCGACAATTGGTGGTAGTGCTTATGCTGGTGGTAACGGGGCAACCGCAATTGTTGAAGGAAGCACAAATTTAGATATTGGAAACAATACTGATATTACTGAACACGTATTTGGAGGCGGTAATGCCGCTGCAACAGGATTACCGAACATAAATACATCAACAGGAATTGTTAATATTGCTGGTGCTACAATCGGTGGGAATGTTTATGGTGGAGCTAATACATCTGTTTTGTATGGAACTGCCAATTTGAACATTGGACAAAATGTTGTTACTGACAATACTTTAATTCCAAGCGATATCATTATAGGTGGAACTGTTTTTGGCGGTGGAGAAGCGAACGCAAGTGGTTCAGAAAACTATGATTATACTTTCATTAGTGTAACCGTAGGAATTAATATAAATATTGATGGTTTAAACCATAATAATTTTTCAATTGGTGGATCAATATTTGGTAGTGGTAATGCTTCCTCTACAACAGGTGATAGTTTCATTAATATTAGTAATTATGGAAGCGAAAATAATGTAAGAGATAACATTTCGGTTCAAAGAGCAACGACTGTAACCATTAGTAATTCACATATGAAATTAGCTGGAGCAACAGACCGTACAAATGAATATTTAAATACTTTATTTTCATTAAGCCGAATTCAAGAATTAAAACTAAAGAATAATAGTAGTCTTTATTTAAAAACCGGCGCCAATTTGCTTGAAAAATTTTCTAGTGTTGTTGATATAAATGATGTTGAAACTAAAGCTTCTGCTCAAATAAATGATCAAACAAAAGTTGTAACAAGAAACGTGAATAATCGTTTATATATGTACGAAGGTAAAGTTTTAAATGTTGCAACAAATGAAAGTGTTACAAGTTATGGTGAAGTATATGGTATGACTTTTTTCGGAATGTATCGTGAAGATAATAGTGGTAAACCGATAACTGGGTTATATCAAAGCTCTTACGATTACGGAGATACAGCGACTTCGGGAGATGTTTATTTCTTTACTGATGGTAGTTATGTTTTAGGACTTCACAATACTAATCATAATATTAAAGTTGATGGTTTTTATTCTAATAAAACAGTCGAAGAAAATCCGAATGAAATTATCACATTCTATATTCAACCGACACCACCTGATACCTCACTTTATATGTGGTTGATTGGTTCGAAAGTTGAAACTTATGATATAGAATTAACTGCTTCAAAATATGCAACATTAGGTATTCATGAATTAAGTTTTCCAACATATTCTACACCTAATACTTCATTTTCTATTCTAGGTTTTAACTATGATGGATTGGAAAATGGCGCGAGTTTAGTCCCATCAGCAAATATTAGAAGAATTGCATCATCTACTGAAGTAGCTGATAATACTATGGGATTAGCTATAAAAACCGGTCAAAAAGCATGGATTACAATCGGTGAAACAGAATTTATTTCTAATCCAACTAGCCCAATGGTAGGAACAACATTGTATGAGACCGAAAACTCAACGGAAATTCCAAGTTTCTTGTTCTATCTATATCATTCGAAAAATCTGGGTTCAACAGGGGACTTTGGTATCGTTACTATCTCATTGGCAGTAATTACGCCAATTGATGATTTAACAAATGAAGTAAAGCGTATAAACATTAATGTTGATATAAAAAGAGAACTATATAACACAAATGACTATGAAGCAACTATTACTGTTGGAAAACAGTATACGATGTTTGCTCCAAGCGTTGTAAATATTACATCATCTAGTAGTTTCAGTGCATATTTTTCACTATATAGAGAGTCGGCTACTAATCCATATCGAATAGGTGATCATCGTGTAATTGTTTCTTCTTATGTTTTACCTATTGATACAAAAATAACAATGATAGATTATACTAATGAAAATATGCCAATATATTATTATTACGTGGTGACTGCTGCTGACTATGCTGCTTCTCTAATAGAATATAATCAAACAAATGAAGTAACTTATCGATTTGATAAATTTCTGAAAATGGGAAGTACGTCTGTAAGCAATAATTATGATGATGCCACCGTAAATAATCAATATTATGATGCAAATCTCGGCCTTGCCCAGGAAGAATTTATATTTATCGTTGATTTTAAGGAAAGTAATATAAATACCAATGTTTTGAATAATAGTTTTTTGATTGAACTTAGAAATTATAATAGTCAAACATTAACGGCGGTTTTAGGTATCGAGCAATCACAAATGGTCTATAATTTATATCATAATAGTGATGCTATAATAGATTTACAGGGAAATTTGAGTACAATTAATTTTTACAATGGCAATAATTTTAATTTGGCTGTCAGTACTAACTTCATTCAACAAAGGGTAGCTTCTGATATTATTTATGATACTAATTATTATGATCAAAAGCTGGGAATTAAAATTTCAATTTATGATGAATACGGAAACCGTTTAACAAGTACAAGTTTGTTAGGTATTTATTTTGAATCAAGAGGAGTTAATTATTATCCGCGTGATAATGGTGAAGTTCGTATAAATATTGCCGAGAGAGTTGCTAATGTCGCCTCAAGGATAACCGTTCATGCTGAAAATAGCAATTTAGCCGGAGGTAACTATACAATCGTTATCGAATCATTTGGTTCACCAGATGGAATTTATTATGGACTTACATCATCCGATAATATTTCACTTAACCTTCGCGTAATGGATACTCTTTATGGCTTAAGTATGACAATTTCTGAAAGAAGCATTTTTTTGGATAAAAGCACTGGTAAAAATTTAGACGACACTAATACAATATTAGCAACAGTAACATATCAGTCTGGTTTAAGTAACCCAAACATAAGGGTCAAAATGTATCGTCGTGATTATTCCGATGTTTATTCAACTACTTATGAGGAAGTTGATTTTAAAGATTACTTCACAAATGATTTACGGGCAAGCGTTAATGAAAATGAATATTACTTTAATGAAACTCCACTAGCTAGTTTAGTTCATTTCCTTTATACGAAAGACAATTTAATGTCAGGAACATATAAACTCGAATTAAGACTTTATGATGGAGATACCTATATTGGTGAAATTTATCGTTATTTGATAATTAAGTAAGAAAACTTGTTATAAACAAGTTTTTTTCTTATATCTTTTATCATAAAAACTAGACTTGTAAGTTTAAATTAGTTATAATTATATGGTAGGGATGTGATAAAGTGAAAGATTTTAAACAAATAAGCAATGAAGAATTACTATCATTATATAAGCTTATCAATGAATACATTGATTATTTAAACAAAGAGAAATCCGCCACAAATGAACTGGGTGAGAAAGATGTTAAATGAGTACGAAAATGAAATAAATGTCAACAAGGAAATATTAAGCACATTACCCAAAAATAACATTAAAAATCGTAAGAAAGTTATCTCGGAAATTGAAAAAATGCTTGATAAAGCTTTATCAGATCAAAAAAAAGTTTTTAAAGAAATAGAAGAACGACATAGAAGATATTGTGCTGTTGCTATAAACCCTGAAATCGAAAAAATTAATGGGAATTTACAAAAATCATATGCTAATCTTTATTTGTTAAATGAAACAACAACTTCATATGAAAAGAGTGGTTTAGATCATATTTTTTATCGCTTAGATCATTTTTATGAAGAAAACATTGATGATGTTAATAATTGTATTATTGCTAGTATTAATGTTTTCAAAAAAATTGGCTTGGAATTAACGGACAAACATTTTTCGTATAGCATATATACACTATCGTATATGAAAGAAATATTTGCACATATTTCCAATAAAATAAGCGGTGAAAAGTTAAAGGAAACATTTGATGCTCTTTATTGGAAATGTCCTGATATAATCAAACAAATTACAATTAATTTTAAATATTTGTATTATTTAAATAAGAAAAAATTTGATGAATATTACACGGAAGAAAAGCAAAAACTTTTTTCTAGTAGTAATATGGATAGTGCAGAGATCCTTGAAAATTATATTCGAACAAAAGAAAAACAAACTCATTTGATTTACAATGACAAATATCTTATATTAAATAAATTCATTAATCGCATCTTGGATTTAAAAGATTATACAAAAGAACAAATTGAAAAAAATTATCGTGTATTTATAAATCCAGAGGTTGAAATTAATGATAAAATCAATGAAAATATATTAAAGTTGCAAGATTCATTAAACGAATATAAAAGTTACTTAAAATATAAGTATATAATAGATGATATAAAGAAATTGTACTCAGAAAAAGACAAATATGTAAAAATTTCTCTTCCAAAGAAAAAGGAACTTGATAAACTAGAAAAAAATTTAATTAGTATCAGTAAAAAATTAAATAAGTTAATAATTAAAAATAAAAAACCTGCAAAAATTAAGAATATAACTAATAAAGTAAATGTTATGATCTCTCAAGTTGAATCCTTATACAAGGAATATGAAGAAAATCTTTTTTTAGAAAAAATTGCAACTTTAGATGAAACTACAAGTATTAAAGAAGCGTTAGAAATTGGAATTTCTAACTATCGTTATATTATTAAATTAATGAAGAACAATAATGAAGGAATTACTTTAGAAACAATTAATAAAGAAATAGAAGATATAAGAAATTTCTTAATTAATAACGAATTATCTGTTCTGAACAACATCTATATTACTGATGAAAGAGATTTATCTGTTGTTATAAAAGACAAATATAATTTATTTGGGCTTGATATAAAGAAAGAACTATTGGAAGATAGTAACTTAGATAGTACAATTAAATCAATTGATATAATTGTTAATAGTATCTATTTTAACAATCAAGCAATTGATATTAATAATATAAAATTTGTTTGCAATTCAATGGATTTAGTGGAAAAAAAGGACTAAAGTATTGCATAGTAAGGGATATTGTGTTATACTTCGAGTGGTGGTAGAATGAAAAAAGTATTAAAAATAGTAGCAATTGTTTTTGCTGCAATATACATAGTAATTGCTTTAGGACTAACAATTTGTTTATTGAATTATAATCAATATAACATAACTGTTTTGGGGAATAAAACATTTATTATTGTAAGAGACGAGGAATTAAAGCCAAGCTTTGAAAAGGGTAATTTAGTTGTCGTCCAAAAAAATAAGAATGAAGATATTAAAGTTGGTGATGAAATATTTTTCTATAATGTTCATCAAAATGAAGTTGGTGTCAATTTTGGTAATGTTGTTCGCAAAGAAAAGGTTACAGATACAGAAACAACATTTATTATGGAAGGCGACCTAAAAATTTCAAGTGAATATGTTATAGGCAAAGCTGAAACTAGCAAAATATATAATAATCTTGGATCTATTTTATCTTTTTTAGAGTCAAGATGGGGATTTTTATTCTTGATTATATTTCCAGTCTTATTAATGTTTATTTATGAGATATATGTAGTTGTAATGGAAATAAAAAAACCTACAAAAGAAGTTAAAAAATCAGTTAATGAAACAAAAAAGATAATAGATGAAGAATAGTCCAAAACTTATTTTCGTTTCAGCTTTAATATTTATGTTGGGGGTAACTATTTATAATGTTAAAGATTCATTTGCCCTTTTTGAAAGTGATTTATTAGTTAGTGTTGATGAAACCACGGGGGCATGGAATATTTATATAAACGATTCAGATGTAACACCAGTTAATAGTACATTTGTTGTTGATGATATTAATATTACTTCTAATAGTTATGTTAAAGATAATAAAATGGCTCCGGATACAAGTGCTTATTTTGATATAAATATTGTACCTAATGGAACTGACGTTTCCGTAAAATATGATATTACTTTTGATTTTTCAGATTTAACTTCAAGCTTTATTATTGAAAGTATTTCTGAAACGACAGGTGGAAGTTTAATCAGAACAGGTGAAACTACTTATTCTGGTGTTATCAGTTTAGCGGAAATACAAGCAGAAAGAATTAATAATGTTAGAGTTAATATAGAATGGTCCAATGATGAAGCGGAAAACGAAAGTGATTCTGCTTTAGGAACCATTTTAAATGCTACGGTATCAATACCTATTACTGTTCAAGTTACACAATATTTAGGAGAGCAATTAGTAGAATATGAATAATAGTGTGGTGATAATAGATGATAAAAATAGTTAAAAAAATAATGTGCATTTTTGTTAACATTTTATTGTTTGTTACTACGATTGCTATTATTTTTTCTTTGTATGGATTTTATCAATTAAAAGTTCAAAATCATAAATATTTTAATATTTTTGGTTATTCTGCTTTTAACGTTATAACAGGAAGTATGTCACCAACACTAGAGGTTGGTGATATCATTGTTGTCAAATTAACAAAAGACATTAAAGTTGATGACATAATAACATATTGTAAAGAAAATGATTTTATAACACATCGTGTTGTTAGCGTTAATGGTGAAAATCTTGTTACGAGAGGAGACAGCAATAACAGTAGCGATTCGCCAGTAAAACTAGATATGGTTGTAGGAAAAGTAACTCATGTCTTTCATGGCGTTGCTGCAATGGTCGATATTTTATTAACACCCAAAATATTTATTTCAATAGTTATTACTTTATTTTTATTTAGTATTTGTTTTTCATACATACCAAAGAATAAACAGAAAATAAAGTATGATAAAGAAGGAATTGAAATTCTGGAAATAGATGGGAGGAAAAGAAAATGATATCAAAAGAAAGATTTGTTTTGGCAATGAAATTTACAATGGCCATAATTCTTCTAATGACAGCCATTGCTATTCTTCCAAAAGTTTTTTCAAGATATCAAACCAACACAAGTACTAATCCTAATATAGATATTGCATTTTATATTGTTGATACCAATTATCAAACACAAAATATTATATTGAGTAAAATCGCTCCTAGTGCCGAACCATATTTGATTAATTTTACAATTTCAAATAATGATGGAACTAATCGTCTGGAAACAGAAGCCACTTATGATTTAAAAGTAGTCACAACGACGAATTTGCCTCTTCAATATGAACTTTATAAAAATCAAACATATAATGCTGTAGGAGCGGCAAATATAATCACGAGTAATACTGTTGCTGCTGATGAAGATGGAATGTTTTTTAAAACAATGTTAACTGCAACTGAAAATTTTAGTTATACAACAGATCAAACGAACACATATCAGTTAGTTATTTACTTTCCAGCAGAGTATGTTTCTCATACGTATCAAGATATTGTTGACAGTATTGATTTGATTATTGAATCACGTCAATTAATCGATGAATAAATAAAAAAATAAAAAAAAACAAAATAATAGTTGAAATTAAAAAAAAATTGTGTTATCATAAGAATGTATGATAAAGGCGGATACCTTTATGGCGTGCAAGAAAAGAATGGGAGTTGCCTAAATGGACGAGAGAGAAAATATTAAATTAGATATTAACGAAAATGAAGAAAAGAAAATTGTAGCAGTTGCTCCAAGACAAAGAAGGAGCAAAAAAAGACTCACTTTATTACTGCTTCTATTAATTGCAACTGGCACTATGTTGGCAACATCAACATATGCATGGTTCACTGCTAATGAAGCTGTTAGAGTTGACACGATTACAGTTAATGTTGAAGCCCAAGGAGGTATTCAGTTATCTGCCGATGGAACAACATGGAAACAAGTATTGTTGACTACTGATATAACGGGTGTTCATGGAACAACGTATACAGCTAGTGTTAATCAATTACCAGCTGCTTTAGAACCAGTTTCAACTGGTTTGAATGTTACAGCTGATGGTAAGTTAGAGATGTTCTATGGAACAGTTACAACTAACGATGATGGAGATTTTATTTTAACTTCAGCTGCTTCAGTTGAAACTGAATCAAACGGAGCTACAAGTACTGGAAAGTTTATTGCTTTTGATTTATTCTTTAAATCAGATAGTGCAACAAACCTTTACATGACTCCAGATTCAACAGTATCAACAAGTGATGTTGCAGATAAAGGAATTAAAAATGCATCACGTATTGCCTTCGTTGTTTTAGGTAATACAGCAGCAACTTCAACAGTTGCAACAATTCAAGCATTAGGAACAACAAATGCAACGACATCTCCAGTTTATATGTGGGAACCAAATTATGATGTTCACTCAGCAACTGGAATTATAAATGCTCGTGATTATTATAGTTTGACAGTTCCAGCAACAGATGGAACAAGAGTTGCTTATGACGGCGTAATTGCTCCAATAACAGCAGCAAACAATGTTTTACTTGGAAATGCAAAGGTTGCATCATTTAGTACTTTATTTAAAACAGTTACTTCAAGTTATATGACAAAGGAAACTCTTGGTGTTACAGACTTTACACAAATATTCTCATTACAAGCAGGAGTTACAAAAGTAAGAATATACATGTGGGTTGAAGGCCAAGATATTGATTGTGAAAACGGTGCATCTGGTGGAAATATCAATTTTGATTTGAGCTTTACAATAACTAATCCAAATGCTTAAGAGATAGAAATATCTCTTTTTTTATTTACATTTTTAAGAGAAATTTAATATAATAGTGTTAGAGAAATAAATAACTTGCAAAAAAAAATAAATATGTTATAATACATACGTAAAAAAATATTTTTAGCGTACAAAAAAATTATTTTGGCAAAACTTTTGAAAAAAAGTGACGCAAAACTCTAGAACCTAAAGTTAAAAACTATGGTAGTCAGTTGCAATCTATTTTGATTGCAACTTTTTTATATATTTTTAGAGGAGGGGATTTTATGTTTAACAAAAAAAGGATTGTTGTTGTAATTGCCTTTTTGCTTTTGTCATTTTTCTTGATGACATTTGCAGGCACTAGAGAAACAGCAATGCAGTTCAGAGTAACCTTCATTGATGGCTACAATGATGAAGTTATTAGTGAACAGAGAGTATCATATGGATTGGAGGCCAAAGTGCCAGCTGATCCTTATCACAAAGATTATATTTTTGTGGGTTGGTACTTATTCGGTAGTGAGTCAACAAAAGTTGATGATTTTTCGTCTATTACAAGAGATTTAAAAGTTGATGCTCGCTACAAAGATGATAAGAACAATAATAGAATACCAGATGATGAGGACACCTATTATGATGTCAATTTTAGAAGTGGTGTTACAAATAGAACGATTAAGTTAGAAAAGGTATTAGTAGGGATGAATGCAACAGCACCAAGAGTGCCAAGTTACACCAATTATACTTTTGTTGGATGGGACAAATCATATACTAATATTCGCTCAAACTTAACAGTAACTGCTCTTTATGATAGAACAACTGAGCCAGCAGAAACTAGATATGCTGTACGTTTCTATAATAGAGATGGCATTTTATTCGATACACAATTGATTAAAGAAAATGCTGCAAGTAGTGAACCAAATAATATTCCAACGTATGATGGATATCTTTTGCATGGTTGGTACACAGAACCTAATGGTAAAGGAGATTCATATGCAATTGGAACAATTGTAACGTCAGATATAAATTTATATGGTTTTTGGGTAAAAGAAAATTACAAGGTTGAATTTGATCCTGAGGGCGGAAAAATTGATAATGATAATCCAGCTGAAAAAGAAGTTCCTTATGAAGAAGTAATAATTTTACCAGGGGTAAACAAAAATTATACTTTGACTTATGAATTAGATGGCGGATTACTTGAAAATCCAGCTATAACATCAGCTAAGGCAACATTTTTAGGATGGTGTGTAAATAGTAAAAATTGTACAGATAAATTACCAGCCGGAACCAAAGTTGTAATAACTGATGATGTAAAATATACAGCTGTTTGGGGTGTTGCTCAAGAAAAACTTACAATAGTTGGAGCAACAAAGGAAATGTCAGCAACAACAATATATACTTTTATTGGTTGGTCAACAATTGCAGATGGTAAGGTTGAGTTTGAAAAGGGAAATGAAATAACATTATCAGAAGATGTTACTCTTTATGCAACTTATAATGAAAAAACAAGAGAATATACCTTAACATTTAAACCAATGAATGGTGGATCAGATATAGTGGCAACAAAGGAATTTGGAGCACCAATCACATCTCCAGTTGTAACAAAATTAGGTTATACATTTAATGAATGGACACCAAGTGTAGCAGCAACAATGCCAGCAGCAAATACAACATATACAGCAACATGGACAGCAAACAAGTATGATGCAACATTCTATATAAATGGATTATTATGTGGAACAGATGAAGATGTCGTATTTGGAGAAAGTATCGAAGTACCAAGTGTATGTGTAGCACCTGCCGGATATACATTAAGTTCATGGAATCCAACAGTAGGAAACATGACAGCTGAAGGAATGCGTTTTGATGCAACAACAAGTGCAAATAAAGATACAG
>CAZLKF010000005.1:47586-91259 GCA_964560085.1 uncultured Muribaculaceae bacterium
ACATTAGAAAAAATGACAGCTGAAGGAATGCGTTTTGATGCAACAACAAGTGCAATTGACTATACAATTGAATTTGTTAATGATGATGATACAAGAATTAGTATAAAAACTGATTATCATATTAATGATGTAGTTACAAAGCCAAGTAATCCAACTAAAGAATCCGATCAATATTATCGTTATCAATTTAATGGTTGGAGTCCAGCCGTAACGCCAGTAACAAAAAATCAAGTTTATAAAGCAACATACCGCAGAATAAGTATTTTAACAGCAACTATTACTTCAAATTATCCAACTTCTGATGGTAAAAAAGTCGAAACCGGCGATCGAATGACATATAATGTATCATTAGATGCTTATGATGAAACTGCTGAATTTCCGATGACAGTTAAGATAAAACTTGACAATAATGTAGCATTAGATTTAACGAGTTTACCAAGTAATGCAACATACGATTCAGAGAAGAATATTATTACATGGATAGCAGTTACGGAAACTGAAAAATTAGAATTTGCTGTTAGAGTTAATAATAATGTTGCAGCTGGAACCACAATAACTACAACCATAATCGAAGGCGCAGCTCCTGCAACTCATACAACACAAGTTGAAGAAACAGTTACAGTAACTCGTGATGCTAATAAAAATATCGTCTTAGTACTAGATACATCAGGCAGTATGGCATATTGTGCAAGTGGAGCAGAAACAGATTACAATGGAACTCCATATTGTTCTAATCCTTCAAAAAATAGAATTAATTCTTTAAAGAAAGTTGCTAAGGAGTTTGTAAAAGACGTTTTAGATAGCAAGAGTGAGAATGAGAAAATAACTATCTCGATTATTGCTTATGGCGTATATCCAGAATTTGATTATGATAAATGGGAATATGTTTATGATCCTGCATATATTAAATTGAATGGTAGAGAGCTAACATCAACAAGTATTTCAGCAATCAATTCAACTATTAATGGTTTAGTTGCTTATGGTGGAACAAGGTTCTATAGTGGCATAGAACAAGCAACAAGCGTTTTAAATGGCTTGACTGATGAGAAAGATTTCGTTATATTCTTATCAGATGGTGCTGCTGATGATTCCGATACAGGAAATATTATCAGCAACTTAAAGAAAACGAAAGCAACAACATTTGCAATAGGATTTGGTAGTAATTATTCTACAACTGAATTAAATAAAGTTGTCTATAATAATAGCAATCATTTATTTAGTGCATCTAATGCCGAAGCTTTAGAAACTGCATTTAAAGCAATCGCGAAAGAAATTAATGATTCACAAACTGATAATGGAACAATTGATGTTGATATTACTGATTTGAAAGTACTATATCCAATAAAAATTACATATAAAGATAGTAGTAATACTCAACAAACCAAAATAATTAGTGATGAATCAGGTTTAGCAATTAATAATATAACAATTAAAAATAATACACTAACATGGAATATTGCTGCTTATCCAGGAGGCAAAGGCTTTGTAATTGTCTTAGCAGATGAAGAAAGCGAATAGGAGGGTTTATGGAAGAAGAAAAGAAAGTAGAAGAAGTTAAAGAAGAGAAAGCTACTTTAGAAGAGTCTGAAACAGAAAAAGAAACTAAAAGCAAGAAAAAAGAAAAAAAGGAAAGAAGTACTTTTTCAAAAATTCTAAATGTAACTTTATGGGTTATCGTTCTTGCATGGATGGCTATAAGCTTAACAGATTTTATTAGAACATATCTAGATAAAGATCCAATATTCTGTTTAAAAGAAGAGACACATAAATATGATGATGGTGAAGTATATATCTGTACAGAAATAGGTTTTAAATTTTTCCGTTATGATCGTGCCAGCTATACCGCAAGACAATTTGGAGGTTTCTGGACAAAAGAACATGATCCAAGTGAAAAGAAGTAAGTTAATCTTACTTCTTTTTAATATTGTTAAATTGAAATAATATGTTATAATTAAGGTGGTGGTATAATGGATTGGCGCGATGTTAAAGAGTTTATAAAAGATTCAATTGGATATATCTTTATTATTGTATTTGCATTTCTATTATTTGTTTATGTTATTGCTTTTGATGAAGTTTATGGGAATTCAATGTATCCTACTTATCGAAATAAAGATATTTTAGTTTTATCAAAAATAACATATAAATTAAGTGATGCTAAAGCAGGAGACGTCATAGCCTTTACCGATGCTAACGGAATGGTATATATAAAAAGAATAATCGGGATACCGGGTGATGATATATATGTTAAAGACAATGTCTTATATATTAATGGTTACGAAAAGCAAGAAAGTTATTTAATGCCACTCACAATAACAAGCGATTTTAAACTAAGTGATGTTTGTGAAGTTGATTTGTGTAAAGATAATAGAATTCCTGATGATTATTACTTTGTGATGGGTGATAATCGAGAAGAATCGTTAGATAGTCGTCAGAGTGCAATTGGATTAATTCCAAAAGATAGAATAATTGGCAAAGCAATATTTAGATTGTGGCCACTTAAATAAGGAGTGAAAAAATGGCTTATATAAAATATAAAGAATTAACAAATTACTTTAATTTTTACCAAAAGTTAGAAGTTAAAGAATTACCAAAATATGTAACTGATTATGTTACCGAAAAAGATCACATTGTATCGGCATATGCAACAAAAAGAGATCATGGCATTTTTACTGCTGAAAAAATTGTTTTATTTGATAACAGTTCATTTATTGCTTCCAAAGAAATATACATTATTCCTTATAAATCAATATCAACAATTGCCATTAAATTTAAACCATTTTCAGCTAATATGATTATATATATGGATAGTGGCTATCCAATAACTCTTAAGTTTGTTCGATTAAATAGTGATGATAAAGTTGAATTACGACTTCTATATACGGAAATAAGCGAGTATATTTTAAAGAAATAAAATAAAAGATGATTGTTTCAATCATCTTTTATTTGTGAAAAACATAAAAGTTTCCAATTATTGCTTTAATTTTATAATTTTGTTGAACATAATTAATAACTTCTTTATTGAATTGAGCTCCATTAGTTACTGATTCTAATACAAAATAGTGATCATTTTCTAGTGATTTTAAATAATTAATCATTTTTTCTGTTCCGTGATATCCCATATTGCCATAAAGAATTAAATCATATTTATTAATAGGTAAATTTAAAAGAAATTTATATAAATAATTATCATATGTTACAAAACAAACATGACTAAAATCTGAATCAAAATAACTAATTAAACTATTGCGATTATCAATGTATTCTGTCTGCAAATAGCGGTATTTAAATACATTATCATCATATGAAAAACTAATTTGTTTATTATCAATTATTAAACCAATGAACGGAATAATAGTAAAAATAAGTGCAAATTTTGCAAAATTCTTGATAGTATCAGAATATTTGTCAAGTATGACAACAAAAGTTGGAACAACAGCCATTAAAACATGCAATTCATTCATAACGGGATATATTAGACCTAAGAAACATATCGCATAGAGATAATTAATTTTCTTTTCTTTAAAAAATAGATAAATTAAATAAATAAAAATAATCGGAATGATAATAGCGAAGTAAGAAAACTGAACATTGTTATTAGCAAAATCTAGAACACCAAGAAAAACATAACTAATATAATTTTTTAAATTTCCAATTATTAAAAAGAATAAAATAGTGATAATATTTGGAATCAAAAAACCTAAAATACGTTTACCAATTTTTTTAAAATCTTTAAAAAAGTAAAGCGTTGGTAAACAAAGAAGAAAGCCAACATTAATTTTTGTTAGGAAAGCAATACCTATAATAAAACCAATCAAATAGTCATTACTTTTCTTTCTTTCTAAATATATTAAGAGAATACACAGTAATATACAAAAAGTATTATAATTGGCTAAACAAGTAATGATTAAAAAAGGTAATAAAAAATATAGAATATTCTTGTTATATTTATATATAATGTAAGCTATAATGACGACATATGTTGCATTAATAAGATAAAAAGATATCATGTTCGAACCAAGAATACTCATCAATAACCCTGTAATTAAAGGATATATTGGTGATATAACCATATTAAAGTCACGATACATCAACAAACCTTTAGAAGTATTATAAGAAAAACCAAAGTTCCACATTAAATCCGAATCGATTTTTTTAAAAAACATTAATATAAAAATTAAAATAAAAAAAATTGAAAAAACTAAAATATTTTTATGCTGCTTTAACATAATATCACCAAATATATTATATCATACGGAATAAAAATAATCATAATTTAAGTTGCAAACATTTGTTCATAAATGTTATAATTATAAAGAGGTGGAATATGATAATTGAAGTATTAGTTGAAATTAAAGCTTGGAAAATTGATAAGACTTTTTCTTATCATGTTCCAGATCATTTAAAAGCCAAAATTGAAGTTGGGAAAAGAGTATTAGTTCCTTTTAATAATCGTGAATTAGAAGGATTTATTTTAAAGATAGTTGATAAAGTTGATTATGAAATAAAAGACATCATTGATGTTGTTGATGAGCATCCAATTTTGAATGATGAGTTATTAGAATTAGGTAATTATATTAAGAAAAAAACTTTATGCAATTTAATTAGTGCTTACCAAACAATGTTGCCAACCGCTTTAAAAGCAAAAAAAAATACAAATATTAATAAAAAGTATCTATCTTATATATCTTTTAATGTATCAAAAGATGTTAAATTAACCCCTAAGCAGATTGAATTAATTGAATTAATTGGAAATAAGAAAATATTAAAAAGTGATATCAAAAGTAAAAGTATTTTGAAAAGTCTTATTGAGAAAAATATCTTAAAAGAAGAAAAAATTGAAGAATATCGTTTAAAGAATGATGAAATAACTATCAAGGATAAAAAAGTTGAATTAACTAGTGATCAAACAAATGTTATAAATGAAGTTTTAAGAAACCTTAAGGAGTTTATTCCATATCTTCTTCATGGTGTGACTGGTTCAGGAAAAACAGAAGTCTATATGCAAATAATCGAACAAGTTTTAAAAGAAAAAAAGCAGATTATTGTTTTAGTTCCAGAAATAAGTTTAACACCACAACTAGTAAATACATTTAAGAGTCGTTTTAAAGATAATATTGCTATTTTACACAGTGCTTTAAGTGATGGTGAAAAATATGATGAATGGCGAAAAATAGAACGACATGAAGTATCAATTGTAATTGGTGCCCGCAGTGCTATATTTGCACCTTTAACTAACATAGGATTGATAGTAATTGATGAGGAACATTCAGATTCATACAAGCAAGAAAACAATCCACGTTATAACACCATAGAAGTGGCTATATGGCGAGCAAAATACAATAAATGTCCAGTAATCATGGGAAGTGCTACTCCAAGCGTAGAAAGCTTTGTAAGGGCAAAAAACGGCATTTATCATTTGCTAGAATTGAAAAATCGTATTAATAATAATTTACCAAAAACTTATTTAATTGATATGCGTGAGTCAATTAAAAATGGTTATAAATTATTATCTAAGCCACTTATTGATGCAATAAATAAGAGATTAAGCAATAAAGAACAAATAATTATTCTTCTAAATAGAAGAGGATATTCAACTAATGTTACTTGCCATGATTGTGGTTATACATCGACTTGTCCTGCTTGTGATATTCCGTTAGTTTATCATAAATCATCTAATACAATGCGTTGTCATTATTGTGGATATGGAACAAAAGTCGTAACCATATGCCCTAATTGCAAAAGCAAGAACATTGATTTTTATGGATTAGGAACTCAAAAATTAGAAGAAGAATTAAATAAAATGTTCAATGCACGAATTGTTAGGATGGATGTTGATACAACTAGTAAAAAGGGAAGTCATAGTAAAATTATTAATGAGTTTATGAATTACAAATATGATATTTTAGTTGGAACACAGATGATTGCTAAAGGACTAGATTTTCCTAATGTCACATTAGTTGGAGTTGTAAATGGTGATGCTTCATTAAATATGCCTGATTTTAGGGCTGGTGAACGAACTTTTCAACTTTTAAATCAAATTGCTGGTCGAAGTGGTAGAGCCGAAAAATTTGGAGAAGTTTATATTCAAGTTTTTAATACGGAGCACTATAGTATTACATGTGCAGCTTCTAATGATTATGAATCGTATATCAATCAAGAATTAGCAATTAGGAGACGATTAAATTATCCACCATATTATAATTTGTTAGTGATAAAAATTTCTAGTAAAAATGAAGAGGATATTCAAAAAGAAAGTCAAAAAATTGTACAATATCTTCGCCAAAAATTAGAAAGTCATAATTATATTTTAGGTCCCAGTCCTTCCAATATGCCTAAGATGAATAATATTTATTATTACCAAATAATTGTAAAATATAAAAATACAAGTGAAATAATTGAAGAAATTAAATATATTAAAAATAAGTATAATGACAAAAATAAAGTTAGTGTTGATATTGACTTTAATCCATTAAAAATATAGTAAATAAGCGACATATGTGCTAAAATGATACTAGGTGATATTGTGAAAGATGTTAAAGTAATATTTATGGGAACACCAGATTTTAGTGTTCCAATATTAAAAGAACTAATTATAAAAACTAATGTTATAGCAGTTGTAACTCAACCCGATGCTATCGTTGGGCGTAAAAATGAATTAGTTTTTTCAAGTGTTAAAAAAGAAGCAGTCAATAATAACATTAAAGTTTTTCAACCAACAAAGATTCGTAAGGAATTCACTGACATTATAGCATTAAAACCAGATATGATAATTACTTGTGCATATGGGCAAATTATTCCTAAAGAGATTTTAGATTGTCCAAAATATGGGTGTATTAATGTTCATGCTTCTTATCTTCCTTATTTAAGAGGTGGTGCTCCAATTCATCATGCCATTATTGATGGGTATAAAGAAACAGGCGTAACTATTATGTATATGAATGAAAAGATGGATGAAGGAGATATAATATCACAAGAAAAAATAGCAATTTTGGATAGTGATACAGCTGCAAGTTTACATGACAAATTAAGTATTATAGGGCGAGATTTATTGATTGAAACATTACCAACCATAATTAATGGAACAAATGCAAGAATTCCTCAAGATCATTCAAGGGCAACTTATGGTTACAATATTAAGAGAGAAGAAGAGAAAATCGACTTTAATCGAACAAGCAGAGATATTTTTAATCAAGTAAGAGGACTAAATTCATGGCCAGGTTCATATGCCTTACTTAATGACAAAATTCTAAAAATATGGGAAGTCGAATTAACAGACTTTCAATTTCCTTCTAAAGAGAATGGAGCGATTACTAAATTATATAAAACTGGAATAGGTGTTAAAGTAGCTGATGGCGAAATTATTTTAAAAGTAATTCAACCAGAAGGAAAAGGTAAAATGAAAGCAATCGATTATATTAACGGATTAAAAGACAAAGAACAATTTGTTAATACAGTTTTGAGGTGAGATAATGAATAAAATAAAAGAAATATGGGATAATGGAAAAAATCGTGGAATTATTATGTTAGTTTTATATTTTTGCCTTTTTGCTTATATTTTTGTAGTTTTTGGTGGAAAACAAAATGAAGTTATTTTACCAGAAAAACCACCAATAAAGGAAGAAATCAAAAAAATAACTAGTTATGAGTATGAATATGTATTTGATAATAATGTTATAAAAATAGTCAAGTATAATGACATTGTTAATTTTAAATTGTCAGAAAGTGATTATTATTATATTAATTCTGAATGTTATAAATTAGAAGCAGATTTACTTCATAAAGTTGATAATCCTCTAGAATACAATTTTGATTTTCTTGGTACTTTAACTGAATTGAAGGAATTGAGTACTTTAGAAAAAACCTCTAATTATACAAGTGGAGTACTTGAAGAAACATATAATGTTAATTTTGCTCAATTTCTGAATTTTTATGGTACTTCTAAAGAAGTAACTGAAGAAATGCTTAATTATTCAATCTTTTATGAAAATGATTCAGTAACAAAAATTGTTTTTAATAACATAAATCTCCAAATAAATTATCTTAATTTAGATAATGTTTCGGAAATAAAAATTAATTATGAGTTTTATAAAGAAGGAGTGCAATAATGAATTTAATAATATTAGGTGTTGTTTTAATTATATTAATATTTATCTTTAAAAGTTTTAGGCGATTTTTATATAGTTTCGCGATAGTGGATATTTTATTAAGAATAATTGCTTTTATTAATAGTCAATTGGTAATTGCCGAAATAAATAATATTTTGAATAAAATCCCTAGTTCTATATCCGACATAATAAAAACAGATAGTAATGGAATTATATGTACGATATTATTATGGATTTACGTTGCTCTATATTTAACATTTATTTTCTATTTGGTTAAATCATTTTCTAGAAAAAAATAGTTGAGAATAAACTCAACTTTTTTTAATGAAAATTTTATTGTTTAAAAGTTGATTATTTGATATAATTGATATGATAGGGAGGCTAGAATAAATGGCAAATAAAAAAGGTCAAGCACTAGTTGAGTTTGTTTTGGTTTTTCCCATCTTTTTAATTATCATTTGCACAATTATTGAATTAGGTTCTATTACCTATCAAAAATATCAACTTGAAAGCAATTTGGATACAATTGTTGCAATGTATTTAAGAAATGATGAATCGTTAAATCGATATGTCAAAGAAAAAAAAATAACAATGGAAGTTAATAATGATGATCAGAAGACAACTATCGATTTAACTAAGAAAATTGATATTGTAACACCTGTTTTAAAATCGATTTATGATAATAATTATGAGTTGAAAACAGAAAGAGTGTTTTTCAATGAATAAAAAAGGTCAAGTATTAGTAACATTTGTTTTACTAATTCCATTAATAGTTATGTTTCTAGGATTTATTATTGATATAGGGAATTATGCATTTATCAATAAAAAGATTGAAAATGTTTTAAATAATACTATAACATATGCCCTTGAGAATAAAGAAATAATAACTGAAGCAAGAATCGAAGAAATAATTAATGATAATATTGATGATTATAAAAGTTTAAATATTAATATAAATGAAGATAATGTTATGATAAAAATTGTCAAGGAAAATAAAAGTGTTTTTAATATATTGGATGTTGGTATTAATAGAATTGAACTTAATTTCAGTGGTGATTTTATTACTAAAGAAATAACAAGAAAGTGAGGAATCAATTATGGCTATTAAAAAAGGTAAAGTTGTTGTTGTTACATCAGTAAAAGGTGGAGTCGGTAAGACAACAACTGTTTTAAACATAGCAGGAATCTTATCTTTAATGAAAAAAAAGATTTTAATTATAGATGCTGATTTATATAATGGGGGAATTGCTATATCACTTGATGTTGAAAGTGATAAAGATGTTTACATTCTAACAGATGATTTAGCAAATAACCGTTTTGATTATATTGAATCATATGTAAAACAATATAATGAACATATTGATATTCTAGCTGCTCCAAAAGACCCAAGAGAGGCAAGCAAAATCCAAAATAAGTATTTACAGATTATGATTGCCAAAGCTCGTATGCGTTACGATGTTGTTTTAATTGATTTAAATCATATTTTGGATATTAATAATTTAACAGTTCTTGATTATGCTGATTATATTTATTATTGTGTAACTAATGATATTGTCGATATTAAAGGTATAAAGACAATGATTGCAATTTATAAAGATATGAATAAAGATAATTATCGTATCATATTAAATGAATCAAAAGATAAAAACAAAGAAGTAGTTAGCAAACTTGATTTAAAAAATATTATTAAAAATGATATTAATTACATCATTCCAAGTTCGTTTTATATAAGTAATATTGGTTCTTATAATTTGAAAGGAACAATATTGACGTTGGATAAAGGTGTTAGATCAGGTCATAAAAAAGCAATTAAAGTTTTTGAACAAATTGCTTCTGAAATTGTGAAAGAAGGGGAAAAAGATGGCGAAAAAGAAACTAGTTCATGAGTTCGGTCTTAATTCTGAGGAAACAACTGAACGCATTGTCAGTGATTATGACGCATTTCCCAATAAAGAATTACTTGATGAATTACGAAATAAAATAATTCAAAATTTGATTGATAATAATTTGACAGGAAATACAACAAATGAATTCGTGAAAACTGAAATTGACAAATCATTAGTTGGTTATGATTTGTCAAACATTGAAAGAAGTTATATATATAATTTAATTGATAATGAAATAAATGGTTATGGACCAATAACTGAATTGTTGGAAGATAAAGCAATAACGGAGATAATGGTTAATGGACCAAGTGAAATATATGTTGAAATAGATGGTCATATTATTTTAGATCATAGTGTTTCTTTTATTAATAGTGATCATATTGTTAGAACAATTCAAAGAATGATTCAACCATTAGGTCGAACAATTGATACATCTAATCCGATGGTAGATGCCAGATTAGATGATGGATCACGTCTTAATGCCGTCGTTCCTCCTTTAGCAATAAAAGGACCGGTTATGACAATTCGTAAGTTTAAAGAAGATTTAGCTTCAGTAGATGATTTACTTCGAAACGGGACTTTAACAAGTGAAATGGCCAGGTTTTTAGAAGCTTGTGTTAAAGAAAAAACCAACATTATTATAAGTGGTGGTACTGGTGGTGGAAAAACAACTTTATTAAATGTATTATCATCATTTATTAATGACTATGAGCGTATCATTACAATTGAAGATGCTGCTGAGTTAAGATTGAAACAAAATCATGTTATTTCTTTAGAAACTCGCTTAGTTAATTATGAGGGTAGTGGCGAAATTACAATTCGTGATTTAGTAATCAATTCACTTCGTATGCGTCCAGATCGTATTATTGTTGGTGAAGTTCGTGGGAAAGAAGCTTTCGATATGCTTCAAGCTATGAATACAGGACATACAGGTAGTTTAACTACTATGCATGCTAATTCACCTATGGATGCTTTAAACAGACTAGAAACAATGATTTTAATGGCTGGAATGGAAATACCAATTAAAGCTATTCGTGAATATATTGAGAATGCAATCAACTTAGTTGTTCATGTTGAAAGATTGTCTGATGGTCGTAGAAAAGTTACGAATATCAGTGAAATTGTTGGTTTTAAAGAAGATATCATCGAACTAAAAGAAATTTTTACATTTAAACAAACGGGAATCTTAGAAAATGGTGACATTGAAGGTGAGTTTGTTAAACATAAATATATACCAAATGTTTATAAGCGTTTAAAGATGCGTGGAATAAATGATTTAAAAGATATTTTTGAATAGGAGGATTTATATGGTTTCTGGAACAAATGAATATTTTAGTGTTTTTGAACAAACAAAACCGATAAAAGATAACATAAGTATAACATTTACTCCAGACCATAATGTTACTTACTACAAATATGTTATTTATAAAGATTCGATAATTTTTAAAGAGCAAGTCAATAATGGCGCTCAAGCAGTTTTTATTCCTCTCAATGCAACCGGCGAATATCAAATAAAAGTTTATGAGATGATTGATGGTGAATCCAAAGAAATTTCAAGTGGAATGTATTTAATTGATAAAGAAGCACCAACAATTGATGCTGGTGATTTAGTGGTTGAAATGCAACAAGGAGCTATTCTTGACATCATGGGTGGCGTTAAAGCTTATGATGCACAAGAAGGGGATATAACAAGCAAAATAACCACTAATGCTGATGAATTGGATTTTACAACACTTGGTTTAAAAAGATTAGTTTATACTGTCAGTGATGAGGCAGGAAATATCACAACTAAAGCAGTTAATATTAATGTTTTAAAAGGAACTACATCTAGTTTAGTTGCTGTTCAAGGAGTAATTATTACTTTATTAGTTGTTTTTTCACTTCTAATCTTGTATTTGAAAAAAAGTATTAATTTAGAGAAGAGAATAGCAAAATATAGTATTGAACCTTTAACTGATAAATCAAAATCATTATTTGATAATTTTTTAGAAAGATATTATCATATATTAGAGAAACTTAGGGCAGTGCTAGAAAGATCAGTTTTCTTGCAAAAATATTCTAAAAAGTATGATAAATATGTCTTTGTTGTCAATCGTGTTTATCAAAGTGGAATGGATTTTGTTACTAGCAAGTTTGTAGTTGCTTTCGTCTTTATATTTATTGCTATATTTTCTAAAACTTTACAATATGAATTATTAAAAATATATGAAATTTGTTTACCACTTGTCGTGGGGTTCTTTATCCCGGATTTGATTTACGTTTCAATTTATAAAAAACATTGTGCAACAATTGAAAATGACTTGTTGCAGGCGGTAATGATTATGAATAACGCCTTTAAATCAGGCCGAAGCATTACACAGGCAATTTATTTAGTAACAACAGAATTAGATGGACCAATAGCTGAAGAATTTAAGAAACTTTATTTAGAAATTAATTTGGGTTTATCAATCGAGATTGCATTTCAAAGGTTGCAAGCGCGAATTCCAATCGAGGAAGTAAGCTACTTAACAGCCTCAATTAGTATCTTAAATAAAACTGGTGGTAATATCATTAAGGTATTTACATCAATTGAAAAAACTTTATTCAATAAAAAGAAATTAAAGTTAGAACTTGCCTCTTTAACAGGAAGTTCAAAAATAATTTCGTATGTCTTATTTTGTGTGCCAGTATTATTTGTTGTCTTTATTTCTCTTCTGGATTCAACTTACTTTGTTCCTTTCTTTACAACTACATTAGGTTTTATTCTTCTAGCATTAATGATTATTGTTTATGCATTATATATTGTATTTGTAATTAAAATAATGAAGGTGAAATTATGAAAAATGGTTTTATAAGAAAAATATATAGTGATACTTTAGTCAATAAAATTGAAGCAAAAATTAGGCTGATGGGTGACACAAAGTTAACGGTTATGACATTCTTGAATTTTCGGATAATTACAACAATAATTGTTTTCTTTATTGCATTGTATACAACTGATTTAGGTTATGTTTTTGGACCTTTAGCAGCAATTGCTTGGTATTATTTGTTCTATTATTTTATGCTAGAAATTCCAATCAAAAAAAGAGGGCAGAAGTTAAATAGAGAAGCCTTAGACTTTTTTGAAATATTGACATTAACTTTAGAATCTGGGCGTAATTTAGAAAATTCTCTAGAAATAGCTGCTGCTAATGTTCATTCTGAGTTATCAGATGAGTTTAAAAAGGCCTTAGTTGAAGTAAAATTAGGACGCTCTTTAATGGAATCGCTAGATATGATGAAATCACGTATTCCTTCAGAAACTATTAATAATATTGTTTTAAACATTACACAGACCAATATATTTGGTAATAGTATTTTAGAAACAATGTATAATCAAATAGAGTTTTTAAGAGATAAAGAGATTCTAGAAATAAAAGGACAAATAAATAAAATACCAAATAAAATAAGTATTGTTTCAGTTTTATTCATTTTGCCTTTAATTTTATTAATCATTTTAGGGCCATATTTAATTTCGTTTTTAACAAATTAAGTGATAAACAGGTTAAACCCTGTTTTTTCTTGCTAAAACAAGTAAAAAATGGTAAGATTTTATTGGTGAAACATGTGGAAACAAAAAGATTTAAAATGATTGATGAAAGTTTTTTATGTGAAAATTGCGGTTTAGAAGTAAAACAGCTTCAATATACAGCTCGTGATCATTGCAATCATTGTTTATATTCTAAACATGTTGATTTATTACCAGGTGATCGTAAATGTAATTGCCACGGATTACTTGAGCCAATTGCCGTGGAAAAGTTTAAAGATTCTTATAAAATTGTTTATAAATGTCAAAAATGTGCACTTATTCACAAGAATATTGTAGCTAATGATGATGATTTTAATGAAATATTAAAAATTATGCAAAATCCCACAAATTATTAGGAGTTGATTTATATGTATTCATATATTAAAGGGACAGTAAAAGAAATTGAAACCAATTATATTGCCTTAGATTGTGGTGGCATTGGTTATCTAATTTACGTTTCAAATCCTTATTCATTTAGCATAGATGAGGAATATACTATTTTTGTCTATAATAAAGTTTCAGAAGATGAATTAAGCCTTTATGGTTTTAAAACAAAAGAAGAAAGAAACTTATTTTTAAAACTTATTGAAGTAAAAGGATTGGGTTGCAAAATGGCTTTACCAATGTTTGCAACTGGTGGCGTAGAAGGAATTATTGATGCGATTGAAAGAGAAAATATTCTTTATTTGAAGAAGTTTCCGAAAATAGGGGATAAAGTTGCTCGTCAGATAATTTTAGATTTAAAAGGAAAATTGGTGTCTGGTGATGTATCTAATAGTAAGGTGATTAATGAAGAATTAGTTGAAGCCTTAAAAGGACTTGGTTATCGTATGCCAGATATTAATAAAATATTACCAAAGATTAAGAGCGAAAAAATTGAGGAGCAAATTAAAGAAGCTTTAAAGCTACTTTTGAGCAGATAGGAGTATTATGGAAGATAGAGTATTAGATGCTAATCCTAAAGATGAAGATAATTTTGAAGCGACTTTAAGACCGACTAGTTTAGCTGAATATATTGGTCAAAGTGAAGTTAAAGAAAACATGGATATATTTATCAAAGCGGCGAAATTGCGCGACGAATCATTAGATCACGTTTTATTATATGGTCCTCCAGGACTAGGAAAAACAACATTAGCTTTTATTATTGCTAAAGAAATGGGCTCAAATATAAAAACTTCAAGTGGACCGGCTATTGAAAAATCGGGAGATTTAGCAGCAGTTCTTTCAACTCTAGAACCAGGAGATGTATTGTTTATTGATGAAATACATCGAATTCCACGTTTTATTGAAGAGATTCTTTATTCAGCAATGGAAGATTACACATTAGACATTATCATTGGCAATGATGCCAATAGTCGAAGTATAAAAATTGATTTACCTCCTTTTACTTTAGTTGGCGCAACAACTAGAGCGGGAGATTTAACAGGACCTCTAAGAGATAGATTTGGAATTGTCTTTAAACTTAACTACTATACAGTTGAAGAATTAACTGATATTGTTAAAAGAACAAGTCGCGTGTTAGAAAGCCCAATAGCTGAAGAAGCAGCAATTGAGCTAGCAAAAAGAAGCCGTGGAACCCCGAGAATTGCTAATCGTTTATTTAAACGAGTTCGTGATTTTGCTTTAGTTTTAGGTAATGGCTCAATTGACTTAGAAATAACATCTTTAGCTTTAGATAAACTCAAGGTTGACAAATTAGGTCTTGATGCGACTGACTATAATTTACTAAAAGCCATTATTGAAAAATTTAATGGTGGCCCAGTTGGGATTGAAGCAATTTCATCGGCAATTGGTGAAGAACAAACGACGGTAGAGGATGTATATGAACCATATCTTTTACAAAACGGATTTCTAAAAAGAACTCCACGAGGTCGTGTCGTTACAGAAAAAGCTTACGAACATTTAGGAATTAATCATCAAGATGGGTTGTTTTAGGAGGTTTTTATGAAAACGGAAGATTTTAATTATGATTTACCTGAATATTTAATTGCTCAAACACCTTTAAAAAAAAGAGATGAATCAAGATTAATGGTTTTAGACAAAGTAACTGGGGAGATTGAACATAAGCATTTTTATGATATTCTTGATTATTTAGAAGAGGGGGATGTTTTAGTTCTTAATGATACTAAAGTTATGCCTGCTAGGCTTCATGGCGTAAAAGAAGAAACAGGTTCGCATATTGAATTATTGATGCTAAAAGAAATTGAAAGTGATGTGTGGGAATGTTTATCACGCCCAGCTAAAAGAATTGATATAGGAACAATTGTTGATTTTGGGGGAATTTTGAAAGCAAAATGCATTCAAATAAAAGAAGAAGGAATAAGAGTATTCAAATTTATTTATGATGGCATATTTTATGAAATTTTAGATAAATTAGGAGAAATGCCATTACCTCCATATATTCATGAAAAGTTACTTGACAAAGATCGTTATCAAACTGTTTATGCTCGTGAAATCGGTAGCGCTGCCGCCCCAACGGCAGGCTTACATTTTACTAATGAGTTGTTGAAAAAAATAAAAGAAAAGGGTGTAAAGATAGAATATATTACTTTACATGTTGGCCTTGGAACTTTTCGCCCTGTTGCCACTGAAAATGTTTTGGAGCATCAAATGCATAGTGAATATTATGTTATGAGTAAAGAAACTGCTGAAGTTTTAAATGAGGCTAAAAAAACAGGAAGTATGATTGTCAGTGTTGGTACTACTTCAACAAGAACGCTTGAAACAGTGATGACACTTTATGGGGAGTTTAAAGAGTGTTCTGGTTGGACTAGTATATTTATTTATCCTGGATATAAATTCAAAGCTATCGATTTTTTAATTACAAATTTTCATTTGCCAAAATCAACTTTAATTATGCTAGTCAGTGCTCTTGCAGGTCGTGAAAATATTTTAAGAGCTTATAATATTGCTGTTAATGAGAAGTATCGTTTCTTTTCATTTGGCGATGCGATGTTGATAAAATGATAATAGTTATTACAGGTCCTACAGGGACCGGAAAAACTAAATTAAGTGTTGAAATTGCCAAAAAATTTAATGGTGAAATAATTAATGCTGATAGTACCCAAATATATAAAGGATTAGATATTGCAACAGCAAAAGTTACATCTGAAGAAAAAGAAAATATTCCCCATCATTTATTTGATATTAAAGAATTAACTGAAGATTATACTGTTTTTGACTATCAGAGGGATGCCAGAAAAATTATTGGAAGATTGATAGATAATAATAAAACACCAATTGTTGTTGGTGGTACAGGTCTTTATATCAAAGCTTTACTATATGATTATAAGTTTACATCAGAATTAAAGAAAAAAGATTATAGTATTTATACGACAAAAGAACTATATGAAAAAGCTTTAGAAATAGATAATAATCTTGATATTCATGCCAATAATCGTCAAAGACTTGAAAGATTTTTAGATTATTATGATAATAATGGAAAATCATTAAACGAAAAAGAAAAAGCAACAAAATTGCTTTATGATACTGTTTTTATCGGTTTGACTATGGATAGGGATATTCTTTATAAGCGCTTAAATTCACGTGTTGATTTAATGATCACTAAAGGCTTAATGTCAGAAGCTGAAGAAATATACAAATCAGGAATTAGAACAAAAGCCATTATGACTCCAATTGGTTATAAAGAATTATTTCCTTATTTTGAAGGAAATGAAGCATTAGATAATTGCCTTGAATTAATTAAGAAAAGAACTAGAAATTATGCTAAAAGACAATATACATGGTTTAATCATCAAATACCAGTTAAATGGTTTAATGTTGATTTAGATAATTTTGATCAAACAATTAAAGAAGTTACAGAATATATAAATGAACATTAATTATTTTTATTCTTAATAAATTCTCTTAAGAGCTTAGTTAAAGCTCTTTTTTCAATTCTAGAAACATAACTTCGAGATATATTTAAACTTTTTGCAATTTCCTTTTGGGTTTTTTCATCTTCACCATTTAAACCATAACGTTTGTTAATTATTTCTTTCTCACGACTATTTAGAACATCAAAGTATTTAACTAAAAGTTTTAAATTATCTTGTTCGTGAATATCTCTAACAAAATCTGGCATTGGTGTTTTTAAAACTTCAAGTAGAGTAATTTCATTCCCATCTTTATCAAATCCTAGAGAATCATTAATACTTACATTACGACGATTCTTTTTGTCATTTCGAAAATACATCAATATTTCATTTTCTATACAACGGGCACAATAAGTTGTTATTTTAGTTCCATGTTTATAGGAAAAAGAATCAATTCCTTTAATTAGACCAATAACTCCTATACTAATTAAATCATCAACATCGTCTTTAGCATGATCATATTTTTTTACAATATGTGCAACTAATCTTAAATTGTGCTCAACTAGAATATTTCGCGCATTTTTATCACCTGCTAACATCGCATCAATATATTTGTCTTCTTCATCTTTAGAAAGAGGATCAGGGAATATATTGTTTGTGTAAGCTGCGGTAAAAATCATTAAATCTTTGAATAAAAATTCAAGAATTTTTTTTAACATAAGTCACCTCAATAAAGTTTATGAAATAAAATAACAAACATTAAAAAAACAAGAAAATCTTGTTTTTAACGGTAATATCCTCCGTAATAATAAGGTGGGTATGGTGGGTATGGTTGGTAATTTGGACGATTCCAAAAATAAGGAGCGACAACACCACCAGTAATACCACCTAAAATAAATGGACCTAAAAATCCCACACGATCATTATTTTGAGGAATTGGGTATCTATTATACATATTTACTCCTTTCATAAATATATTATGAAAGATGCTAAAAATAGTGAAGAAAGTTAGGATTAATTCATATATTTTAATAGGTGAAGATATGAATAAAATTTTTAGGAATATTGGTTTATTAGCTCTAGCTTGTTTTAGTTTTTTGATAACTGATGAAACAATAAAAGTAGTTAAAGAAACTGATAAACTGATGATTGAAATAAAAAATATTGCTTCAAACTATTATGTTGAAGAAGTTAATGCTAAAGTTAAAGATAAATATATTATTGTCGGTCACAATGGCTTAGAAATAGATGTAGATTCAAGTTATCAAAATATGAAAAAAATCGGCTATTTTAATGAGAATATGTTGATTTATAAAAACATTAAACCTGAAATTTCTATTGCTGATTATAAAGATAAGATCATTAATGGTAATAGCAAAAACGAAGTTTCACTTATTTTTAAAAATCCTAATGATTTAGACGGAATAATTTCAATTCTTAAGAGTAATAATATTGGAGCAAGTTTCTTTATCGATCTTGATTACTATAAAAACAATTATGAGTCAGTTGAATTAATTACTCACTATAATCATGATTTGGGTTTTTTAAACAATTACAAAGAATTAAGGCGGGAATTTAATGGTATGAATTATTATTGCTATAGTTCAATAAATAATTGCGTGAAAGATTCTAAATACACAGTTGAAGCGACTACTAAAATAAATAATTTAAAAGAATTAAAGAAAAACTTAAAAAAAGGTACAATAATAGAAATAAATGGTGATGATTATCTGGATATATATATTAAGTATATATTAAGTAAAGGTTATAAAATAGTTAAGATAAGCGATTTTATTAATGAAGAATTAAAGTAAACTTTAGTTCTTTTTATTTTTCATATTTCTACCACATTTTTAACATATTTAGGCAATATAATTATCTTGTTTTGAGAAAGGAATGATTAATATTTATATTTTTAAAAATGCTTTAACATCAATTAAAAGGAATAAAGGGCGAAATGTGTTAGTAATAATAATTGTGCTTGTAATATCTGCTGCCTCAGCGGTAACACTCTCAATTATGAATTCCGCTGATACGATAGTTGAAGCTTATAATGACAAATATGACATTGAGGCAACAATTGAAATGAATCGAAAAAACATTATGAAGGATCTTACTGAAGATACGGAATCTCAGGAGGACAAAATTAACAAATTCAATGATATTTCTTCTTTAACGATTGATGAAATTGAGAAATATGGTGAAAGTAATTATTTATCATCATATTATTATACTTATAGTGTTGGCGTTGATGATGATGATTTGGAAGAGGCTACTGATAAATTAGAAAAAACAACAACGACAACGAAGACAACAACAAAAAGACCACAAGGTATGGGGCCTGGTGGAATGATGGGAGGTTTTTCTTCAACAGTAACTACTAAAAAAAGTGAAATGATAACAAATGCTAATATTGTTGATGGTGCTTTTAAGTTAGTAGGATATAGTTCATATGAAGCCATGAACGAATTCGTAACTGGAAATTATACAATTACCAGTGGAAGTGTAAGTGAAGATTTTAATAGTAACTCTTGTGTCATCAATGAAGAACTTGCTACATTGAATGAACTAAGTGTCGGAGACATCATAACTGTTACTAATCCTGATGATAGCAAACTAGCGTACGAACTTGTAATAACAGGTATTTATAAAGACAATAGTGAGAACACAGATATGTATAGTATGTATACAAATAGTGTTAATAACATTATTACAAATGCTGAATTTGTTAAGAAATTAACAACAGATGATGAAGAAATGAAGTATGAAATTGATCCAACATATATATTAGCTAGTGCAGAAAACATTGAAAATTTTAGTGCTGAAGTTAAAGAAAAAGGTTTAAGTGAATACTATCAAGTATCATCAAATATTGAAGAAATTAATGGTAGAACAGAATCAATTAATAATGTTAAAACATTTGCAACAACATTCTTGATTATAACTTTAGCAATAGGTGGGATTGTTTTATTAGTAATTAATATGATTAATGTTCGTGAAAGAAAATACGAAATAGGTGTTCTAAGAACAATTGGGATGAAGAAATCTTTAGTTATTTATCAGTTTGTTTTTGAATTACTAATTGTTTCCATAATTGGACTTTTATTGGGAGCAACTGTTGGCTCGTTTACTTCAGTACCTGTAGCTAATAAACTGTTAGAAAGTGAAATAGCTTCTGCCACTACCGAAAACGAAAAAATTATGGGTAATTTTGGACGTGGAAATATGCCAGATGATATAGAAAATCCAAACGAAATCAAACAAATGAATGGCGTTGCTTCTATTAATCAAATAACCGAAATAAATGCTGTTGTTAATTTCAAAGTTCTTGGTGAATTATTATTAATCGGTTTATTTCTGACACTACTTGGCAGTGTAGCTTCAATGGTTAGTATTGCAAATTTTTCACCACTTTCAATTTTAAAGGAGCGTAGTTAAAATGAGTATATTAAAATTAGAAAATGTCAGTTATCGTTATAATGATGCTCCAAAAGATGAATATGTTTTAAAAAATATTACGTATGAATTCGAGTTAGGAAAAATTTATGCAATTAAAGGAGCTAGTGGTTCTGGCAAAACAACCTTATTATCACTAATAAGTGGTCTTGAAAAATGTCGTGAAGGTAATATTTTATATGAAGACCAAAATTTAAAGAAAATTAATTTGGACAAATTTCGAAATACAAACATTGGAATTGTCTTTCAATCATATAATTTATTACCACACTTGACTGCTTTAGAGAATGTTATTATGTCAATGGATATTAGTCATATAAAAGTAAAGAATAAAAAAGATTATGCTTTAGAAATGCTTAATAAAGTCGGAATTGATAATCAAAAAGCCAAACGTAGAATATTAAGACTTTCTGGTGGTGAACAACAACGAGTAGCTATTGCACGATCATTGTCATATAACCCATCAATTATTTTAGCCGACGAACCAACTGGAAATTTGGATAAAGCAACTGAAAATGAAATTTTAAAAATATTTAAAGATTTAGCACGCAATGAAAATAAATGCATAATTATAGTTACACATTCCGAAAATGTTGCTAAACAAACCGATAAAATATTTGAATTAAAGAAAAAAGAAAATATATAGACTTTTCTTTTTTTTTATACTATAATAAAAATCAATTTATGTGGAGGTGCATTTATGATAAAAACAAATTTACCCGTAATGTTACTTAGAGGAATTATTTTACTTCCGTATAATGAATTAAGATTAGAATTTGATAACGATGCAAATAAAGATGTTATTGAAGTTGCAGAGTTATTTCATGATAATAAAATATTGATTGTTTGCCAAAACAATTCGCTTGAAGAAGTTCCAGAAATAGAAGATTTACCAAAAATTGGAATTATTGCTGAAATAACTCATAAAATGGAATTACCAAATGGGAAAACTAGAATATTAATATTAGCAAAAGAACGTGGAATTGTTCATGAATATTTAAATATTAACCATACATCACAAGTGCTAGAATCGATTGTTTCTTCAGTCGCACGAGATCAAATAGACTCAAAATCTGAAGAAATATTGATGCGTAAATTAAATATTGAATTAGATAAATATATCCACAATGTGTCTAATGTAAGCAATAGTTTTTTAGCAATCATCAAAAATGAAAAGACTTTAGAAAAATTTACAGATTTAGTGGTACCAAGTTTACCTATTAGTTTAGATGAAAAATTTAATTTTTTAATAACAACAAGCGCAATCAAGAGAGCTGAGATGTTACTAGAATGCATTTACAAAGAAAGTGAAATGTATAATATTGAAAAAAATCTTGATGCTAAAGTTAAAAAAAATCTCGATAAATCCCAAAAAGAATATTTTTTAAGGGAAAGAATGAAAATAATCAAAGAAGAATTGGGTGAGATTAGTCCCAAAGATGATGATATTGGTGAATTAAACAATAAATTAGAAAAATTAAAAGCACCAAAGAAAATAAAAGAACGTTTAAAAAAAGAATTAAAAAGATATGAAGCTTTAAATTCAATGTCACCAGAAATAAATATTGCGCGCAGTTACATTGAATGTTTGTTGGAACTTCCTTGGGAAAAAACGACAAAAGATAACGATGATTTAAAAAATGTTCGTGAACTACTTGATTCATCGCATGCCGGATTAGATGATGTCAAAAAACGCATTATCGAATATTTAGCTGTCAAAAAAGTTACGAAAAAAATAAGTGGATCGATTATTTGCTTAGTTGGGCCACCAGGGGTCGGAAAAACTTCATTAGCTTCAAGCATTGCCAATGCGATGAAAAGAGAATTTGTAAAAATATCAGTTGGAGGAGTTAATGACCCAGCCGAAATTGTTGGTCACCGAAAATCTTATTTAGGAGCTCAACCAGGCCGCATTATTCAATCGATGAAGAAAGCTGGCAGTGCCAATCCTGTATTTTTAATTGATGAAGTTGATAAGATGACTAAAGATATTAAAGGAGACCCAGCTAGTGCTTTATTAGAAATATTGGATAATGAACAAAACAAGCATTTTATCGATAATTACGTCGAGGAAGAATTTGATTTATCTAAAGTTATGTTTATTCTTACTGCTAATTATTTAGATAATATTCCTGAGCCTTTAAAAGATCGTTTAGAAATCATTAATTTATCAGGTTATACTGAATATGAAAAATTAGATATTGCTAATAAGCATTTAATTAAAAAATCTTGCTCAAATAATGGATTAGATGAAAAATTGTTTAACATTAAGGATGAAGTAACTTTGAAAATTATTCGTCTTTATACAAGAGAATCAGGTGTTCGTGAATTAACGAGATGTTTTGATAGTCTAATTAGAAAAATAGTGACTGAAAAAGTTTTAGATGATTCTATTCCTTCAAAAATTAAAATTGATTTAAAGACAATTCAGAAATATTTAGGAAAACCAAAATATCCAGAAACACCAAAAAATCAAACCCATGAAGTTGGGGTTGTTACGGGTCTTGCTTATACAGCAGTTGGCGGAGATACTTTAGATATTGAAGTAAAACTATATCCAGGAACTGGCAACTTAAAATTAACCGGCTCATTAGGTGATGTGATGAAAGAAAGTGCTGAAATCGCCTTGAGTTATGTTAAAGCTAATGCTGAAAAATTAAAGATTAATAGTTCTGAATTTGTAAAAAATGATATTCATATTCATGTTCCAATGGGTGCAACTCCGAAAGATGGACCAAGTGCTGGCATCACACTTACAACAGCTATAATCAGTGCTTTTACAACAAAAAAAATAAGTGTTAATGTTGCTATGACGGGAGAAATGACTTTAAGTGGAAATGTCTTACCAATTGGTGGATTAAAAGAGAAATCAATTGGGGCACATCGTAATGGAATCAAAGATATATTTATTCCCTTAGATAATCAAAATGATCTTGAAGATATTCCTGAAGAAGTAAAGAAGGATATTAATTACATAATGATTAAAAATTATGATGAAATTATAAAATATTTATTTGTAAAAAAAATTAAAAAGGAACTAGTATATAATGGTTAATATTTCAGAATTTGAATTTTTATATTATCAGATGTATCTTCAAGATGTCCTTTTTAACCAAAATATCGATGAAATAGATTTAAGCGTTATTCCAAAATCTTTAATTCCTAATGTGATAAAAATGATTTTTTATGAAAAACGCGAATTATTAATGAATTTTCCTAAATTTAAACAGAATGTAATTAGTGTGTTACGCGATAATATTTTGCAACCGGGTTTTACTTTTGAAGAACGTCAAGATTTCATCAGTCTTTTAAAAGAAATAAGACAATTGTTCTTTGATCCAAAACAATTGCGCAGATTATATTTAAGAGAAACAATCATCAGAAGAATAACAGTAAACTCAAGAACAAAAATAGGTCAATGCTTACACAATGATTATGTTTTATTTGATATATTAAGAAAAAGTGAAAATTCCCAAATAAGTTCAGAATTGGAGCCATCACTTAAATATTTAAGAACAAACTATCAAACTTTCAAAAAAAAATAAGACTTAAAAGTCTTTTTTTTCATATTAATAAAAATAATAAATATAATATAATGATGAAAGGATGAAATAGATGAAAAAGATAGTTCCATTTAGAAAAGAAATAGAGTTTAATACTGAAGTTGCGGAGATAACTAGCATTTCTCTGGAAAATACTTTAGAAAAGCGTAACGATTACCTTGTAAATGGGGAATTCATTTTAAGTGGTGAATACAAAATAGTTGATGTCAGTGTTAATACTGAAAAATTCAATTACAATTTACCATTTGATATTAATATTGATTCTCACTATGATACTAGTGAATTAATAATTGATATAGATGATTTTTATTACGAATTGATTGATAATAAAATGATTGTTAATATTTCAGTTTTATTAGATAAATTAGAGGAAAAAGAAATAGAAGAAAAAGTAGAAGTGGAAGCTTTAGAGGAGAGAAAAGAAATTGTCGAGGAAGCTAAAGAAATATTTACAACTTTTGATGAAACAGCTGAAGCTTATCGCACATATAAAGTCTATATTGTTAGAGAAAATGACACCTTAGAAAATGTTTTAGAACGTTTCAACACAACAAAAGAAAAATTAGAAGATTATAATGATATAAGTAATATAACTGTTGGTTCAAAATTAATAATTCCTACCAACAAAGATGAAAAATTATAGAGAACTTTTAAATAAGTATCTATTAAAACCAATAAGTTATAAAAAATTGGGTAATACTTTAATAATCGATGTAAAAGATGCAAAATATGTGGTAAAACCTAAAATTAGAAATCCTAATATTTATGAATATCTAAATAGTCGAACATTTGATTACTATCCGCGGATTATTAATGAAAAAGATGATGATTTTGAAATAAGTGAATTTATAGAAAATAAAGAAATTCCTGAGGAACAAAAGTTAGAAGAAATGGTTAAATTAGTGGCTCTTTTGCATAGTAAAACAACTTATTACGAAAAGCACAATGTTGCTGATAACAAAGAAATATATGAGATAATAACTAACAACGTTAACTATTTAAAAAGTTATTATTTAGATATGATTACTTTAATTGAAACAAAAACATTTATGAGTCCGGCCGAATATTTATTTGCAAGAAATATTTCTAAAATTATGGATTCCCTTAGTTATGCAGAAGAGCAAATAGAGAAATGGTATAAAAGTGTTGAAAATAATGCAAGTGAAAGATTAGTTGTCATTCATAACAATTTAGATTTAAGTCATTTTATTTATAATGAAAACAAATATTTATTATCTTGGCGTAAAAGTAAATTTGGTAAACCAATCTTTGATTTATTTGCGATATTTAATAAATATGCTAATAAATATGATTTTAAAGATTTATTAGCAATATATGAAAGTATTTATCCTTTAAAAGAAGAAGAGAAGTCATTGCTATATATAATGATTTCATTACCACCTAAAATAGATTTTACAATTAACAATTATGATTTATGTCAACAAATGAGTCAACAAATCAGTCTTCTTTATGTTAAAGATAAAATAATTTTACCAGAGGATTTTAAAAATGCTGAAGAAAATTAAAATCATAAAAAGAAAAATCATAAAAATACTAAATCTTGTTAAAATAAAAAAAGCTAAAAATAATTGATAAATAATTAAAATAGAAAAGATAAATAGAGTGCAAAACCATTTCCCACGTCCAGCCCACCAGTTACGATTGAAACCATTCATTATAATCACCTAGTATAATATATGAATTCCTGAGCACATAGTGCTCTTTTTAATTGTAAAATAATGAATTTTATATTATAATTATATCTAGGTGATTTAGGTGTTCAAAATCGGTAACGTGGAAATTAAAAACAGAGTAGTATTGGCACCAATGGCCGGCATTTGTAATAGTAGTTTCAGGAGGATTATTAAAGAATTTGGGTGTGGTTTAATCTATGCCGAAATGGTTAGTGATAAAGCAATTAGCTATGGTAATAGTAAAACATTTGATTTACTTTATATGACTGATTTTGAAAGACCAATAGCTCAACAAATTTTTGGTCATGACGTTTCTTCATTTGTTGAAGCAGCCAAAATAATCTATGAAAAAATGAAACCAGACATTATCGATATAAATATGGGGTGTCCTGTTCCTAAAGTTGCTTTAAGAGCACAAGCAGGCAGTGCACTATTAAAAAATCCAGCAATGGTTAAAGAAATTGTTACAAATGTTGTTAAAGCAGTTCCTATTCCTGTAACCGTTAAAATTAGGAGCGGATGGGATAAAAATAATATTAACGCGGTTGAAATTGCCAAAATTTGTGAAGAAGCTGGGGCTAAAGCTATTGCTATTCACGGAAGAACGCGTAGTGATGGTTATAGTGGAAAAGTTGATCTTGATATAATCAAAAAAGTAAAAGAAAACGTTTCTATTCCAGTTATTGGTAATGGCGATATTCGCACCCGTTATGATGCTTTAGAAATGCGTAATTATACAGGCTGTGATGCTATTATGATTGGACGTGGAGTTTTAGGTAATCCTTGGTTAATTAAAGAATGTGTTGATTATCTTGAAAAAGGTCTTGAACCATCTGAAATAAGTATTACAGAAAGAATTGCTATGATAAAAAAACATCTTAATTTACTTATTGATCAAAAACAAGAAAAAATGGCGTGTCTTGAAATGCGTAGTCATCTTGGCTGGTATTTGAAGGGCTTGCCAAATGTAACCAAACTAAGAGTTAAACTTCAACAGGCAACAAAAAAGTCAGAAATTATTGAATTATTAGATAAATATGAGGAGGAATTTATATGCGATATGGCCGAATAACAGCAGCTATTTTTGATATTTTACTGGTATCTATTTTGTTATATTTTGTAATATCAGTTATTCCTGTTTCTGAAAATGCTACTAAAATAATCAATGAATTAAATACTCTTACTGATGATGTTTTTAAAATTGATTCAGCAAAAATGAAACAAATTACTGAAATTTCTTATGAATTGGATAAAGAAATAAGTTATATTTATATTGTAGTTGCTTTAATATTAATATTTTATTTTATTTTAATTCCTAAATGGCTAAATGGACAAACAATTGGCTATCGATTTAGAAAAGTCAGGATTGTGAATATCGATGGCGAAAAAGTTTCATTAAATCAAATAGTTATTATGGCAGTTTTAAATTCAGGATTAATATTAGTAATATTATTTCCTTTATTGCTTTACATTTTAAGCCCAATTTGGTATCCTAGGGCTACAACATTTTTAATTTACTTACAAATATTATTTTGGATTGTATCTTTTATAATGTTAATAGTAAAAAAAAGATGTATTCAAGATTATATTGCAAAGACAAAAGTTATTGAGGTGAAAAGATGAGAGAGTTTACAGAACAAGAATTAGTCAGAAGAGAAAAAGTTAATAAAATAAGAGAATATTGTAATCCATATCCTGAAAAATATGAAATTACTCATGAATTAAAAGATGCCAGATTACTACCAGATGAAACAAAAGACGTTAGTGTAGCTGGTAGAATTGTTTTCATGCGTCAAATGGGAAAATTGAGCTTTTTAAAAATTCGTGATGTTGAAGGCGAAATCCAACTTTCAATTAAAATTGATTTAGTTGGTGAAGAAGCTTATGAATTTTTTAAGAACAATGTCGATGTTGGTGATTTTATCGGGGCGAAAGGTGAAATATTTACAACTCATACTGGTGAAAAAACTTTAAGAGCAGATAGTTTTACTTTTCTAGGAAAAGCTTTAAAACCATTACCAGAAAAATTTCATGGGTTGACTGACGCGGAAGCATGTTATCGAAATCGTTATGTTGATTTAATAATGAATGAAGATACTCGCGAGAGATTTCTGCTTAAATATAATTTTATTAAAGAAATTCGCCGTTTTTTAGAAGACAGCAAATATATTGAAATTGAAACACCAGTTCTATCTAATAAAGCAAGTGGTGCAACAGCTAGACCTTTTACAGCCCATCATAATGCATTAGATATTGATGTTTATTTAAGAATTGCTCCAGAAACTTATTTAAAAAGAGCAGTTGTCGGTGGCTTTAATCGTGTTTTCGAGTTCGCGAGATGCTTTAGAAATGAAGGAATGGATGCCACTCACTTACAGGATTTTACAATGCTAGAATGCTACTGTGCTTACTACAATTATGAAGACAATATGCGCTTAATTGAGAATATGTTAAAAACAGTTATTAGTAAAGTGTTCGGAAGTTTGATAATTAAGATAAATGATGTTGAAGTTGATTTTAGTAAAAAATGGGGTCGAGTATCATTCCGAGATTTATTAATTCAATATGCTGATATTGATATTAAAGAATTTAATACTAAAGAATTATTATTAAATGAAATAAAAAACAAAAAAATTGTATTTGAAACTGAAGATAATATTGAAAATTTAGGTTTTGGAAATTTAGTTGATGCTTTATATAAGAAAGTGGCTAGACCAAAATTAATTGAACCAATTTTCTTAGTTGAACATCCAATCGAATTATCACCACTTGCAAGAGCTAATGATTCGGATTCAAAATTGACAGATCGTTTTCAACTAATTGCTAATGGAGCAGAATTGGTTAATGCTTATTCTGAATTAGTTGATCCAGTTGAACAAGAGCAAAGACTAATTCATCAAGCAGAATTAAAAGCTGAAGGTGATGAAGAAGCAATGATGATGGATTACGATTATATTAATGCTATGGAATATGGTATGCCACCAATCAGTGGTTGGGGAATGGGAATTGACCGTGTTATGCAGGTATTAACTGGAACTCCTAATATAAAAGATAATATCTTATTTCCACTTATGAGACCAAATGATTAACACTACTTTGTAGTGTTTTTTCTTTAACACAATTTCCCATAATAAATAGAAAATGTGCCCATAAATTTTTTTTACAATTAAAGAGAAGAAGGTGATAATGATTTAGAAAAAAGAATCCAAAAATTTATACACTCCTAATTAAAACTTAAAAATACTAATTACTGTGAGGTGATAATGTAAGAGAAAAATATGATATAATATAAAACGAGGTGTTTGTTATATGTATAAGATATGTTTAGTTGAAGATGAAGTTAATTTAAATAATATCATGAAAACTTATTTAGAAAATGCTAACTACGAAGTAATTCAATTTTTTACAGGCAAAGAAGCATATGATTATATTGGATCAGAAGCATCATTATGGATTTTAGACATAATGTTGGGTGATGATGTAAGTGGTTATGACATTATAAAAAAAATACGTGAACATGATTCAAACGTGCCGGTAATTTTTACTTCGGCTCGTGATCAAGAACTTGATAAAATAATTGGCCTTGAACTAGGAAGTGATGATTATATCACGAAACCTTATTCTCCCAAAGAACTTGTTTTAAGAGTCAACAATATTATTAAGCGAGTTTATTCTACTGCTTCAACTAAAATACACTATGAAACATACGAGATAGATCTTGATAAAAGAATAATAACTGAAAACAATTCAGAAATTCAACTGACAACTTTGGAATATGATTTAGTGATGTTTTTTATAAATAATAAAGGCAAATCATTTGGCCGTGAAGAAATTTTAAAGAACGTGTGGGGAATGGATTATTTTGGTAGTGATCGCGTTGTTGATGATCTTATCAGAAGAGTTCGTAAGAAACTTCCAAAACTAAATATAAATACATTATATGGATTTGGGTATCGTTTATCATGAAACCAATAAAAATAAGTTTATATAAGCAATTATTATTAATAATTTTCATAATAATCGTAGTAGTTTTTATACCTTTAATGGTTATTCTCCCAAAACAATTATTGCCGATATATGAAGAAAATATGTATCAAAATTTGAAGCAATCACTTATTGTTTCAAGAAATGATATAACTACAGCTGATAAAACACAAGTAGCTTATATATATGTATATAATACCGCAATCTATGTTTCTACTAATATAACAGATATAATACCTCTAGAAGCTAGTAAAATAATTTTACAATTAAAAAATGAATACGGAAAATTTACTTATGGTAATAAAACATATTATTACAATACATACCATGATGTAAATTATTATAAAGTTGCTCTAGCGAGCAACAATTACGTTATGAAAATACGCAAAGATGTTTTAACCGTTCTTATGCCAATATTAGTAATTATTACTCTCATAGTCATTACTCTTATCTACTTATGGAATAGATTACTAATAAATAAGATTGAACACTTAAAAGCAAAAATTGATAACCTTGATAATGATACTTATGATGACACATATAAGTATTTAACCAACGACGAATTTCAAATTCTTGCCAAAGCTATTGATGATATGAAGTTAACCTTAAAAGAACAAGAAGAATATAAGAATCAGATGTATCAAAACATCTCCCACGATTTTAAAACTCCTATTTCTGTCATTAAGTCATATGTTGAAGGCATTGAAGATAATGTTACTGCACCTGAGGAAGGGATCAGTATTATCAAGGAAGAAGTTTCAAAATTAGAAAATAAAGTTAACTCACTTTTGTATTTAAATAAATTAAACTATTTGAAAGAAAGAAATTATCAGCGGAACGAAAAAATTGATATTCAAGAGGTTATTAAAGATGTAATTAAAAAATTTCAATTACAACGCCCTGAAATAAAATGGGAAATAACTTATGCTGATAAATATACAAAATTCAATGGTAATTATGAATTATGGGAAACAATTCTCGACAATTTGTTAAATAATTTTATGCGTTATGCTGTTAGTGAAATAAAGATAACAGTAAAAAACAAAAAAATACAACTATTTAATGATGGTGAGAATATTGATGAAAATATTGTTAATAATATTTTTAATCCCTATACCAAAGGAATTAAAGGTCAATTTGGCCTTGGACTTTCAATAGTAAAAAAATCACTTTCATTTATAAATTATGAAGTAAATGTAAAGAATGAAAAAAAAGGTGTAACATTCACCATAAAATGACAAGTAAACACTCCACTTGTCATTTTTTTTATAAATAAATACTTTAAAAAAATATTAAAACACTGTATAATTATAATAGAATGGAGCTGAGTTAAAAATGGCTTTACATCTACCTAAATTTAAGAAGATTTCTGTTGAACATGCTTTGACAAAATATTTACGTCCGAAGTATATATATATTCCTTTAATGAATGCAGGTGATAAGAACATCACTGTTTTAGTTCAGAAAGGCGATTATGTTTTGAAAGGATCAATTGTTGCTAGACGCAAGAATCCTTTTAAAATACCTCTTATTTCAAGTGTCAGCGGTGTTGTTGTTGGTTTTGAAGAACGTACTTGTTATAATGGTGAAATTATAAAATGTTTAAAAATTGAAAATGATTTTAAAGAGACAAGTGAAAATGAAACTAAGAACACTAAATTGAACAATAAAACAAAAAAAGAATTTGTTGAACTAGTAAAAGAAAGTGGCATTATTGGAATGGGGGGAAGCGGATTTCCTACATTTGTAAAGTATGATACAAAAAAGAAAATAAAAACACTTATTGTAAATGCAGTTGAATGTGAACCCTACATTTCAGCCGACCAAAAATTAATAGAACTTCATGCTGAAGAAATATTAGAAGCAATTGATGCAATTTTAGAAATCAACAATATTGATGAATGTTTTATAGCAGTTAAAAAAAATAATTATAAAGCTATCGAAGAAATTAACAATCACATTGGAACTTATCTAAAAATCAAGTTGTTTTTGGTAGAAGATATGTATCCGATGGGATGGGAACGCTTATTAGTTTCGAGAATTACAAAGCAAGAGTACAATATTTTACCATCGGAATTAGGAATTATTGTCAATAACGTTTCAACAATTTATGCAATTTATGAATCTTTAAAATATAATCGTAGTTTAACTGAAAGAATTGTGACTTTCACTGGTGATATGTTAAAAAATCCCCAAAATATTCTTGTTAAAGTGGGAACTCCTGTTAGAGAAGTAATTGATGCAATCGAAGGCTATAAACGTAATAAAGATATTACATTTATTGCTGGTGGTCCAATGATGGGAAATTCTTTACCAAGTGAAGATTTAATTGTCACAGCCAATTTAAATTGTGTTTTGATATTAAAAAAATTGAAAGATGAAGATGTTCTTCCTTGTATTCGTTGTGGAAAATGTGTTCAGGCATGCCCAGCTAAGTTATCGCCAGTTTTGATTAAGGATAATTTGAATAAAAAAGAAGAATTAGAAAAACTACAAGTTAATAAATGTATTGAATGTGGATTATGTTCATATGTTTGTCCATCTAATTTAAACATTCGCGAATGTGTTAAATTAGCAAAACACAAAGTTAAGGAGGATAAATAATGAAAGAAGTTCATATAAAAGAAGGACCATTTATAAAAAGTAATAATAAAACTTCTAATATAATGGGTAATTTACTTATTTCATTAATACCGATAATTTTATATGCTATTTATAAAAATGGTTTTGTGCCCTTCAACAATGGAAAAACAGATTTATTAGGTCTATTTTATCCTTTGATTTTTATAGTTATCGGAACATTCACTTCTTTTTTAACAGAGTATCTTTATACAATAATATTAAAAAAAGAAGAAAACAAATCATTTAAGTTTCAATTAAAAGCAAAATATAATTTCTTCCCCGGCTTGTTTTTAGCACTTATTTTACCAATAAACACGCCTATATGGATATTAATATTTGGTGCAGTTATTGCTGCTTTAATCGGTAAAGTTGTTTTTGGTGGATTTGGAGCTAACATCTTTAATCCAGCCTTAATAGGAAGATTATTCGTTATAACAATATTTACTGCTGTTATTGCTAATAATGGAGGCTATCTAAATAGTTATGAAGTTGATACAATTTCAAAAGCGACACCATTGTCAAATGTTGCAACGATTGAAGGAATAGGTGAATACGATACTTTAGTAAAACCATATGGCAATTTATGGAATTTCTTTTTTGGTAATATTCCCGGATCCGTTGGGGAAACAAGTGCATTTTTATGTATAATCGCTTACTTTTTTCTAACTTATAAAAAAGCTATAAAATGGCGTATTCCTTTAGTTTATATTGCAACAGTATTTATTATGACCTATTTTATTGGCACTTTAAATAATGTTGGTATTTGGTATCCAACATTTCAAATATTAAGTGGTGGGTTAATGTTTGGAGCAATATTTATGGCAACTGATCCAGTTACTAGCCCAACAACCTCAATTGCCCAAGTGGTATATGGTATGTTTCTTGGAATATTAACTGTCGCTTTAAGATTTTTAACGTCTTATCCAGAAGGTGTTTTGACAAGTATTCTAATTATGAATTTATTTGTTATTATTTTAGATAAAAAAGGTGCCCAAGCGAGATTTGATTTTAAAAAAATAGTTGTGACGATTTTATTCGCGATGGTTGCTATATTAGGAATTTCTTTATATATTGCAGAAAGTAAAAATGTAGATAAAAATAGTGATCCTAATTTTGAAATCATTTCAAAAAATGCAATAAATAATAAAACAGAATATGTTGTAACATATAAAGGTTATATGAGTAAGCTCAAAGCTTCAATTACAATTAAAGATAATAAAATTGTTGAATTTACAATGCTTGAACAGGGAGATAGTTTTTATCCAAAGGTTGAAGAAACTGATTATATGAAATTGTTTATCAATAATGATGCTTTAGAAAGTGTTGATACAGTGAGTGGGGCAACAGTAACATCTAATGCTATTAAAAAGATGGCAATTAATACAATGAATGATTATATGGAGAATTAATATGAAAGAAAATATAAAAGCAATATTAGCATTAACGTTAACAGCTTTTGTTTGTTCATTACTTATGTACTTAGTTTATAGTATGTACGGAGGAAATATATGAAAAAAATATGGAGTAGTATTACTAAAGAAAATATCGTTTTTGTTTTATTACTTGGTTTATGTCCAGCTTTAGCTGTTACCACAACTTTTGAAAAATCATGTGTTATGGGAATATGTGTATTAATTGTTTTAGTATTTTCGAATGTTATAATATCTTTAATTAGAAAACTGATTCCTGATTTAGTAAAAATTCCAGTATTTATTCTCATTATTGGTACACTTGTAACAGTTACAGAAATATTTCTGAAACAAGAATTACCAGAATTATATAAAGTATTAAGTATTTATTTACCATTGATAACCGTTAATTGTATTATTTTAGGTCGTGCTTTAGAAGTTGCATCAAAAGAAAATATTGGTAAAAGTTTTCTCGATGCGTTAGGAACAGGATTAGGCTTTACATTTTCATTAATGCTAATCGGCTTTGTTCGTGAATTGTTTGGAAATAACTCTTTAACAATAATGAGTATGGAAGGTGTAAGTGGCTTAACAGGATATGTTTTAGGATATAAAGATATAATTCCTAACTTTACCAATATTAACTTGATGCTTAATCCAGCAGGGGCATTCCTAGCTTTAGGCCTACTTATTGCTTTATTCAACTTTATCAAGATAAGGAGGAATAAGAATGTCTCTAATTAGTATTTTCTTCCTTGGTTTGATTACTGAAAATATTGTTTTAACAAAATTTTTAGGAATGTGTTCTTTTTTTGGTACTTCGTCAAAAGCAAAAAATTCATTTTGGATGGGCTTAACAGTCACGTTTGTTACTGTAATATCTAGTATTTTAGCTTATCTAATATATAATTACATCTTGGTTCCTACAAAAACAGAATATTTGCGAACTTTAATGTTTATTTTGATAATTGCTTGTTTAGTAAAAATAGCTGAGATGTTTATTAAAAAGACTTCTAAAATTTTATATAATACACTTGGTATTTATTTACCTTTGATTGCGACTAATTGTGCTGTTTTAGGAACTGTTCTTATTACAAATAACAACAACTATAATTTTTTAGAAACCATAGTTTTCGCAACGGCTAGTTCACTAGGTTATTTGCTGGTTATTTATGTTTTTGCAACCATTCGTGAACGAGTTGACGCTAGTAATGTTCCTCAGTCATTTAAGGGATATCCAATTGCTCTAATAATTGCGGCAATTATGGCAATTCTATTTTCGAGGTTTGTATGATAGCATATATAATATTGGCATCATTAATTGCATTTTATATGTTTCTTTCTATTAAACAAAAAAATCATAGTTGCAAAGGATGTGGACGATGCAAGCAATAATAGTTTTAACTTTATCAGGGCTTATTATGAGTATTGTGTTGGTTGCTGCTAATAAAGTTTTAAGCAAGAAAAACGCTCATGAATACGCGATATTAAGGAGATTACCAGGTCTTAATTGTGGAGCATGTGGATATGGTTCTTGTGAAGGAATGGTTCAAGCAATGTTAGATAATTTAAATAATTATAAGAAATGTCGACCATTACGTGGCGAAAAATTAATTGAGATGGAAAAATACGTTATTGAAAGTAAAGACAAAATATAATATAATAGATATGGAGGAGAAAAAAATATGGATGAAATATTAATGGAAGCTGAGATGAAAATGGAATCTTCTATTGAAAATATGGAAAAAAGATTTACTAATGTAAGAGCAGGTAGAGCTAATGCTTCAATGGTTAATATGATTAATGTTGCTTATTATGGAGTTGATACACCATTATTGCAACTAGCAACTATTTCAATTCCCGAAGCTAGACAAATATGTATAAAACCATATGATAAGTCTTGCTTATCATCAATTGAAAAAGCTATATTTGAAGCCAATATTGGTTTAACACCAAATAATAATGGGGAAGTAATAATTTTAAATATTCCACCATTAACTGAAGATACAAGAAAAGAATTTGTAAAGCAAGTAAAAGTTATTGCTGAAGAAACTAAAATTGCCCTTCGAAATATCAGACAAGATGCGAATAATGAAATCAAGAGATTAGAATTAACAGAAGATGAGAAAAAGAATGGTAATAATGATGTCCAGGAACTAATAGACAAGTATAATAAACAAGTTGATGACAAACTAAAAATCAAGGAAAATGAGTTAATGCAAATCTAACTTTACATCAACTTGTTTTTTTTTCGTAAACTTATGTTGAAAGATAATGGTAAAGAATGTATAATTAGTATGAGAATAGAAATAATATTTTTGGAGGGAGGATAAATTATGGCGAGAAAATTAGCTGAAATTCGCTTTGAAGCTACCCAAAAACGCCGAAAAAACATTGTGATTGCTATAATTTTATTCGCTCTAGGAATTAGTTTAGTTGTAGCAGGAACCCTCGCTTATTATAGATCAACGTTAAGTGGTGTTACTAGTGGAACTATTGCTGCTTGGAATTTTAAAGCTAACAATGTTACTACAAATTTTACGATATCATTAACCCCTAATAATGGAGTTTCTACTTCATCTTCAACAATTGCTCCAGGAACATCTGGAAGTTTTTCAGTTGCATTGAGTGCTAGTGCTAGCGCATTAGGCGTTGATTATGAAATCAACTTTAGTGATTTTACGAATTTACCACAAAATTTAATATTTTATACCGATGATAATTATACAACGACAGTTGATTTAACTAATAATTACTCTTTTGAAGGAACATTAGCGGCAGGAGCATTGTTAACTAAAACATGGTATTGGGATTGGCCTTATGGCAATTCTTCATCAATCACAACTGATAATGCATCTATTGATAAGACAGTTTCTTTTAATGTAACTGTTGTCGGAACACAAGTTCATCCTTAATAAAATCAATATTGTTATTGATTTTTTTCTATATTTTTATGTATAATTATATATGGGTGATAATATGTTTGAAACCTTAGGTGATCGTTTACAAGCGGTCGTAAGTAAAATAAAAGGTTATGGAAAAATAACAGAGGAAAATATAAGTGAGATTGTTAGAGAAATTCGTTTGGCACTTTTAGAAGCTGATGTTAACTATACTGTTGTTAAGGAGTTTACTAATAAAGTTAAAGAAAAAGCTTTAGGTGAAGAAGTTCAAAAAAGTTTAAAACCAAGTGAACAATTTGTAAAAATTGTTAAAGATGAGTTAGTTGAATTGCTTGGTGGAGATAAAAAAGAATTAAATATTAATGGTTCACTTTCAACTTTAATGGTTGTTGGTTTACAAGGTAGTGGAAAGACAACTACATTAGGTAAACTTGCTAATATGTTAAGAAAAAAGTATAATAAAAAACCATTGTTAGTAGCTTGTGATATTTATAGACCAGCAGCTATTGAACAATTAAGACAAATTGGACGAGAATTGAACATTGAAGTTTATTCAGAAGGTGTGAAGGATCCAGTTGAAATTGCTAAGAATGCGGTTAAATATGCCCACGAAAATAATTTTAATTATTTACTAGTTGATACTGCTGGGCGTTTGCACATTGATGAAACTTTGATGGCTGAACTTAAAAATTTAAATGAGGCGATCAATTTTCAAGAAATATTACTTGTTATTGATAGTATGATGGGGCAAGATGCAATTAATGTTATAAATGGCTTTAATGATTCTTTGCCATTAACTGGAGCAATATTAACTAAACTTGATGGCGATACTAGAGGTGGTGTTGCTTTATCAATAAGACATTTAACTAATGTACCTATTAAATTAATAGGTGTTAGTGAGAAAATGGATGGGGTTGAAGAATTTTATCCCGAAAGAATGGCAACAAGAATCTTAGGCATGGGCGATATTATGACAATGCTTGAAAAAGCGGAATCAGTGATCAACGAAGAAGAAGCCTTGGATTTATCTAAAAAAATGAAAAAAGGTAACTATGATTTAAATGATTTTTTAACAAATTTAAAACAAATCAAAAAAATGGGACCTTTAGAAAATTTACTTAAATTAATTCCAGGAGCTAAAAAAATGGGCATTAATGATGTACAAATAAATCCTAAAGACATGGCGCATATAGAAGCAATAGTACTATCAATGACGCCTTATGAAAGAAAACACCCAGAAGTTTTAAAAGCAACAAGAAAACTTCGTATTGCTAAAGGGTCTGGAAGAGAAGTAAGTGAAGTAAATAGACTTTTAAATCAATTTGAACAAATGAAACAAATGATGAAGAATTTCAGTAATGGCAATATGAAAATGCCATTCTAAGAAGGGGAAAACAAATGGAAATAAAATTAATTGGAACTGGTGGTATATTTTCACCATATAATTCGGCTTGCACAATTATTGATCGACACATTTTAATTGATCTACCTAATGGAACTTTAAAACAATTGCGAAAAAATAATTATCATATCGTTGATATCGATTATGTATTTATAACTCATTTTCATGCTGATCATTATTTTGACTTTCCATTTTTATTATTAGAAAAAACTAAAAGCAAAAATCATGATTTAACAATTATTGCTCCAAATAATGCTCCTGACATAATTAAGCATTTGACAGAACTGGCATTCCCAGAATCAGCAGATAAAATTTTTAAAACTTTAAAAATTAAATATATTCAAAATGATTCAAAAACTAAAATCAAAGATATTACAATTGAATCAATAAAAATGCATCACGGACTAACTGAAGATTATGGTTATATATTTAATAGCAGAAATTTTGTAATCGGTTTTACAGGAGACACTTCAATTTGTCCAGGTGTTCATGAGATGGCTTTAAAATGTGATAAAGTTGTAATTGATTCAACTTTTGAAGTTGGTGATGATAATCACTTGGGAATTAATAATATTTTGGAATTATTAAAAGAATATCCAGAAACAATTTTTATTCCAACTCATATGAGCCCTAAAGAAAAGAGAATATTAGAATTTCAATCATTTGATAATTTATTGATTTTGAATGATTTTGATGATATATTTGACAAATAATAGCAATGATGCTAAAATTAATTCATAAATTGATGAAGTGGAGAAGTAATTGTAATTACTGCATTAGAGAAAGTCAGAACGATGGAAGCTGATATGCAAGTGTGCAATGAATAACACCACAGAGAGTTCTATTGAAATTAGTAGATAGAGCCGGTTATAACCGTTACTTTAAAGAGTGTCTTAATTGACAAAAAATGGGTGGTACCACGACAATCTTTCGTCCCTTTAGGGATGTTGATTGTTTTTTTTTATTAGAAAGGAAATATTTATGGAAGTTAAACAATTGTATGATGAAATTAAAGAATTAATGGGGAGTTCAATCGAACTTAATGGTTGGATCAGAAATCATCGTAAGCAAAAAGAGTATGGATTTATTGATTTTACAGATGGAACTTGCTTTAAGACAATTCAACTTGTTTATAGTAATGAATTAGAAATTTTTGATGAAATTCAAAAATTAAGAGTAGGATCTGCTATTAATGTTAAAGGTATTATTATTGAATCAGTTGGAAGTGGACAATCATTTGAAGTTAAAGTTGAGTCTTTAAAACTATTAGGGGATTCAGCTGAAGATTACCCAATCCAGCCAAAAAGGCACTCAATGGAATTTTTAAGGGAACAAGCTTATCTTCGCCCAAGGACAAACCTTTTTCAAGCGGTTTTTCGTGTTCGTAGTGTAGCAGCAATGGCAATTCATACATATTTTCAAGAACACGGCTATGTTTATACCCATACGCCACTTATTACAACAACTGATTGTGAGGGCTCTGATCAGATGTTTAAAATTACAACATTAGATTTTGATAGATTACCGATTACTGAAGATGGTAAAGTTGATTTTAATAAAGACTTATTTGGTAAAAAGTCCTTTATCACCGGTAGTGGTCAATTACATGGAGAAGCTTTTGCGAGTGCATTTAATAAGATTTACACTTTTGGTCCAACATTTAGAACTGAAAAATCAAATACAAAAACACATGCTAATGAATTTTGGATGATAGAGCCAGAAATATCATTTTGTGATCTTGAAGGTGTAATGAATATCGAAGAAGAAATGCTAAAATTTATTGTTAAATATGTTATGGATAAATGTCCAGATGAATTAGAGTTTTTCAACAAATTTGTTGAGAAAGGTTTGACTGATAAGTTAAATAAAGTAATTAATAGTAAGTTTGTCAGAATTGATCATAAGGATGTTATCAAGATTTTGAAGGAAGCTCCTGTAAAGTTTGAATTTACACCTGAATATGGAGAAGATATAGCAAAGGAACATGAAAAATACATTACTGAATACTTTAACTCACCAGTATTTGTTAAAAACTGGCCTAAAGATATTAAAGCTTGGTATATGAAATTAAACCCAGATAATGAAACAGTCGCTGCGGTTGATTTAGAAGTTCCAGGAGCTGGTGAACTAATTGGTGGATCTGAACGTGAGGCTGACTTAGAAATATTAATGCAACGCATCCATGAACTTGGTGTTGATCCCAAACCAATAGATTGGTTTATTAATTTAAGAAGATATGGAAGTTGCGTTCATTCGGGATTTGGAATGGGTTTTGAAAGATTGATTATCTACTTAACTGGTGTTGAAAACATTAGAGATGTTATTCCATTCCCAAGAACTCCAGGAAATTGTGAGTATTAAAAAAAAGGAGCATTAAACTCCTTTTATTTTGTCTTTGCAGCAATATCAATAACAGTTATATTTGGAATAATTGGAATACCTGCTGGAACATAACCTGTAAAAGGACGAACACCTTTTGATACAACTAACTTTGATTCTCCTAACTCATGCATTCCTCGACATAAATCTATTTTTGCAAACAATCTAGGAGGTAATATACCAGGTTTTTCCCAAACACCATAATCTCTTATTTGTTTTTTAAATAATTCTTCTATTTGATTAGGAACATACCCATTATGTAGATGCCCAGCGATAATAATATCAACGGCTTTCATAATTTCCTTCAATTATTCTTGAGCATAATCACTTGCGATTGGATGTGGTGCATGATTTAATAAAATGTTTAATTCGTCATCTGAAAATGTAAGACCACTGCTTAAGAATTGTTCAACAAAGGCTTCATTTGCTTTATCTCCATGCCAACTTGGCTTATAGACATCGTGATCTGGTGAAAACCCTGCCACTGTCATTCCATCTATTCTAACCTTTTCATTATCAAGTGGATAAATATGTTCTATATTTTCAAGGGCTTTAAATGCTTTTTTTGTATCTTCAGGATCAGATTGTAAATCATGATTTCCAAGAGATAAAGCAATAGGAGTTTCCATTTCACTCAACGATTCTAAAAGATACTGTAATCGACGAACGTATTCGGCGTTCTTATAATTTGCAGCATACATAATATCTCCTGGCATTGCTATTAATGAGACAGATTTGCGATTGGTATCTAAAAAGATTTTAATTGTTTCTAATATTTTTTTGTTTAAACTTAAACTTAGGTGTAAATCGGCTAAAGTAACAATTTTTTTATCTGTATTAATTTTGCCACTTTCGACTTCGAAATTTTCTATTCTTGCTTCCATATTTCCACCTCAAATAGATGTTATCATATTAAAAAAAATGTGTCAAATTATGGCATATGATGTACTTTGCCTAAATTAACACATAAAATAATAATATTTTTTAATACTTATAAAAATATAATAATGATGCAAATTATAGGAATACACACATTCCTATTTTTTTATCCTTCATAAAATAAACTAGATAAGGAGGATAAAAAATGTTTAATAGAGGTTGCTGTAATCGTCAACAATATCAGATGGCTGATCAAGTGTATGAACCAACAATTACTAAGTGCATAGAAAAAGAATTCTATCATGAAGTACCACAAGAGTGACCTTTTATGTTAGAAAAAGATAAAGAGACTAAATAAGTATATTAGAAGAATAATATTTCTTCTTTTTTGTTGTTAAATATAGGGAATATTGTCATTTTATGACATTCTAAGATTTGTCAACAATAATTTTTTATGATATATTAGACATACTGAAAACACACGAAATTTTATAATTTTTTTAAAAAGTATAAATAATGTGTTATTAGGTATATAATATTAAAGTAGTTTTGTGGAAACTACTGATTGTTTAATTGCTTACACAAAGCTAATATTTGGCGTAGAAGCTTAGTTGTGCAAGCAATTGTTGCAGCGTAATGATGTTTACATTCATTACGTTTTTTTCTGTAATAAATTTCTATATCATTATCAATATGACATTTTGAAGATAATCTAACAATATTTAAAATACAAACAAATAATAGTTTTCTCATATATTTATTTCCCGATTTAGATATTGGTCCATGAACATTAATTGATTTACCAGATTGCTTAATTGATGGATCAAGACCACAATAAGCAGTTAATTCTTTAATATTATTAAATCTATTAATATCACCAAGTTCGGCAATTATTAAAGATGATGTTAATTCGCCCATACCAAATATGGAATTAATTTGATTAAAATATTTGGATTGTTTTCCATAATCAATTAATTTGTTTTTTATATTATTAATTTCTTTTTCATACTCATAAATTAATTTAGATAATTGAGATAGATTAGAAACAATTTCATTATCATTAGAAACAGATGGATAAGAATTAATCGCATATTCTTTAATTTTTATTGCCTTAGCTTTCCAGCATCTGAAATTATTGCTTTTAAAAAAATTTTGTAAGCAATCGATTCTAGTATTGGAAATTATTTCAGCATGCGGATATTTACTAATAAATTTTAGGGCTATATCATTATAAATTGCTTGCTTTTTAAAGATTAATTCATATTCTGGGAAGCACAAATAAATAAGATTTTTATATCTGTTTTTCAAATTAGAATTAAGTTCACTCAAAGCAAAATATTGTCTTGATAAAGCATTCATTTTTAAGTACAAAAAATCTGGTTTAATATATGGTTTGAAATCAGTAGTAAAAAACAATTCAGCAAGAGATAAACAATCTAATTTGTCAGTTTTAGTTTTTCTAAGATTTCTTTTATACATTTTAGAATATAATGCATTAATAGTATAAACTTTATAATTGTTTTCTAAAAAATATCTTTCAATAGGTCTATGATAAATACCAGTTGATTCCATTATTACAGAAATATTATCTAAATTAAATTTAGATATAGATTGATTAAGTTTGTCAAAATCAATTTTGGAATGATTAATTTCGTAAGGTTCAATTAAAACTTCACCACAATTAGTAATTAATGAAACCATACTTTTTCCTTTAGCCACATCAATTGCTAGTACACTTTGCATAAAACATACTTCCTTTCGTGCGATTGGACTCTTTTAACTTCATATTTTCTCATCACGCTTGTTATATAGGACAATACAAAAGTAACTCCTCACATTCTTAAACTAGAAAAATAAAAAGAAAGAGCTAGGCCGTCATAAAAATGGATCTAAAACCCCTGTTATAATTTGCCTAAACTCAACCGCAAATTATCAATTCATTTGATCAAATGAATTGATAATATTATATAGTAAATTTAATAAGTTTCAACTTGTCTCATTTACTAATCAATATTATACGTGTTATAAT
>CAZLKF010000006.1:0-85463 GCA_964560085.1 uncultured Muribaculaceae bacterium
GGAAGAAATATGCCTGATTTATCTTTATTTAAACCATTGTGTGAATTATTAGATATTTCTATTAATGATTTAATAAGTGGAGAAAAAATATCAAAAGATAATTATCAGAAAAAGTTGGAAGAAAATATAATTATTGCAATTGACTATACTAACAAAAAAATGATTGGGAAGAATAAAATAATTGGAATTATTTTAATTGTATTTGGAATCACTTTGGCAATTACTGCGATGACTATATTTCCAAGTGAAAGTAGTTGGGGCAGTATATATTCTGTGTTAGGAGCAATAGTATCATTATTAGGAATCTCTAGATTCACGAAAAAATTAAGTTATGTAAAAAAAATAATGTTTAATTTAGGATATTTTGTCTTGTTTGTTGTTATGCTGTTTTTAATTGATTATCTAAGTGTGGTTAATATAAAACAAGCACCAAGATTTTCAATTTATAAAATATCGGCTGAATCAACAATCTATTATGATACTCCATTTTATGACGTTGTAAGATGCCATAAAAATTCTAAAAATGAATATTACATGATAATGAAAAATCAGTCTTATGATAGTGACAACATTGAAAATTATTGCAAATAATGACATTTAAAGAAATAAAAAATTCGTGATAGTTTAACTATTACATAATAATTATTTAATGCCTATATTAGAAAATGAACAATAAGAAAATGTTCTAAAACAATTATCGAATGGGAGAAAAAATGATTGAAGAGTATACAGATAGATATCTAGATGATGTTAAAGATTTATTAGTAGAATTAGAAGAATATGTAATATCGATTGATAAAGATAATTTAGATCAACTTCATCCTGATTATAGAGATACGATGATCTTACTTGATTTGGAGAAAGTAAGGTCATATAACGGTAGATGCTATCTATATGTAGTAAACAATAAAGCAATTGGTCTAATTATGGGAATCATTCCGCCTTACAATGAATACGATTATTTGGATTATAAATGTCCAAAAAGAGGCGAAATAATTGAATTAATTGTAACAAATAAAATCAGAAGTAAAGGAATAGGACAACAGTTAATTAATAAAATGGAAGACTATTTTAAATCGGAAAAATGTGAATATGTAATTGTAGATGTGTTTGCATATAATGAAAATGGCCAAAAGTTCTATAATAAAAAAGGGTATCATTCTAGAATGGAAACAATGTTGAAAAGAATATAAGTAAAAAAATAGTAATTTATATTCAACAAAATTCGTGATATAATAAAATTGGCATAGATTTAAATGGAGTAAAAAATGAGTAAAAAAAATAAAAGAATAATGATCATTCTGGTAAGTGGAATAGTGATATTGTCATCATTCTTAATTGGCTACTTCATAAAAACGATAATTGATTATAGTAATCAAAAGACTGCAGCCGAAAAAGTGATGAATGGTTTTTTTGAAATATACGAAAGCACAAAAAAAGAAGTCGTATTATTTGCAAGTCCTTATTGTCCATATTGTGAAAAGTTGAAACCAACATTAAATGAAATTGCTTTACAAAATCAGATTACCTATTACTATTTTGATACAAGTTTAATTTCTAAAGACATGAAGCAAGAATTAGAAGAGAAAACAAAAATAAGTTTTAATGCAATTCCGTATCTTATTGTTTTGGATAACAAACAAGTAATTGGTGAGTCAATTGGAAATAAGAGCAAAGATGATGTAATTCAGTTTTTAACAACGTATGGAATAATAGAAAATAAAGAGGTGGAACATGAATGATGAAGTATATCAATTGGTGAGAAGATTTAAAAAGAAATATCCATTTACATTAGCATGGCGTTTAAAGAGTCATGCCAAAGTATTGCAAAGTCATTTAAATCCAGGAGAAAAGATTTTTTATGCTTTTGCAGGCCAGAAAAATACATCACATTTTGATGTTTTGAACACAAATATTGTTTTGCTTACAAATAAAAGAATTTTAATAGGACGTAAGAGATTATTTTTTGGCTATTTCTTAAGCTCAATTACACCAGAAATGTTTAATGATTTTAAAATATCCAATTTAATTATCTGGGGTAAAGTTTATATCGACACAGTGAAAGAATATATAACAATTTCTGGTCTTCGCAAAACAGCTTTAGTTGAGGTTGAAACCAATTTTTCGGAATATATTAATAAATTTGGAACTGCTGATCGAATAGCAAGGTTAAGGGAACTAAAAAAATAGTTCTTTTTCATTGCAAAAAAACTTAAAATTTAATATACTAGAGAAGGGGATGATAAAATGAAGAAGCTTTTTTTTACCTTAGTATTTTTGTTTTTCGTTTATTTTGGCATTCAAACTTTGTTTTATTTTTTAGGCCCAGGTCATGATGTTGATTATGAAGTAAGTGGTTATGATATCAAAGAAAAATATGCGAATCACCAAAAATTAGAAATTCAAAATTATTTTTTTGAAATTACTAAGAATGAAAAGGTATTTAATTTGCAAATTTTAGAAGATTTTAATCGTGATGAAAAAATTATTGAAGAAATTAAGGAATTTAATTCTGATAATTTAAATTGTATATTGCCGATTTTTAAAGAAAAAAAGGTTTTGACAGATTTACTTTGTTTACAAAATGGAATAATTTACAATTATCAAGAATTGCAAGGAAAAAATCCATCGCTAGATGCTTTTTATCAAGAAATTTCTCAATTAATTTCTAAAGAAAACTTAGCAGATTATGATACAAAAGGATCAATTGTTCTTTACAAAGACAACATTCCTAATAATTATTATCTTAGTTTTGAAAGCTATAAAGGATTCATTTATGCAAATTATTTTGATAAAGAAATGTTTTCTAAAAATATCTTCCAAAAAGATGTTTACGATAATTATTTGAGTGCATATGTAGGAAAATATTATGTAACAGTTAATTATGATGAGCAATATGATTATACAAACATTTATATTTATAATATAATTAATCCGAAGGAAGAAAAAATAGTGTTGACAACTTCTTTAGATAAGAATTCATATATCGAGGGTGTAGCAGACAAGAAATTATACATATTTGATGTTGATAATAAAAAGCAATATGAGATTAATCCAGAAACATTAAAAATTTTAGAAGTTGGCAACGTAACAACAGGGACTAAAATATATAAAAATAATAAATGGGAAAGAGTTAGCGCCTATGAATGTGCTAAAGAAAAAATTCTGTTTGATTATGAAAATAATGACAAAAATTTAGATAATTATATTTACCTTGCTGAAACCGGTGGTACAAAAAGTGGCTATACATATTATTATCGAAAAAACAATGACGAATATATGATCTTTCGCACCAACAAGCAGAAGTTACAATATGTATATTTATTTACAACGAAGTATTTAAATAAAATAATTCCCATCAATGAATATGTATTCTTCGCAGACGACTATTATATAAAATATTATAGCGATGCAACAGGAATAAGAACCTTACTTTCGAATACAGAATTATATTTTAATCAGAATTTAGAATTTCAAATTTTCTATAGTGAATAGCATATTTATATGCTATTTTTCGTTGTAAAATAAAGGTATATGTATTATAATTAAAGTGGGGGTAAAATAATGGACGAGATATTAAAAATTAGAAATTTATTTTTCAATTATTCACAGAAAATAGTATTTGAAGATTTGAATTTAACCCTTAATTATAATGACTGGTATACCTTGTTAGGCAATAATGGCAGTGGAAAAACAACACTTGTCAAAATCATTTGTGGACTACTGGACTTTAACGGGAAAATTGAGTTTAATTTTCTAGACTTGAATTCAAAAAACATATCAGAAATTAGAACTAGAATGGCTGTTTTATTTGATGATATTGATAATCAAATAATTGAGGATAATGTTTTTGATGAAATAACATTTCAATTAAAAAATATGCAATATTCAAAAAATGAAATAATTTATGCTATTGATGTAATTAATAAATTTACTCATATAAAAGATATAATTGAAAAAGAGATAATTGAATTAACTCAATGGGAGAAATGTCTATTAATATTGACGTCTGCTTTAATAATTCATCCAAAATTATTAATAATTGATGAAACTTTTTCTCAACTTCAAAAAGAAGAACAACAGAAGCTATACAATATAATATTAGAATATAAAAAAGAAAACAAATTAACAGTTTTGAATATTACACACGATTCAGAAGATACCTTGTTGGGGGATAATATAATTGTCATTGAAGATCATAAAGTTATTTATAATGAAAGAGTTGAAAAAATTTATGATGATCGTGTCCTTGAAACAAAAGAATATAAATTACCATTTATAGTTGAACTATCAAATGCCTTAAAACTATATAATCTAATTAATAAAAATTATTATAATATAGAAGAATTGGTAGATGAATTATGGAAATAAAGAATGTTTTTTATAAAAATGTTTTTGGCAGTTTAAATTATAAGTTTGATAGTGCAAAAATATATGGAATTTTAAGTAATGATCGAATGAAAATAACAATCTTTATGGAATTACTAAGGGGTTTTATAAAACCAACTTCAGGATATATTGAAAATAATAAAGAAAAAGTATATTTACTTTTTGACGACAGTATAGATCAAATATTTAATGACACTGTCAAAGAAGAAATATTGTATGGCTTAGATAAAAATATTGACTTAAAGACAATTTTAGATAGATTAGAATTAAACGAAGAAATATTGGAGAAAAATCCTTTTACTTTAAGTATGGGAGAAAAAAGGAAAATAGTTTTTGCTTCAATGTTAGCTGCTAATCCAGATGTTATTTTAATTGATAATTTTTTTGGAGGAATCGATTATTATAATGAAAAATTAATCATTGATATATTAAAAAGACTGCAGTTTGATGATCACAAATTAATAATTATGTATGATCAGAATATAGATAGATTATTTGAATTTATTGATAATGTGCTTATTATTGATAATGAAATAATAATGACTGGCAATAAATTTGATGTTTTTAGAAAAAAATGTATATTACAAAAACTAAATATTGAATTACCTAAATACGTCGAGTTTTCTAACACTGTATTAGAAAAAAAACAAGTTGATCTTGGATATCGAGATCGTATAAGTGATATTATGAAGGATGTGTATGATAATGTTTAGAATAGGAAGATATTACAAGGTGTCATCAATTATTCACACAATTAATCCTTTAATAAAATTATTGATGTCTTTATGCTTTATTGTGAGTTGTTTTTTAGCAACTGATTTGCTTGCAATATTATTTTTACTAATATTTATGTTGCTCATGATAATTGCCAGTAACATTCCTATCATTGAATTTTTAAAATCGTTGTGGACAGCTAAGATATTCATTATTCTTGTCGTAGTTATGAATATAGTCTTCTTTCAATCAATAGATAATCTTATAATTATATCAGTACAATTAGTTTTGATTATTTTGATGACATCTTTGGTTATTTTCACAACACGTATAAGTGAATTAACATATGCTTTAGAACTGCTTTTTAGTCCTTTAAAAATAATTAATTTTCCAGTGAAAAAAGTTGCTTTTGCAATAACTTTAGCAATTCGCTTTGTTCCTATTTTATTAACTGAATCAAAGAAAATAGTAAAATCTCAGAAAAACAGAATTTTTAAGGATAAACTTTCAATTAAAGATAAGATTATTAACATTAAAAATATGCTTTTTCCAATTTTTAATAAAAGCATAAATCACGCAGATAAAATTGCTGAAGTAATGACAGTTCGAAATTACACCTTCACAACGGCAACAGTTAGTCTGCGAAATCGTCAAGTTAAAGAACTTGATTATGCGTTAATGGCTATGCAAATGCTTTTGCTAGTTGCAATAATAGTAAAGAGGTAGATATGCGATATTTAATGACATTCTCATATGATGGAACAAAATTTAATGGTTATCAGCGTCAACCCAATTTGCGAACCATTCAAGAGGAAATTGAAAATAAGTTAACGATGATAAATGGGCAAAAAAGTGTAAAGATTTTTGCAAGTGGGCGAACGGATGCTTTAGTTCATGCAATAAATCAAAAAGCTCATTTTGATTTATCTAACGATTTGAAGCCGGATAAAGTAAGAAAATCGTTAAATCAATTACTATTAAGACAAGCTAATGATATTTATATAAAAGATGTCAAGATTGTAAATGATGATTTTAATGCTCGTCATGATGTTGTTTCAAAAACTTACGAATATAAAATAAATATCGGTGAATATAATCCTATTGAGGCGAATTATAGTTATCAATATTGTCACGAACTTGATATTAATAAAATGATATCTGCTAGTAAGTATTTATTAGGAGAACATGATTTTGCATCTTTTGTTAAGAAAGATAGTTTAAAGGAAGATAATATTAGAGATATTTATGAGATATTGATTAAAGAAATTAATCAAGGGATAGTGATAACAATAACTGGAAATGGTTTTCTGCGATACATGGTAAGAAATATTGTAGGGTTACTAGTTACAGTTGGTGAAAACAAATTAGAACCAATTGATGTAAAAACAATTTTAGAGAAAAAAGACCGTATTTTTGCAACTAAAACGGCACCTGCTTGCGGATTGTATTTAAAAGATGTAAAATACACAAAAAATTGTTGACAAAAAAAGCTTTATTTAGTATCATTAACAATGGTACATTTTATAAATCCCATAAAAATGAGTTTCGGGACAACTCATTTTAAACAAGGAAGGGAGAAAAAATATGAAAAATTCATATATTCAAGCAAAAGAAACAGTAGATCGTAAATGGTTTGTCATTGATGCAGAAGGATTAAACCTTGGACGTGTTGCTGCTAAAGTTGCACCAATTTTAAGAGGAAAACACAAGCCAACTTATACACCAAACATTGATTGTGGTGATTTTGTAATTATAATTAATGCTGCTAAAATCAATTTAACAGGTAATAAATTAGAAGATAAGAAATACTACAATTATAGCGGATACCAAAGTGGTATGCGTGTAAGAACTGCAAAAGAAATGCGCGATAAATATCCACAAGAAATGATGGAAGTAGCCATTAAAGGAATGCTTCCAAAAGGACGCTTGGGAAGACAAATGTATAGAAAGTTATTTGTGTATGCTGGATCTGAACATCCACATGCAGCTCAACAACCAGTTGAGTTAAAAATTAACTAAGGAGGGTTTTAAATGGCAGAGAAAAGATTGTTTTTAGGAACAGGTAGAAGAAAAAGCTCAATTGCACAAGTAAAATTAGTTCCTGGTAAGGGTAAGATTACAGTTAATGGACGTGATGTTCGTGACTTCTTCCCATATGAAACTAATGTTATGGATTTAAAACAACCATTAGTGATGACAAATAATGAAGAAACATTTGATATCGAAGTAAAAGTTAATGGTGGCGGATTTACTGGTCAAACAGGAGCAATTCGTTTAGGCATTACAAGAGCTTTATTAGAATATGATAAAGCTAATGAAGCAAATGAAGATAGTTATCGCAAAGTTCTAAAAAGAAATGGCATGGTTACTCGTGACTCTCGTAAGAAAGAACGTAAGAAACCAGGTCTAAAAGCAGCTCGTCGTGCTCCTCAATTCTCAAAGAGATAGGATTAACAGTTCTCAAAAACCCTATAAACTCAATGTTTATAGGGTTTTTCTTTGTTTAAGATACCTCGTAAATCGTGCTAATTTATAGGCGTAGCCAACAAATATTATACAAAAAAAGCGATTATCTTAGATAGTTAACCGCTTTTAGTAATTCCTCTATATCTGCAATCTTTATGTGTATATAATTTTAAATAATGGTAAATATTGCTTGATATCTTTATTTTTCAGAAATTAGTTTTTTCTTTTCATCTTTTTCTATTTGTTTAATTGATTTATTTGGTGTAGGTAATTTTTCTGGCATTGTTCCACCTATGTTTTTAATTGTTTCTCTAACAGCTTTTCCAACTGTATAATGTGTTATGTTAGCATCATCTTCACTCTTAACGTTATCTTTTTTCAATTTTGCTTCCGTTTGAGTTATTCTAAATATGTTTGCACCAAGTTCTTCTCCACCCATAAAATCTAAAATATCATCCTTGTCGCTTAATCCTTTTCTTTCCTTAATATCTCGCATTGATTCATTATTATATAAACCCTTATATCCATAATTAGTAAATTTTCCATAATTAATAACACCAGCCTCTTTAGCAACGCCATAAAGAATTTTATTTCTATCTTATACTATTTTGCGATTATATAAGCGTTTTTCATTTTCAGTTAATTGTTTAAATTCATCTTCAGTTATTTCTTGCTTTCTAGTTTGAATAGCAAAATAAGTTTGTGCCAATGCTATTTGTTTTTTTCTAGGACTTCCATTTTGTGCTATCAAATAACAGGCATATCTATTTAAAATATAATCATAATCATTTACATATTTTGTTCCGCCATTTGGCATTTTTGATGTTTTTCCCAGTTGGGAAAAACATTCTTCTATTGGCAATCCACTGTTTTGACATGATATCTTTGCTTTATTAATAATACTTTTAAATTTATCCCAACTTTTATAATCTAAAACGGTCATTAATTCTCTGGCAAACCAATATTCCTTTTCGTTTTCGTCTAAATGTTTTATATCCTCGAATGTTTTTTGCGAATATAATTTTAATTCGATTTTCATATTTTGTACCACATCCTTCAATTTAATTATATATTATATATGAAATTTTAAAAATATGCAACAACTATAATATTATATGATGTAGTTTTGCGTCATGACTATAAATAAGATATTAATATAACCTATATTGTAGCCAACAAAATGGCTTTTATCCCTTTATTTATCATATACAACAATTCTCAAAGAGATAAAAATTGTGTATTTGAATTACTTAAGGATGATTTCAATCATCCTTTTATTATGATATAATGATTTTGGTGATTTTATGCGTAATTTGGAAGATGTATATTTTGTTGGTGGTTCACCTTGTAGTGGCAAAAGTACAATAGTAGAAATGATATCGAATAAAAATGACTTTTATTATTTTAAAGTTGATGACTTTCTTGAAAAGTATATAAAATTAGCTGCCTTAGATCATAAACCAATTTGTACAAAAGTTAGTAATATGACATCTGATGAAATATGGATGCGTAATCCACTTATCCAGAGTGAAGAAGAATTTGAAATTTACAATGAAATGTTTGAATTTATTATTTCTGATATAAAAAGTATTAAGACTAAAAAAACAGTTATTGCTGAAGGAGCGGCTTTTACTCCAGAATTTGCTAAGAAATATGCTTTAAAAAAATACATTGCAATTATTCCGACTAAAGATTTTCAACTTTTCCACTACCAAAAAAGGCCATGGATTAACGAAATACTTAAAGATTGTCAAGACAAGGAAAAAGCCTTTAATAATTGGATGGAAAGAGATAGTATTTTTGCCAATGCAGTTTATAAACAATGTATAGATAATTGCTATGATGTAATTATAAATGATGGTCGTAAAACAATTGATCAAATGCTAAAACAAGTCGAAGAATATTTTAAGATAGGAGATTAACAAAATGGAAATATCAAAAAATTGGATAGATTATGAATGCTTAGATGCTGGTAATGGCGAAAAATTAGAACGTTGGGGTAAAGTGATATTACGTAGACCTGATCCTCAAGCAATTTGGACAATAAATCAAAAACAAGAATTGTGGGAAAATGTTGACGGATATTATCATCGTAGCCAAGAAGGCGGTGGTTCATGGGAATTTCAAAAAAAAATTCCTGAATTTTGGACTGTTTCATATAAAAATTTGACTTTTAAAGTTAGTCCAACTAATTTCAAACATACAGGATTGTTTCCTGAACAAGCTATTAATTGGGATTATATTATTGACAAAATAGGTCATGCTAACAGAAAGATAAATGCATTAAATCTTTTTGCGTATACAGGAGCTGCTACGATGGCTGCAAGCATAGCTGGTGCTGATGTCGTTCATGTTGATGCTGCTAAAGGCATGGTTGATTGGGCAAAAGAAAATATGCATTTAAGTCATTTAGAAAATAACAAAATTAGATTCATTGTTGATGATTGCCTTAAGTTTGTTGAACGTGAAAAAAGAAGAGGAAACAAATACGATGTAATAATAATGGATCCTCCTTCATTTGGTCGTGGACCAAATGGTGAAACTTGGAAATTTGAAAAAAATATTTATGAACTTGTTATAAAATGTATGGATATTTTAAGTGATGAACCATTATTTTTACTTATAAATTCTTATACAACTGGAATTTCTAGTACAGTTTTAGAAAACATTTTAAAAATAACTTTACTTGAAAAATATCCTAATTATAAAGTAAAATGTGGTGAAATAGGTTTGCCAATTACAAATAAAAATTTAGTTTTACCTTGTGGAATTTATGGTAGGTTTGAAAGCAATGATTAAAGTTTTATATGAAGATAATCATATAATTGTTGTTGAAAAACCTATAAACGTCCCTTCATGTGAAGATGACACAAAAGATTTGGATTTACTTTCAATGACAAAAATGTATATTAAAAATAAATACAAAAAAAGTGGTAATGTATATCTGGGATTAGTCCATCGCCTTGATCGCCCTGTTGGTGGAGTTATGGTTTTTGCTAAAACAAGTAAAGCAGCAAGTCGCCTAAATGAGCAAATCCGTAACAATGAAATGGTTAAGAAATATTATTGTGTTGTATCAGGAATTTTAAATAAAAAAGAAGATACATTAAAAGATTATTTATTAAAAGATCCAAAAACTAATATGGTAATTGTTAATAAAAACGGAAAATATGCGGAATTAAACTACAAAGTAATGGCTGAATATAATGACATGTCATTATTGGAGATAAATTTGAAAACAGGCCGATCACATCAAATAAGAGTCCAATTGTCATCTAGAAATCATCCTCTAATTGGTGATCAAAAATACAACAAAAAAGCCATTGTTCATGAACAAATAGCTTTATTCGCCTATTCTTTGTCATTAATTCACCCGACAACTAAAGAACAATTAACATTTAATTTAGAACGCCCTAATCGTTATCCCTTTGATCAATTTAACTAAGAGCAACATCTAAAATCATCATAACTGAAAAACCGATCAAAGTAAATAAGGCCATTAGGTCTTTTTTTTCGTTTGTTTGACTTTCAGGAATAAGTTCTTGAACGACAACATAAATCATTGCTCCAGCAGCAAATGCTAAAACAAAAGGTAAAATAAGTTGCACTTTTTGAACTAATATACAACCAATAATGCCGGAAATCGGTTCAACAATTCCACTTAATTGACCAATAAAAAACGCTTTTTTGCTTGTATAACCATCGCGCTTTAAAGGAATACTAACAGCGGTTCCTTCAGGAAAATTTTGAAGCCCAATTCCCAAAGCTAACAATAGAGCTGATAAAGTAGTGGCTCCATTTAAACCATATAAAACGGATCCAAAAGCAACACCAATTGCTAAACCTTCGGGAATATTATGAAGGGTAATCGACAAAATAAGCATGAAACATCTTTTCTTATTATTGTTTTTACTAATAATCCGCGAATATATTTTATCGCCAACAAACAAGAAAACTCCACCAGTTAGAAAACCTAATGAAACAATCAACCACGAAATCATTTTGAGATTGTCAGCCATTTCAATAGCAGGACTTAAAAGAGACCAAAAACTAGCAGCAATCATAACGCCAGCAGCAAAGCCTAACATTGCATCCATAATTGATTTTCTGGGTTTTCTAAAAACAAAAACAAGTGCTGCTCCTGAAGCTGTTACACCCCAAGTGAACAAAGTAGCTAATAGTGTTTGTAAAACAGGATTTAATTCATTAAAAAAAGTCATAATATCGCCTCATAGTATAATATGACAAAACCTAAATAACGACATATATATAATATTATTTAATATATATTAATAGGTGAATTATGAAAAAATTTAAATTATTAGCAATTCTATGTGTTTTGTTTTTGAATTTTAAAATTGTTAAAACTGAATATACAATGTTGGAAGTTCCTTTGCTCGGGAAAACTATTTATATCGATGCAGGTCATGGTGGGGTTGATCCAGGCTCAGTATATAAAGATATATATGAAAAAGATATAACATTAAGTATTGCTTTGAAACTTGAAGAAGAATTAATTAAAAAAGGGGCAATAGTATATATGACAAGAGAAAGTGATCATGATTTAGCTTCTCCTAATGCTTATTACAGAAAACGAAGTGATTTAGGTAATCGTGCTTTAATGATAAATAATGCAGCTCCTGATATGTATATTTCAATTCATCTTAATTTCTATCAATCAGCAAAGTGGAGTGGTGCCCAAACATTTTATACCGACAAAAATGCAAAAAATATTGTTTTAGCAGAAATAATGCAAAAAAACTTAAAAAACGAATTACAAACGAATAGAGAACATAAAAAAATAAATAATATGTATATGTATGATCGTATAAATGTTCCAGGAATTCTCATTGAAGTTGGTTTTTTAAGTAATTCTGCTGAACGTGAGAAACTATTAACAGCAGATTATCAGAAAAAAATAGCAACAGTGATTACTAAGGGAATAATCGAAAGTTTTAATTTTGGACAATAATTAGACAATTAAGCAATTGATAATATCAAAAATATGATATAATTTATTATGGTGAGTATATGAAACAAAAGATGTTTAAAAACCTTGATGAACAAATTGAAATTCTTAAAAATAAAGGTTTAGTAATAAATGACATTACCGAAGCTAAACGTATTTTGTTTAAAGAAAATTACTTTTTTTTAACAGGATATCGTCACCTTTTTATGACACAATCAAGAGAGAAAAAATTTAATAATGGAACAACCTTTGATGAATTATACGCTGTATTTCTTTTTGATCGTCATATTAGAAATGTAATGTTTAAAAATATTTTAATTGTTGAAAATAATATTAAATCAATTATGAGTTATCAATTATCAAAAAAATATGGTTTTAAAGAAAAAGAATATTTAAATCCAGATAATTTTACCAAAGATCCAATGAGAACTCGTCAGGTATATGACGTTATATCGAAGATGAAACGCCAAATAAGAGTGAATGGTAAACAACATTCGGCAACACAACATTATATGTATAATTATGGCTATATCCCAATGTGGGTTTTAGTGAAAGTATTATCCTTTGGGTTGATATCTGAATTATATTTGATATTGAAAAATGAAGATAAAGAAGTTATTTCTTCTTTTTATAAAATAGATGAAGAAGAAATGTCAGTATATTTAAATCTTTTATCAAATTTCCGCAATATATGTGCACATGAAGATATTCTTTACGATCATCGCACGCAAAGAAGTATTTCTGATACAATTTATCATGAAAAACTTTGTATTGAAAAAAATGAAGAAAATGAATACAGATATGGTAAAAATGATTTGTTTGCAATGACAATAATATTGAAACAGATGTTAAGTGAAAGTGAATATATTGATTTTATTAGGGAAATTGAATATGAAATTGCAATTTTAGATAGTAGGATTAACACTGTTTCTGCCAACAGTATTTTAAATAGAATTGGATTTCCTGACAATTGGTTTGAAATATCCAAAATTTAACATAAAAATCACATAATTAAGAGAATGTTATATGATTAAATATAAGAGATGGTGATAAAATGAGAGGAAAAATAGTAAACATTGTTGTAATAATATTAGCATTTTTTATAGGAGTTTCAGGAACTATTGCCGTTTATAAATTGGTTCCTAATGAAGTGGAAGTTGTAAATCGAAGTGAAAATTGCGTTACAATTACTGAGGAAACAACGATTAAGCCGGCTATTGATAAAATTTATGAAGCGGTATTTTTAATTGAAGCATCTAAAAAAACAGGTGGAACTTCAACTGGATCAGGCTTTGTCTACAAAAAAGATGACAAAAATGCCTACTTAATTACTAATGAACATGTTGTTGATGGTGCGAGCACTATAAAAATAACCAATTCTAATGGCGAATCATTCGAGGCCAAACTATTAGGTAGTGATACATATGCTGATGTTGCTGTTCTTTCAACGAAAGTTGAAAACGTGACTAAAGTTGCCGAAATTGGTGATAGTACAAAAATCGAATTAGGAGATACGATATTCACAGTAGGATCACCTTTGGGTGAACAATACTTTGGTACTGTAACAAAAGGAATTATATCTGGCAAAAATAGAATGGTCAGTATAAGTAGTTCACAAATTGTTTTAGACGTTATTCAAACTGATGCCGCAATTAATGAAGGAAATAGTGGCGGACCACTTGTAAATATTAATGGTGAAGTTATTGGTGTAAATTCGATGAAAATTGCAACAACAACGATTGAAGGTATGGGATTTTCTATTCCAATAAATACCATTATGTCGTATGTTGAACGCCTTGAGAAGGGTGAAAGTATTGAAAGACCAATTATAGGCGTATCAATGGCTGATGTTGGAAATGCTTGGAATTTGTATCGTTATGGTATTATGTTGGATGCTTCAGTTGAATATGGAGCAGTCTTAGTCGAGATACAAGCAAACTATCCCGCAGCAATTGCTGGTCTACAAAAAGGTGATGTCATAATAGAAATTGATGGCACAAAAATACAAGATACTTCATATTTCCGTTATGCATTATATAAATATAAAGTTGGAGACACAATTAATGTCAGATATTATCGCAACAACAAAATATTAGAAACAAAAATTAAATTAACAAAAACTGCAGAGGCTTAAGCCTCTTTTTTTTAATATCGTAAAAAAGTGCTTAAATATCATAAAAAAATGTTATAATTATTAAGATAGATGGTGAATATATGATAGAAGGAATAAAAGAAAAGTTTAAAGAATCATTAATGTCAGTTTTGCCTATTATGATAATAATGATAATTGTTTCATTACTGTTAAAATTTAGCATTGTGACAATTTGTTCAATTTTAATAAGTACGTTATTACTTATTTTAGGAATAACGTTTTTCACATATGGAGCAGATATTTCGATGATGGAAATAGGAAGAATGATTGGTTCAAAACTTGTGAAGTCAAGAAAACCAATAATTATTTGTGTCGTTTCTTTTATCGTTGGAATTGTTATTACTATTGCAGAACCCGACTTAAAAGTATTAGCAGATCAAATGACAGCAATTGATAGTTTTACTTTTATTATGTGTGTTGGTGTTGGTGTTGGTTTCTTTTTAAGTTTAGCAGCAGTTCGCATTCTATATCAAATTGATTTAAAAGTATTCATCATTATTTTCTACACTCTTGTTTTAGGATTACTAATTTTTGTAAGTTCTGACATAATACCAGTAGCTTTTGATTCTGGTGGAGTTACAACAGGACCAATGTCTGTTCCTTTTATTATTGCTATGGGTTTAGGGATTTCCGCTTCAAGAAGTAGAAAAGAATCAAAAGATAATAGCTTTGGTCTTATTGCTTTATGCTCAATTGGTCCAATATTAGCTGTACTAATATTTGGATTGATATTCAAATCAGAAATGTCTTATACATATGCAATTGATGCTGAAGTTACATCATTTGCAACAATGTTTAGTAATTATGCCCATAGAATATTACCAACGATAGAAGAGGTTTCATTATCTCTATTACCAATATTAGTAGTATTTATAATATTTAATTTAATAACAAAAAAAGCGAAAGGTAAAAAATTAATGCGCATTCTTATTGGAATCATTATAACATTCCTTGGGTTAGCTTTATTTTTTGTCGGTGTTAATGTTGGATATATGCCAATTGCTTATCTAATTGGTATAAATACTTTTAAAAATTTTGAGATTCTTTTAATACCATTGGGGATTATTGTTGGTTATGTAATTGTAACAGCTGAACCAGCCGTCGCTATTTTAACTTCACAAATAGAAAAAATAACCCAAGGAAGTATTTCTAAAAAAGCTATGAATAATACTATTGCGATAGGAGTTGCTATTGCTGTTGCCATTTCGATGATAAGAGTTATAACGGGTGTTTCAATTTCTTACTTTTTAGTAATAGGGTATATTTTGGCAATAATTTTAATGTTTGTGAGTCCTAAAATATTCACGATGATTGCTTTTGATTCTGGTGGGGCTGTTTCTGGGCCAATGACAACATCATTTTTACTTCCTTTAGTAATTGGCGTTTGTTATCAAAAAGGTGGAAACGTTTTAACTGATGCCTTTGGAGTTGTCGCTTTAGTAGCAATGTCACCGCTTATAACCATACAATTATTGGGAATAGCTTATAATGCTAAGGCTAAGAGAAAAATTAATATTGCTTCAATTGATGAAACAATAGTAGAATATAATTGGAAGTGTTGCCATGAATGATTTAGAATTAATGATAATAATTGCTAATACAAACAACGAAAAGAAATATGTAAAAGTTTTGGAAAAATATAAAGCAAAATTTAAATATATAACTTATGGAGTTGGTTCAGCTTCATCAAGCTTACTAGAGTATTTTGGCCTTAATGAGGTTGCAAAAATGGTAATTTTCGCAATATTGCCTAATATAGCTAGTAAGTATGCTTTAAAAGATATGCATTATAAATATAAGATGTATGAACCAGGTAATGGAATAGCTTTTACAATTCCTTTATCAAGTTCAACTAAATATATGAATCAAATTTATGATGATAAGAAGAGAGATGATTTTAAAATGGAAAGTGCCAATCAACATTTAATAATTACTATAACAAATGATGGATATGCTGAAATAGTTATGAATGCTGCTAAGAAAGTTGGAGCAACAGGTGGAACTACAATTAATGGTCGTGGCTTAGAAACAGAAAAAATCATCAAATTTTTAGGTATCAGCATACAACCAGAAAAGGATATAGTTTTGATATTGGCAGAAGATGATAAAAAAACTACTATTATGAATGAAATAGTAGTAGCATGTGGTTTAAAAACGCCTGGGGCTGGTATCTGTTTTTCGATTCCTGTTGATTATGTGATTGGTTTAAAAAAAGAATTAAACATCGAATAAAAGGTTATAAAACCTTTTTTTCTTCTCTTTCTTGTAAAATTGAGGCCAAATATGATAGAGTAGCCAAACATTTATTCTTTGTTTCACTATTTAATTCTTGATATATAATGCCATCAATAGGCATATTATCAAAAATAAAATCTTTCAATTTGTCATAATAGTTTAAAGCAAAATCTGTTGGTTGATTAAAATAACTATTTATGACTTTTTTTAATGAAGCACCATAATTTAAATTGCCGTCAACATTTTGAATTGCTTGTTCTAAATATGAATTAATATAATCGTTTTTGTCACTTTTTTGGGTAATTGGATAATTATCAACAATTCGTTTTAATGAACCGCTCAATTCCTCTGATGACGTGATGAAGTAATTATCGGCGATTCTTTTACTAGCTATCTCTAATTGATCAGAATCAACCAAAGGATAATTTGCAATTATTTTGTTTAATGACTCGTCATATTCTTCCACAAATTCTTCAATATCATGAAAGGTTTTTAAAAAATCCTTACCAATCTTACTCCCAGTATCTAATAGAAATAACAGAATTACTATAGAAATACATCTTTTACTTTGTTTTTTAAAATTGTTAATTTTATCTTTATTCATAAAGTCCCCCTAAACACTTAATATTATATGTAATAAGAAAAATATGTCAAGAACAAATAATTTTTGAAAATTTAAGAATATATAGTATAATAAATAATAGGAGTACGTATATGAAGAATGATGAAAAGAGATTTGCTGAAGGATTTTGTTTTTATAAAATCTTTATTATTTTTATAGTTGGTTGTATTTTTGGCGTTTTTTATGAAGAAATAGTTTTAAACGTTCTAGAATATTTTAAAACGGGTGTTTTCACTTATGAAACAAGACGTGGATTGATTTATGGACCATTTAGTCCTGTTTATGGTTTTGGTGCTGTATGCATCTGCTTTTTTGCCAAAAAAAAGCGACCATTTTGGAAAACCATTCTTTATACAGGTTTAGTTGGTGGATTTGTAGAATTTATGGTAAGTTATCTTCAAGAGAAATTCACAGGAACTATTTTATGGGATTACAGTAATGAATTTTTGAATATTGGTGGACGAACAGGAATAAAATATATACTTGTTTGGGGTATTTGTGGAGCAATCTTAGTTTATTTAATTTATCCTTTTGTTTCAAAGATTATTGAAAAGATACCAATAAAAATAGGAAATAAAATTATGCCATTTGTCATTGCCTTAATGTGTCTTGATATGTTTATATCATTTTCAGCTGTAATAAGACAAAATTTAAGGAGAAATAATATTCCAGCGTATACTTTTATCGGAATCCTTTGTGATAAATATTATCCTGATGAAGTTTTGAAAGAAACATACAATAACATGATAGTTACCGAATGATTTCAAGCACAATTATGTGCTTTTTTCATAAAATAAATTAGGTGAAAAATATGGCGACGAAAAGAATTGTAATAGATGCAGGACATGGTGGAGAAGATCCCGGGGCTGTTGGAAACGGAATAATTGAAAAAGATTTAAATTTATTGATTTCAAAATATATTTATGATCGATTAAAAGGGTTAAATATACCAGTAACCTTGACAAGAAATAGCGATGTAACTTTATCTCCAAAAGAAAGAGTAAATAAAATACTTGCTGCTTATGGTAATGACGCAGATGTAATTGTATTATCTAATCACATAAATGCAGGTGGTGGTGATGGTGCCGAAGTAATTTACGCTCTAAGGAACGATGATGAACTTGCTAATTTGATATTAACAGAAATTGAAAAAGCTGGTCAGAATGGACGAAAAGTATATCAAAGAAGATTACCAAGTAATACCGCGAAAGATTATTATTTTATTCATCGAGATACTGGAAATACCGAACCGATTATAGTAGAATATGGATTTTTGGATTCTCCAGGTGATGATATTAATCAATTAAAAAACGAATATGAAAATTATGCTGAAGCTGTTGTTAAAGCCTTAACAGAATATTTAGGAATTCCTTATGATAAAGGAACAAGTGATTACTATATAGTAAAAAAAGGCGATAGTTTGTATTCGATTGCCCAAGCAAATAACACTGATGTGGCGACCTTAAAAGAGTTGAACAATTTAACGACTAATACATTGAGCGTTGGGCAGAGGCTTTTATTGCCAGGGGCAGTAATAACTGAGAAAGAAAACTACTATATAGTAAAAAAAGGTGATAGTTTGTATTCGATTGCTCAAGCAAATAATACTGATGTAGCGACTTTAAAAGCTCTAAATAATCTAACGAGCAATACATTAAGTATTGGTCAAAAAATATTATTGAGTGATACTGTTGTTGAACCAAGTGAAGAATCTGTGTATATTGTACAAAGTGGCGATAATTTATACGCAATCGCCCAAAAAAATGACACAACTGTAGATGAAATAAAACGCCTAAATAACTTAGTAACTAATAATTTAACTATTGGGCAAAGATTGCTTTTGCCGAATAAGGAAACTCCTAATTTCAATTACTATACTGTTAAAAAAGGCGATAGTTTATACTCGATTGCCAAAAGAAATAATACAACAGCTGAAGAGATAAAGAGAATAAATCGGTTGACATCTAATTTGCTATCTATTGGCCAAAAAATAGTATTACCAGCTTAGAATTATGATATAATATGTTTGGTGATAAAATGGAAGAGGCAAAAGAAAGAATTAAAGATTTTTTTGAAAATAATTCAAAAAAAATAGTGATTTTTTCAATTGCTTTTTTTGCTGTTATAATAGGCATAATTATTGCATTTGGTAATAAGTACACAAAATATGAAAAAGAAATGATTTCTTTGGCATCAAAATATTTTCAAACAAACACCAATGTTAATTATGTAACTTTAAAAGAACTAAACAAAAGTTATGATACTTGCAATGATTATAGTGGCGTTTATTATAAAAATGGAAAATATACAGCTTATTTATTTTGCAATGATTATGTTAGTAGTGATGAAGTAGAGAGTAATAAAAACTTAACTCTAAATGGGGGAAATCCTCTTGTTTTAAAAACATCAGATGTTTATCAAGAACCAGGCTACTATTCTTCTTATGAAGTTGAAATAATCAGTGATTATCAAAGCAATATTGAAGGAATATACTTTATCAAATATATTGCTCGTGATAGTAATAAAAAGCGAGTTGGGGAAACAACAAGAATTATAATAGTCAATAACAATTTTAATAGTAATAATTCCATAATTTTAAAAGGTTCAAAAGAACTTTATATATTTAAAAATGATGCTTATCAAGAAGCTGGTTATAGTGCATATGATGAATTGGGAAATGACATTAGTAATCAAGTTAAAGTAGATGGTGTTGTAAATACTAAAAAACCGGGTCAGCAAAAAATAACTTATACTGTTGACGTGGGCAATTATAAAAAGATGACTGCTGAAAGAATAGTAAATGTATTGGATGTTGTTGCAGAAATCGAATTAGAAAACGATAAACCGACATTAAACAAAAACACTATAAATGTAACCATTAGTGGTCAAGATTACGAATATACAGTTTTACCAAACAATTTAACTTCCAAAGAAAAATCAATTGAATATCCAGTTGATAAGAATGGAACTTACATATTCAAAGTATATAGCAATAATATGTACATTACTAAAGCTATAAATGTTAATCAAATTTATGGTGAAATTGTTGGAAGTTGCACTATAACAGAAAATGTTGGAAAAAAGGTATATGCTGAAGTCAAGGCAAGTGGTGGTTATGGCACCCTACAATATAGCTATTTAGATAAAACGAACTATACGTCTTATTTGTCAAATTCTAACTATATTTTCACTAATCGCATAAATGAAACTAAAATAAAAATTAAAGATTCCATTAATAATGTTAAAGAAATAACTTGTTCCAATCCGACTATAAAAGTCGACAAATTAGAAATCCATTTTATTAAAATAGAGAGTGGACGTTTTGATGCTATTTTATTTAGATTAGGAGATAAAACATTGTTTATTGATGGCGGAGATTATTATAATTCTCATTATAATACCATCGATTCATATTTGAAAGCACTTAAAGTTGATCATATTGATATTATTGTTGGATCACATGGACATCGCAATCATGTTGGTCCGCAAGCCGAATTAATCAGAAATTACAATGTAAAACAAGCTTATTATAATCAAGATATATATCATTGTGTTTCCTGCCAAGATGGAGTTTATGATAATATAATAAAAGCTTTAAAAGAAAAAAATGTTACACCAGTAGTGTCAACATTGGGGAGCATCTTCTATTTTGGCGATGTTAAATTTGAAACAATTGGGCCTCATCATTTGGATACATATCCTAATGGATATTCAACTAATTATTTAGTTACATATGAAGGCGTAAAAATGTTATTTACGGGAGATGGAATTCAACAATCAGATGTTTTAGCAAAGTACGATGCTAGTTTTTTGGATATTGATATTCTTAAATATCCTCATCATGGCCAACACTCTTTAACAGCAGCTTTTGTCAATGCAATTAGACCAGAATATGTTGTTGTCACTAATCATATGGATACAGTTTATAGTGATGCCAAAAAAAATCTTAATAATGTTGGGGCAAAATTCTATCAACATTATAAAGATGGAAATATTGTAATAATTATAGATGATGGAAAAATAACATTTAAGACAAATGTCAATCCCTCAACTTATACAATAGATTAATAAATTTCTGGACATACTCCCATACCAGGTTCATAGAAGCAGTGATTTTTGTAACGACCACTGTTTTTTTGATTCCACCAATAAGCTAAACAATTGCTAGAGCCACTTGGAGCATAAAACCATAAAGCATTCGTTGCCGGATGATAATACTCGCCACGTAGCACGCGGTCAGCTAATTCCTTTTCTTTACTAGTTGGATTGCTAAAAAATAACGGACTATTTATTCCACTAAAACCACCAGGATCCTGATAAATTGCATCATATACACTAACTATGTCTTTAAATGTTAAACATTTTGCTAAAGCGCGGTTAACAACTACATTGCCAACCATTAGCATTCCTAAATTTCCTTCTCCTAAAGCTTCAGATCGCATTAAACGTGCTAATAAATCACGCTCTTTTGAAGTATAATTAATAATTGCCATATATATCACCAATCTATTATATGCCTGAATTGATAAAATGCTAAAATAACAAATAGTCATAAAATTCATACAATATGATAGGTGATAAAAGTGAATGAATTAATAGGAAACACTCCGTTAATTGCTATAAAGTACAGATATTTAAACAAAATTAAAACAATTTATGCAAAGTTAGAATATTACAATTTAACTGGAAGCATAAAAGACCGTTTAGTTTATTATGTATGTGCTAATGATAAGAGAACTGATAAATTAAAAGAATCTCAGCCAATAATCGAAGCAACTAGTGGTAATACTGGAATATCTTTAGCTTCTTTTGGCGCATATTACAATCATCCTGTGCATATTTTTATGCCTGATTGGTCCAGTCAAGAAAGAATCGCCATTATGGAATTATATGGTGCCAAAGTTCATTTGGTTTCAAGAGAAGATGGTGGGTTTAAAGAATGCATAAGAAGGGCAAAAACATTATGTAAAGAATTAGATGGCTATATGATTGATCAATTTGCCAATAATGATAATATCGTCGCCCATTATGAGACAACAGCAGAGGAAATAATCAAGCAATTACCATCTGTTGGTGGCTTTATTAGTGGAATTGGAACAGGTGGAACTTTTATGGGAATTGCTAAGAAACTTAAATATTATAATAGTAAAATCAAAACTTATGTATTAGAACCTAAATCATTGCCAATTTTAAGTGGAGGTGAGTTAAAAGGAGCTCACAAAATTTCAGGCATTGGTGATGACTTTATTCCATCAATAGTTGATAAAAAATTGATAGATAAGATTTTACAAGTTGATGATTTAAATGCTATTAGAACAGCTCAAAAAATGGCAAAAGAATTAGGAATTGCAGTTGGTATTTCTAGTGGAGCAAATCTATATGCAGCGATTCTTATGAATCAAGAAGTAGATAATGTGGTGACAATAATTGCAGATGATTGCAAAAAATATTTATCAACTGACTTATTAAAAAAAATTGCAGACGATGAATTAATAGCTAATGAAATAGAGTTTATATCATACAAAGTTATTCCTGTAAATTGACAACATGAGTAATTGAAAAAGCTCAACACATATGATAACATTATAGTGGATGATTATATTAAGAAGGTGAATTTATGGATTATACAGTTTCAAAAATATTAATAGGCTTATACAAAAATATTGAAAAAAATTCAGAAATCTTAACACAAGAAATTGTAGTTGATAAATTGTTGGATATAATAAAAAAGTACATGGAGAAACAGAACCCTGTATATAGTATTATAGAACAAACCACTTTAAAAACATCAATAATTACTAAGACATATTATCCTAAAGGAAAATTTAAAATATATGTTGAAAATAATGATATCTATGCCACTTTGGAAATACTAATTGCTCTGATGATGACTAGAAATCAAGGTATCATTATAGCTGATCAGAATATAGAAATTTTGAAGCTGATTGTTGACATTTTCAATGATTTAACGCAAACAAAATTATTTTTAATTAATGATAATATTTCTTTTTTTGATGAAATTGTTTGTGTGGGGAAAAAGAGTTATTATGCTGAAATATTGAATTTTTGTTATAAAGATGTTCTTTTCTTTGGGTATGGCGAATATGACGTTTTTATGGCTGAGCATATGGAAAATAAATTAGAAAAAATTAAAGATGAACAGAACTATGTTGTTTATACAAGAATTTCTTTGACAGAAGCGCTAATCAAGATGAATGAGAATGGTACAAATTTTACAAGCACAATTTTTACTAAAGATGAAGAAGAAATAAAATACTTTGTTGAAAAATGCAACAGCAAAAATATTTATATAAATATGTTTCCAAGTAAGAAATGTTATTTAGATTTAGACCTTACTAATTTTGTAAAAATAAAGAATATTGTCATAAGTAAGTAGGTGTCAAATGGAAATAAAAGAAAATATTCTAATTAGCATTGCTGAATCTGATATTGAGAATGGGACTTTAGTATTACCAATTGGGATAAAAGAGATAAATGATTCTGTTTTTTTAAACAATAAAAGTATTAAAAAAATAGTTTTACCAAATTCTTTAGAAAAAATTGGCTCTAAAGTTTTTTGTGGTTGTCAAAATTTAGTAGAAATTTCTTTACCAGATTCAATTAAAGAAATTTCTGAAGAGACATTTAGTAATTGTTCGTCTTTAGAAAATATTAATTTAAGTGAAAACATTCAGTATATAGGAAGTAAAGCTTTTTATAAATGCGAATTGTTAGCGGAGATAATTATACCAAGAAATGTTCATAAAATTGGTAGCTATGCATTTTCAAATTGCTTGAATCTTACAAAAATAACTATTTTAGGTTCAATTGAAGAAATAAAAAATGGGACGTTTGAAAATTGTCAAAGTTTAAAAGAAATAATTCTGCCAAATACTTTAAAAAGAATAGGAATAGGAGCTTTTAAAAATTGTAAGAACATAAAAGAATTAAAAATGCCTGGTGAATTAAAAGTAATATGTATGAATGCATTCTGGGGATGTGAAAATTTAAAAAGCATCAATTTTAACGCGAAGTTAGAAGAAATTGGTGATTATGCTTTTGGTGATACGAAAATTGAATCAGCGGATTTACCAAAAACTTTAAAAAGGATAGGAATCACTCCCTTTCACTTGTGTCACAATTTAAAGAAACTGCAGATATATCAACTTTTAAGTAATGAAGTATTAGATGAAACAAATACGAAGATAAGTGAAATAATTATTGATACAAAAAAAATTGAGATTTTAAAATCAATCAAAAAAATTATTAATATTGATCAAATAATATTTATTAGATATAAAGATGATTCCTTTGAAGTAATCGATAAAGTAAATAAGTATTATGATAAAAGTTATTTTGAGTCGATTTTTCCTAAATATGTGGTGAATATTTCTAAAATTATCCGCAATGATAATATTTTTAACATCTATTATTGGGAATCAATATTAGGTGATGAGTTAAAAGAAATAAATCCACTTGGAATAATTGCTTTACCGCCAAATATTAATACAATTAAGGCGTTTGCTAATAAAAGAAAATATTATGATAATGTCATGAAAGATTACAAAGACAATAATATTGAGGAGCAAATAGCTCTTATTAAATTTATTACTGTTTTTAATGGATTGTGTAAAAAAAATAATACCAATATCAATAAAATGATCAATGATATTGATTTACATAATATAACAAAACAGTTTAAAGATGTTTACATTAAAGAATTTAATCAAAAATTTATTGATTTATATAATAAACTTTTACAAAATTATCCGATTAAAGATATCAATTTAATTATGCCATTTCTTTATAATAATATAGAAAAGGTAACAAAATTGAAAGATATTATTACAATAGATCAAATAGAGACTTTGCAGTTGCAGAGTAATTTAGAATGTAAAAATTTAGAAATAAAGCATTATAAGATACCAAAAAAAATTCAAAATTATGATTGGCTTGATACGACTAATCCTATCAATCTATTATGGGGAATAATTTTGGCAAGTGTTTCTGGGCGAGACCTTGTAACGGCTGATTTAGACAGAAGTGTTCGCTCATATTTAATTAAAAATGACAAAGGATTGGTTATTGCTTCGTGCCGTGTATATTACAATGTTGAAGAAAAATACTTGCTTTTCAATTCGATCGTTTTATCTCAATCTTTTTTAAATCTTGGATATGATTGCAATAAAATCAAAGATGTTCTTATTGAAACTGTTTTAGCTTCTATTGAAGAAACTCTTAATTTTCTTAATGAAAAAGAAGCAATAATTACAAAAGTTCATGTTGGTATTAGCGAGAACAATATTCGTGAGCAATTATTAAATAGAGGAGTAAAAATAATCGAACAGAACATATAGCATTTTCTTGCAAAAAAGTTACCATTGTATTATAATTTATTTGGTGATTAAAATGAAGAATAAGAAAGAAGCAATAAGACTTTTAAATAAAAAAGAGAACGATACTTGCTTTTTAACTTACAAAGAGATAGCTGAAATTACAGGTTATCATATTAAATACATATTTAAATTAAAAAGGGATTTGCAGAACAATAAATTGAAATTAGAGCATGGTAATAAGAATAAAAAACCAATCAATGCTTTAAGTGAAGAAGAGAAGCAAAAAATTATTAGCCTATATCGGCGAAGTAATGCAAGTATTCGCAAATTTTGTAAATTTTATAATACCCGTAGTTATTCGTGTATTTATAATTTAATTAAAGAATTTAAGGAGGAAAAACATGAAAAATAACATTCGTGCACTGATAGTTACATTTGTAGTAGCTAATATACTATTTTATATATGGTTGCCACCATTAAATCCAACATCATTTGAATTTTGGACATTCTTATTTTTTATATTTTATACATTTATGATAGTAAAGAATTTTTCTCAGGTATTCAGTACAAGAATTGTCAGCAAATCAATTAATCAATTACCGAAACAGGCAATATTATATGCTATACCTTTTTTGATAGCTATTGTCATTTTGATTATTAATTTCTTTTGCTCACCAGTTATAAATTCTCAAAGTTATGCTAAACGTATAATTATTGATGAAACTGGTAATTTTACAAAAGATGTGGCCGAAGTAAATTTCGGGGCTATACCTTTACTAGATAAAGACTCAAGCCAAAAACTAGGTGATCGTGTAATGGGTCAATTACCAGAACTTGTTTCGCAGTTTTATGTGTCTGATCTTTATACTCAAATAAACTATAATGATGATATTGTTAGAGTAACACCTCTTGAATATGCAGGTTTTTTTAAATATTTATCAAATCACAGCGAAGGCGTAAAAGGCTATATAACTGTTAATTCTGTCGATGGTAATTCCAAATTGGTAAAACTTGATGAAGGAATTAAATATGTTAATTCTGCTTATTTTTTTGAAAATTTAAAACGTCATGTTAGATATCATTATCCAACGGCTATATTAGGTACTGAAACATTTGAAATTGATAATAATGGCAAACCTTATTGGATTATTCCAATAGAAAAATATGCTGGAATTTCTATAAAAACAGAAATCAAAGGAGTTTTAATAGTTGATGCTATAAGCGGAGCTATTCAGAAATATGATGTTAAAGATGTTCCAACTTGGGTAGACCATGTTTATTCGGCCGATTTAATTATTGAACAAGTCGATGATTGGGGACAATATCGTAATGGTTTCTTTAATACCTTGTTTTCTCAAAAGAATGTTGTTGCAACAACTGATGGCTATAATTATATTGCCTTGAATGATGATATTTATTTATATACAGGTATAACTTCTATTGAAGCTGATGAAGCTAACATTGGTTTTATTTTAAGTAATCTTCGCACTAAACAAACAACATTTTATTCGGTCCCTGGAGCTGAAGAGTATTCTGCAATGGCCAGTGCTGAAGGTCAAGTTCAACAAATGAATTATACAGCCACTTTTCCATTACTCATTAATTTAGATGAAAGAGCAACTTATTTAATTTCTTTAAAAGATAATGCGGGTTTAGTTAAAATGTATGCATTCGTTGATGTGGCTGATTATCAGAAGGTAACGGTTACAGATGCAAGTGCTGGTATAGAACAAGCTGCAAAAAATTATTTAGAAAGTAATTTCAGTGAAATTGAAATTGATAAATTAACAACTAAAGATATTAAAGTGGTTGAGACCACAAATGCAAATATTGATGGTACAACTTATTATTATATTATTGATGAAAATGCTAAGAAATATAGAGTTTCTGTTAAGGTGAACGAAGAGATAATTCCTTTTATTAAAAAAGGAATTGAGCTTACTATTAGTTTTAAACAAGAAAAATCAATAACAGAAATTTTAAAGCTAATTCAAAAGTAAAAATTTAAAATATAGTTTAAAAGAATAGCGGGGTTAAAATGAAAGATAATAAGATTATTAATTTTGAAAATATATTAATAGCTATATTTTCGATTTTAATTATTATTACAGCTGCAGTTTTATTAAATGAAAAGCCTAAAACTTATTGCCTGGTTAATATAAATCAAACAGCTCTAACAAATCAAAATGTAAAGCTATTTGTTTATGCTCGTGGTGATAATGCGAAAATTCGAACTGAAAATGGTTCAATAATCAATAGTGATTATTATGAACTTGAGGTAACGGAAAATGGAGAATATACATTTGCGGCAGTATCAGGGAATAAAACGCAAGCGTGTTCTTTTAACGTTAATAATATTGATAGAGAAAAACCTAAAGTTTCGATAACCCCAAGCACAAAGAATCGTGTGTTAGCATTAGATTTGCAAATTTCGGCAAGTGACAATTTTGCTCTTGCAGAAAAACCGTATTCGTGGGATAACAAAACATGGACAAATAGTAAGCAAAAAAGAATAACGGCAAATGGTACGTATACTATTTATGTAAAAGATAGTGCAGGTAATATAAGTAATACGTCTTATAAGATAAGCAACATTGGGAATCCTATAATATCAAGTACTTTAACGATGAATATAAATACAACGAAAAATTTGTCAGCTGATAATAATGTTGTTAAATCATGGATATCTAACAATTCTAATGTTGTGAGTGTTACTACATCAGGGGTTGTAACTGCTAAAATTAGAGGCGTAGCAACCATCACAGCGATATTAACTAATGGTGATATGTATACATGGGCTATTAATGTAGTCAAACCCAATGTCACGAGTATTGCTCTTAATACTAACAATATACAATTAAAGCCTGGGACGGCATTCAAAATTTTCATAAAACAAATAGTTCCTAACAATACGATGTGCGATAATGTTTCTTGGAAGTCTAATAATACTGCAATTGCTAAAATCAATAATGGGACAATAACGGCTATTGCCGAAGGCACAGCAACTATCACAGTAATGTGCGATCAAGTTAGTGCTAGTGCAACAGTTATAGTTAAGAAGAGTGAAAATCCCATTATTCCTACCTCTAATACTAGAAAATATGAATCAGTTACTTTGAAGTATTATGTCCAAAATAAGGGTGCATATTATTTAACATATATTTGGATGGAGGACCCTTATAGCCAAATAAAAAAACTTGATGCCAATACAGCAACATATGGTCAAATATTAACTGATCAAGAGCTAACTGGAAAAACATTAAAGAGATTAAGTGTTGGACAAATGCTTGATTCTTATATAGCGAGCGGAAGAATTCCTTTAACCAAGGGGTTGGTTGCTTTTAATGCTAGTGGGTTTTATGTGAAAGGTTCATGGAATCCACCATCAGATTATTATAATTTGAAATCGGATAGTTGGTTCGTCATTAATGAAGGAATTACAACCAGAAATGTTTTAAATGATAATCAGGCTAATCGAAATATTATTGGTATTGATGCTAATGGAATTTTAAAATATTATGGAACAGCTGTTGATGCTAATGGCAAGACGAGTATTGTTAATGCTATTAATAACGATAGAGTTAGAAATACATTTTCTTTTGGACCTTTGCTAGTTCAAAATCGTAATATAGTAGGTGGTGGTTCGGCTTTCGCTCATCGCCAAGCAATATGTCAAATAAACGGTAATAATTATGTGATGTTAACTACTATAAATAAGATTAGTTTAGACAATGTCGCTTCTGCGCTTTTAAATATAGGATGTATAAATGCATTCAATTTGGATGGTGGAGGATCAACTTCAATGTTTTATAAAAGCAATACAAGTACTACTGCTACAAAATATGTTTGTCGAGATGGTTCCACAGGTACATATTGTCGAAGTATAGTTGAAGGCATATATTTTGTTGAAAAATAGAAAAAACTTTAATATTTAAAGTTTTTTTTGCTTGATATATTATTTAAAAAATCTAGCAATATAGAATTATTTATAGTATAATTACGTTAGAATAGAGGGAGCTTGCATGATATTAAGAAAACCATATGCTTTTTTCATAAAACATTTTAAACTAATTCATGGAATTATCCTTTTGTGCATGATTTACTTACTTTATATTACAAGTAATTTGGCAACATTCTATTCACACGTTGCTGAAGTAAAAACAATTGTCGGTGAATCTAATTTACCTGATTTGTTTAATAAATATATCTATATTGCTATCTTTATCAGTTTGTTTTTAATTATTTGTATTATTATTTTATTGATAAAAAAAGGTTATAAGTTTCTATACTATATGATAAATGCGATTGCATTAATATCACTTATCATTTTTTATCTTTTAGCATACAAAAATATTGAACAAATGCAAAAAGTCGTTGTCGAAGCAACAACATATATGGCATTCAATGATATTGCAACAATTCTTTTTTATGTTCAAGGAGCTTTAACGTTTATTTGGTTGATAAAAGCCACTGGCTTTGATATTAAAACGTTTGATTTTGGCAAAGATCTAATTGATTTTGACTCAACAGATGAAGATAATGAGGAAGTAGAATTTGATTTTGAATTTGATAGTAATGAAATAAAAACAACTCGTAAGAGAAAAACTCGTAATTTGAAATATTATTATGTAGAAAATCGTTTTAAGATTAATTTGATAATATTTATATTTGCAGTCGCTATTACTATATTTGTTGCCATGAAAATCGATGCCAATAAAGAAATAATTTATACAGAAGGAACTGAACTATTGACATATCAGTATGGAGTCGAGATAAAGAAAACTTATGTTACTAATTTAAATTACAAATATGAAAAGAAATATGGCCCAAAAAATTTTATAATTCTTATGCTAGATTTAAAGAAAAATACTATTCAAGAGCAGGTGTTTGAAAGTCAAAATGTGATTTTAGAATTAAATGACGAAAGGTATTATCCTACAACGGATTATGCCACAGATTTTTTAGACTTTGGAAACAATTATAACAAGCAAAAGCTAACGAATGATTTTGTTCCTTATTTTATGATATATGAAATACCATATGAATTCTCAAGTAAAGATGTTTATGCTTATATTGTTAATTATTTTGATTACACAAAAAAAGAATATAATTTTTATAAAATAAAACTTAATTATCAAAAAATAAATTACGATTACAATTATGAAAACTACGATCTTAATGAAGAAATGACAATCGATCATTATGGAATTCACACCAATATTAAAATTACTGATGTTGAATTTGCAGAGAAATATAAATTGGTATACAAATATATTAATAATAATATTGAGTATGATTCAATTGAATATTTAACACCAATAGCCTCTGACAATGAAGATAAAATTATTATGAGACTAAAATTAGAACAGACATTTTCAAAAAGCGAACGCCAATATAAGTTTTACAATCTAATCACTAATTTTGGGGAAATTGAGTATGAAATAGATAATGTAAAAAAAGAGGGAAGAATATATTCACTATTGACACCTAAAAATATAAATGAAGAGAATACCTATTACATTGAAGTTTCAAAAGAAATACTAAATGCGAAAAAAAGAAATTTGAGAGTTAAAATAAGAGATCAAATATTTGTTTATGATTTGGAGGAAAAGTATGAGGAAAAAGCATAAAATATTAATGTTTTTATTATTGGTTTTGACACCGATTACATTTGGTAGTGCAGCTATTGATGATAATATGGGATATACTGGTGGTGGTGGTGGAGCAAGTGGTAGTATTTCCAGCAATACAATAACAGCACAATATAAAGGAAGATATGGAATAAGGATGAGCTTCTATCTTGTTGATAAGGGTTCGTATATAAAGTCTGGTAATACAATTGATATTTGGTCTAGTAAGCAAACTCCAGATAAGCAAAGTACTATATGTAATGAGATATGTAAAAAAGAAATAAATTATTATCATGGTTTAACAGAAAATGGCTACTCTTCCAAATTGGATTATATGACTAACCCTAAGGTTGGATATGACACCGATAATTCTAAGACTCTCAGTGCTAGTATGACAGCATATAGAGAAAATCAACGAAAATATATTTATTATGTTGATGGGCTTAATCCTGATGCCTTAAAATATGCAGATAATGAAAGTAATTTTTCTGAATTTAGGAAACATTTTACAGATGCCAACATCATTAAGAAATATGCAGAAATAGCAGGTGCAAATATAGATATTAGAAAAGCAAATTATGTTATTTTATTTGAGCCGGTAGGTTTTTTTGGATATACCAATAGCAATAAAAAAATTGTATACACTGATGTTAAAACTGGAATATATTCGGTAACCGAAAGAGCACTTGCAAGAGATGGTCAAGTTGGTCACAAGAATTCTGGATCTTATGCAACTAATGCCTATTGTGTATTTCCTCACTTCATGCATTTAGTAAAAGCTAATGAAGAACTAAACTTAGGAATAATTCCTCAATCTATTAAAATTTCAAATTGCGGTAGTAATGGGAGCAAAGGCAAAAATTACTCAACATATGAAATTGTAAAATATCTTGGCATGGGCATTATTACAGGAAAAGAAATTGTAATAAATACTATGGAAAATTACAAAGTTGTCTATCATCCGATTGATTTAAATAACCCATTTTTAAATAAAGATGGAACTGTTAGAGTATTATCTGAAAAAAGCAATTGGTATAATAAGCAAGATACAATAGACAAGGAAATATACAATAAAAAGCCATTTTTAACTGTGACCTTGACACCAACAACAATTAAGGAAATTAGGAATGAGAAAGTAAATGGCAAAAAGATAGATTACAACAATTTATCAATCACCACTTGGAATAATTTTAAGCAAAAATACAAAGATATTTTGATTTATAATGTTGTTAATTAAGGCAATAAATGTTATAATCATATAATAGGTGATAGTATGAAAATAAAAATACTTGTTTTATTATTAATATTTTGTTCACCAATAATTGTTGAAGCAGAAGAATGCAGTGATCGTGAGATAGTTAATTTAAAGAAACTGGCTTCAAATGTTAATTATGCTTATGAATATTATGAAGTTCAAAATAAAATGTATTTTGACATTACAATCAACAATGTTTATAAAGATATATATGTATTAAATTTAGCAAACAACAAAAAATATACAAGTGAAGAGATTAAATTACAAAAAATAAGTGATGGTCAAGTCATAACTCTTGAAGTATATGCTAAAAATTGCCAAAATGAATTATTAACAAAAAAAACTATAACTCTACCAACATTTAATAAATATTTTGATAATCCTTTATGTGAAGATATTCATGAATACAAATATTGCTCTAGATGGGGAAAATATAGCATTGATGAATCAGAATTAGAAAAATATACAAAAGAATACAAAAATAAGATTGAAACAATAACGGATGAGAAAACGATCAAATATCAAACAGACATTAAAGGATTTTATGTTTTTGTTGCTTTAATATTGTTGATATTAATTCTCATATTGTTATCAATTTTTAAAAGAAAAAAAAATAAAAACATTATATAAGAAGGTGACATATGAAAGAATCAGTATGGGGATACTTAGTAATTATAATAGGAATAGTTTTGATATTTTTAATCTTCTTTTTTCAGAATACAACAAATATTGATGAACACAATATGTCATTGTTAAAAGAAACAAGTGAAGCATCTATGAACGATGCAATAGATTGGGAAACATATAAGAATAATGGCGCGGTTAGAATAGACCAAGGAATATTTATTGAGAGTTTTATTCGCCGATTTGCAGAAAATGCAATGTTGTCATCTACTTATAAAATTGAATTTTATAAAGTTCAAGAAGAACCACCACTTGTAAATATAAGAATATTAAGTAGTGAAACAACAACTGCAACAGGACAACCTGTAACATTTACATTAACAAATACAATTAATGCGATATTGGAAACAGATACTACAATTGTAGTTGAAGCAGAATAAAAAGGGAGGAATTTTTATGAATCAGAATTTAAATAATCAACAACCGAGAATTAATGCTGTTCCTAATCAACAACAGTATCAGCAACAACAAACTCAAGGGCAGAATGTTCGCCCACCGATGCCTCAAAATCAGAATGTTGGGCAATTTATTAAGCCTACTCCTCAACAACCTGTCAAAAAGAAGAAGAAAAGAATCAGTAAAGAATTAGTAACAATAATTGGCGTAATTTTAATTGTTGGTATCATTTATTTTGCTTACAATTATCAATTAAATAAGGATTTAGAAATCACTAATAAAGTTCCAACAGCAAAATTAAAAATATCCGCTGGTCAACAAATTACAGCAGAAGATATTACAACAATTGATGTTCCTGCATCTGTTTTGAAAGAAACTAATGCAATAATGACATTAGATCAAGTAATCAATAAATATGTAAATATTGATACAGTAATTCCTGAAGGTTCGTTCTTTTATTCATCAGCATTAACAGATGAAGAACCATCACCAGATGCAATTTTTAAAGAGTTAGGTGAAAATCAAGTGGCAGTTACCATTGCTGTTGATTTAGAAAGTACATATGGCAATTCAATTATGCCGGGTAATTTTGTGGACATCTATGTTCGTGCTAATAAAATAAACTCTAAAGGAAACATTGAATATTTAATAGGTCCACTTGTTTATAATGCTAAAGTTTTAGCAGTTAAAGATTCTAGTGGTAAAAGTGTGTTTGCTGATAAAGATGCTTTTGGAGTACCAAATATGTTTATATTTGGTATGGATGCTAATATTAATACAATAATGCTAAAAGCTAAATTATTAGGATCAACCGAGTATAATCTTGAATTATTCCCTGTCGTTAATTCAAAGTTTGATATTGCCGAAAATGAAACAATGTTGAGTCAAAATGAAATAAAAGATTTAATCGAAAATGCAACAGTCAAAATAGAAGATGAGGAATAATGACAGATTCATTATTCGCTCAAATAGATTTTGGCTCTTTAGATCAATATCTAAAAGATGACGACGTAACTGACATCTCATATACCAATAATGGTCAGTTATGGATAAAAACATTGTCTAAAGGAATAAACAGGGAAGACAATAAAGAAATAACCAATGCTTTAATGGAAAAAATTGCCTTTCAATGTTCTAACATTATGGGCAAAAGTTTTAATTCGGCTAATCCATTTTTAGATGCAGAAGGCTCAGAAATTCGTCTTAATTTTGTTCACGATTCTGTTGCCAAAAATGGAATTGCCTGCGTTATAAGAAAAACACCAGCGAAAATAAGATTACAAAAAGAGAAAATTTTAGCTGATGATTATATTACTTTAGATGTTCATGAATTTTTAATGAAAGCAGTGCTTGGACATTGCAATATTATTGTATGCGGAGAAACTGGTAGTGGAAAAACTGAATTTGTTAAATATTTGGCATCTAAGATAAGAGAAAATGAAAAAATAATTACAGTTGAAGATACACTAGAATTACATTTAGATAAAATATTTCCTGAACGTGATATTGTTGCTATGAAAACTAATAATATTGTTTCATACAGTGACATTTTAGTAACTTGTATGCGCCAAAATCCTAAATGGATATTATTGTCAGAGGTACGTAGTGCTGAAGCTGTTATGGCGGTTCGCAACTCTATTTCATCAGGACATTATATTTTATCAACTATTCATGCAGATAAAGCTTCATCAATACCTAATCGTATGTATAGCTTACTTGAAACTAATCAAGACATTGATCAATTTTTAAAATCAGTTTATCGTTACATACAATTAGGCGTATATATAAGAGGATATCAAGACCCTGCAACTAAAAGTTTCAAACGTGAAATTGCGGAAGTAACCGAATTTTATGTTGATGAAGATAATAATGCTATATATAATACAATCTATAAAAAATCGACAACAGGCAAAGTAGTAAAAAAGGCTCCATCAAAAAATTTAATTGAATATCTTGATGCTCAAGGTGTTGTTTTAGAAAGTAATGCAATAATTCCAACGGAGGATCCAAAGCAAAACGAATTAATCGACGATACTGAAGTATTGTTTATGTAGAAAGAGGTGATACTATGCCAGCAATAGTAATGGTTGTCATTGCAATGATATTGCTTTATATGTTTATTTATTGGAATAATGCTGGTAAAGGTGTATACAACGCAATTGTTGAAAAAATTGGTGTTGCCTATGAAAAGTATGCACCTTATTCTTTTAAACAAATCCGAGAAAAAATAAAACAATTAGGGCAAGAATATACTATAAGACAATATACTATTCAAGTTGTTGGCTTTGCAGGGGCAGCATTTATAATTTCCTATATTTATTTTTACAGCATTATCATAAGTTTAATATATGCATTTGCAGCGATTTTTGCTGTTCCTTATTTGTCATATTTACGTTGTAAGAGGTTATATAGTGAATTTGTATTTGAGCAAATTCAAATATATACAACAAATACAATAATGGAGTTTTCAACTACACAGGCATTTGTGCGAACAATTGAAGGAGTTTATGAATCAGGAGTTCTAGAAGATCCAATTAAAAGCGATGTTAAAGTCATGATTGATTTGGCTTATAAAAATGGTTCAATTGAAGAATCAATAGAATATTTCAACAGCAAATATGATTATTATATTGTTAAGAATATGCATCAACTATTTTTGCAAATAACTAACGAAGGTTCAAAAGATTCAGCGTTAGCTTTAGAAAACATGGCTTCTGACATTGATATGTTAGTTGAAGCTGTTTATCGCGACCGAATGGATAGAGCAAAATTTCATAAAAAATTTGTGCAATTCGGTTGCATATTATATTGTATGGTGATATTAGTAGAATATTTAATTGGGCGTGATACTTATATAGATCTCGTTAACAATAATATTTTAGTTAATATTTTACTTCACTTTATTTTAATTGGTAATACATATTTCTTACTTAATGGTGAAAAATATTATAATGAGAATGTAGGTGCTGAGTAATGGATATAGTAGAAATATTATTAGTTGGTGGCGTTCCTGCTATTCTTGTTATAATTCTAGTTGCTAATGGAGTTTTAACCTCCGAAGGAATTACTAAAGAGATAGTGCCGATTTTTAAATTTTTAATGGAAAAAGATTATCAATTTTTACTAGAACTTCGTTATGGTGCTGGCATTGATGTTAATGAATTGTTTGGAAAAAGACTTCTAACAGCAGGAATAACATTTGCCTTTATGATTCTAATTTTGGCTTTAGTTGGGCAATTAACTTTAATATATGCATTTGCTGCTATTGCTGTTGCTTATCTTATGTATAAGCAAGCTTATAGCAAGTTAAAATCTTACTATAAACGAAACTTGAGCAAAATAAATCAGATGTTGCCATATTATTTAAAAAGTTTAGAAATTCTTGTTCAACACTATACGGTGCCTGTTGCTATTGCAAAATCTGTAAATACCGCACCACCGATTTTCAAAGATGGATTAAAACAACTTATAAAAAGAATCGATGATGGTGAATCAACAGTTGATCCATATATGGAATTTGCTAAAACTTATCCAGTAAGAGACTCAATGCGTATGATGCGACTTCTATATCGTTTAAGTTTAGGATCACAAGAAAGCAAGCAAGAACAATTGGCTTTATTTTCAAGAAATGTTTCTGTTCTTCAAAATAAGGCACGTGAGCAAAAATACCAAGAGCGATTAGATCAAATGGAGAGTAAGACAATGATTATGTTAACCTGCACTGGTGGTGGAATTTTAGCTTTATTAATGTTTGCAATGTTAAGTATGATGTCAATATAATTGAAATAACGAGAAAAAGTGTTATAATAATTTTATAAGGTAGGGTGGTGATAAAATGAAAGAAGCGTCAGGAGAAGCAAATATGACAGTAATTACAATCGTTTTAATTGGCTTAGTTGCAGCCGTTGGAGCAGTTTTAATACCAAGATTATTAAATTCAACATCAGCCCAAGCTTGTTGTTCATCAGCGGGTGGAACATGGACAGGCGGAGCGTGTACAGGACACAATGCTGCAAACTACAATGCATGCGTAAATGGATAATAAGAAGGTGAATTATGCGAGAAGCGACCGGACAAGCAAGTCTTATGAATATAATGCTAACAATTATAGGCGTAATTATTCTGCTTTTGGCCGGATCTATCGCATATAGTAAAGCATTTAGAGTAAAGAATAAAATAATTGATATAATTGAAAAAAACAACGTTTATGATGGTGATGCTAGGATAATAATTGATGAAGCATTGTTGGATATTGGATATCGTTTGCGCGATTCATCAATATCAATGACGGAAATGTGTCATAGTAATGATGGATATACGTTAATTCAAAGTTGGCAATCAAATTACTTGTATTGCGTATATAAATCAAATAATTCTACTAGTGAAGAATATTATTATAAAGTTGTAACTTTTATGTATTTTGATTTGCCAGTTATTGGTTCTTATATTAGAATACCTGTATCTGGTGAAACAAAAATTCTTTATCGCGATTCAGATTGGAAAACAGTTGATTAACTGTTTTTTTTTGAACATAAATATGCTATAATTAAAAAAGAATAGAGAGTGGTTATATTGAAAAAAGCTGTTGGTGGCGTATATATCTATAATTTAGTAATCGTTTTTTTACTAATCGCCTTTGCTTTTGTTTGTGCTTTACTCAGTTACACCAAAGCTTTCAAAGTCAGCAAAAGTATTTCATCAATAATTGAAAAAAGTTCAGGGTATAATTCAGTTAGTCAAAAAAGCATAGAGCAATATCTAAACTCCATTGGTTATCAAGTAGTTATAACCGAACCCGCAAAATGCCCAACAAAAAATGGTCGTGCAGCCTCAGATGTTTTTAAGGGTGTATGTATTTATGAAATTTCTGACAAGAATAATAATAAATATATTAATTATGGAATAGTTTCATATATGACTATCGACTTTCCAATAATTGATTTAATAAAAGTTCCTGTTTATATAGAAACAGAAAGAATATATGTGTTTAATTAAAGGTAAGGAAGCTTGCCTTTTTGACAATTTTAATAAAATTTCTTAAAAAGGATTTGTAAACAAAAAAAATATGATATAATTATCATGAATAATTGTGACGTTTTCATTTTGTTATTGGAGGTGCACTTATGATATTAGGTGTCGATATAGTTTTTATATGTTTGAAGCTTTTACGTCAAATACTTGGAATTATTGACGGATATATATATACAGCAGCAGCAGAGATATATGGTTTAATGCTAGATATTGCTAGTGCTGAAGTTTTTACTAAGACAATGATTGATGAGATGGCTGGTCGTGTTTATCAATTGTTGGGTCTTGTTATGCTATTTAAACTTATATTTTCTTTTTTAACTTATGTTATTAACCCAGAAGCTATGAATGATAAAACAAAAGGATTTGGCAATATTTTGAAAAAAATTGTCATTTCTTTGGGGTTAATAATTATAACTCCATGGGCTTTTACTCAAAGCCGTAATTTACAAACATATATAATACAAGATGGATTGATAGAATATTTTGTTCATGGAACAGCCAACATTGATTCAATTGATCCTGGCTATAATTTGATGTTTACTACAGCGAAACTTTTTATTACGCCATATCAATGTGCCAATGAAGCTGAAGGTGGTTGCAGTCAGTGTGCTACTGATAATATTTTGCAATCACCAGATAAAACAGGAAAGCCATGCAAAATCTGTGACGGAGAAAAAGCAGATTGGGAGAAACATGTCACAACTTCAGGAGAAGCTGGTCGATGTGCTTTTGGAAGCACATCTGATGCAAAGGGGCATAATATTACTGCCTATGGGGAACAGCTAATACGAGCAGTTACCCCAGCACCTACTAATCGTGGACAAGGATATGATTTGATAGCGTTAATGGGATTAAGCGGTTATGGAGAAAATTCTCAATTTTATGTTGAGTTGCGATATCCTCTTATTGGAACGACTTTAGTTGGTATTGCTATTGGTTATATGTTAATTGTAATGTGTATTGATATTGCAGTTCGTTCTGTCAAATTATCTTTCTATGAGATAATAGCACCAATTCCAATTATGTCATATATAGGTTTTAAAGATGGAAAAGATGCAATGATTTCGAAGTGGTTTAGTCAGGTTTTAAAAACGTATGCTGACTTGTTTACACGTGTTTTGGCATTACAATTTTCTGTCGCATTTATCGGAATGTTAATAAAAAATGGTGTCTCACAAAATAGTTTTTTTGTAACATTATTCTTAATTATAGGCGCTTTAACTTTTGCAAAACAATTACCTAATATTTTAAAGGATATTGGTATTAACTTTGAAGGTGGCGGATTCAGCTTAAAGAAAAAACTTCGTGATGACATGGCTGGAGGTCGTGCCTTAAATGCAGCTGCAGGAGCAGCTGGAGGTTTGGCTGCTAATGCGGCACACAAGGTTGGTGCGGTAGGAAAAAGGACTTTTGGATTTGCAAAAGATTTAAAAAATGGTAAGAGTTTAAAAGATTCGTATAAAGATAATTCTTTATTTGCAAAAAGACTTGCAAATGCAGGTAGGGCGTATAAACAATCAAAAGCATCTGGCAATAATTTTTTGAAAAGTGCATTTTCTGCTTCCAAGGCAAATACACAATTTACCCGTGATCATGCTTCGGAAAAGGGTGGAAATCTTGTGGCTGGAGCTTTAAGTGGTGCTAGATCTGGATTGAAAGAAGAAAAACTAGATTTTGGAGCTATTACAAAAGGAGCAAAAAGCGCAAATGCCGGAAGAATAGAAAGAGATAACGCATTAGAACAAGGTGCAACAGGAGCAGGTAGAACAATTTCTGGAATTCAACAATCTGTTGGTATAAAAACAGCTGCACAGAGGGCAGATGCAAGATTTAAAGCTAGGGAAGATTTACAAAAAAGTGTTGATAGTGTTGAAACTGAAATGGATAAAGAAGCAAGAAAACATAATGTTAATATTGGTACATTTGGTTTTAATGGAACTACTTTAGGAAATGAAGCTCAACATCAAGATTATGGTACGATAATGTCAGCAATTGAAACTGCACGTTCAGCTGGTAGAACTAGTGTTAGATTAAGAGATAGTTCAGGAAGCTTTATTTCTGTACCGGATTCTGAATTTGCTCATTTAGAAAAAGAACTTAAAAAGACTATATTTGATAAAATGGCTGGTGGAAGTGCAACTTCTGGAAGTACAGGAGCCGCATATACAGTTGAAGCTAAAACAAATGCGATGCTTACACAGTTGGATTCTCAGCTAGAATATGCTGAACGAAGTGGAAGCATGAATGATATGAGCGGCAGGGCAATTGCTGGAACTGCCCATGGAACAGATTATAAATCAAAAGTCGATGCTATCAAGAGTGCTAATACAGGCACATATATTGACAAGTCAACTGATAGTTACAGAAGAGCAGTAGCAAATGATGCTAATGCAAAAAAAGATGACAAAAAATAAAAAGGGAGGAATAAAATATGAATCAATTTTTAATACCTGCCAATTCAAAAAAATCAATGTTAATATTTGGACTATTCAATGTTACTGATTTGATAATATTTGGTTCAGGGCTCACAACAACGATGTTGTTGTTGGCTATAATTGGGCCAACTGAAACATTAGATACTTTTATTGTTTTAATACCGCTTTTGGTAACAACACTTTTAGTTGCCCCTGTTCCTTATTATCACAATGTACGAACAGCAATTAAATCAATATGGACATTTTTCTTGAATAGACAAGTATTTGTATGGAAAGGATGGTGCATTAGAGATGTCTACAACGACAACGAACAATCAGCAAAGAAGTAAATATACTGAAGATTTCTTGCCAATTAAAGAAATTAATAATAATTGTATATTTCTAAATAGTAAATATAAAGTAACAGGCATAAAAATAATGCCAAAAAACATCTTTATTATGGGCCCTGAAATGATGAATTCGGTCATAAGTAATTTAAGAGTTGTGTATAACTTGATAGATTATGAATTTTGGATTATATCAGCTGATAGACCTGTGGATATTAGTGTTTATATGTCTCAATTAGAACTTGCATATCAAAATGAGCAGGATCCTGTTCGAAAGAAATTAATTATGCAAGATATTAATAAAGGTGAACAATTTATTCAAAATGAAGTTGTTGATACAGAATTCTTCCTTCTTTTTAAAGAAAAAGATGATGAAATAATTCAAAAAAGAATTAGAACATTAATTAACAATTTTGCTAATGCTGGCTTAGCAACTCGTCAAGTTAGTAATGAAGATTTGCGAATATTATTAGATAATTTCTTTAATGCAGGAACATCAACAAAGTTTGGGACGGTGATGTCATAATGGGAAATATAAAATCAGAAGTAGCACCTAAAGGATTACAGTTTAAACCAGCTGAGTTTATCATTAGTGATCAATGGGCAACCATATTAACGGTTGTTTCTTATCCGAAATACATAGATCCTGGATACTTGTCATCTCTGACAAGTATTCCTGGAATAAAGGTTGTTATTAAACATATACCATTACCTTTTAGTGTAATTAGTAAGATGTTAAATAAAGAAATTGCTGATTTAAAGCAAAGATATCAAGATGAAAATGACAAAACGATTCAAGAAAGAATGCGTCAAGATTATGAATCATTGGAATACTTTATTCAAATGTTGGCATCTAATAATTCGGCAATTTTCGATTTTCAAATGCATATAATGCTAACTGCTAACACACAAGATGAATTAGCAAACAAAAAAATGCAAATGAAAAATTATCTAGAATCAATGGAGTTAAAGGCAATACCATTAAGATTTGAACAAGAAAAAGTTTTAAAATCAATTGTTCCAATTTTTCCAAAACAAGAGATTGAATCACGAATTGGAGTACCAATTCCGTCGCCAACAATTGCAGCAATGTATCCATTTATTTTCGATAGTGTAAAAGATGCTGGCTTAGCGACATTATTAGGCGTTGATTTTTCTGGAGGAGTTATTCTATTTAATCAATTTTTATATCAAATAAAAAAAGAGCATAATCGTAATAATGCTAATATGATAATATTAGGTACTTCTGGTAGTGGTAAATCAACAGCTGCAAAAATTTTGTTGCGTGCTAACGTTAGAAATAATCATCAAATTGTTTGCATCGATCCTGAAGGCGAACTTGGTGATATGGTTAGAATATATAACGGCGATTTTATTGATTTAGGTAAGGGTGGAGAATACGGAATGATTAATCCGCTCGAAGTCGTTGTTGATAGTGATGAAGATGAATTGGAATCTGGTGCCGGATATTCAGTTTTAACTCGAACTTTGCAAACTTTAAAAGCATTTATGAAGTATTATGCTCCAGATATTCAAGATGATGTTTTAACTCTTTTTAGTGAAGTTGTTCAAGAAACATATATGCGTTTTGGTATTAACTATCAAAGTGATTTTACTAAATTTACATCCGATGATTATCCAACTTTGAATGATGTTTATGAAACAATTAAAGGACGATTATTATCAATGAATGATCGTACACACGAGAAAGATATTATGGAAAGACTTGAATTAAAGGTAAGACCTTTAGTAAAAGAGTTAAAGTATTATTTCTCAGGTCATACTACTATTAAAGCTCAAAGTAAGTTTATTGCGTTTAATATTCGTGAAGTTATGAATGCTGATGCAAATGTTCGAAATGCTTTATTCTTCAATATTTTGAAATATGCTTGGAGTTTAACTTTGGATCGTAGCGTTAATACAGTTTTAATGGTTGATGAAGCACATGTTTTGTTAGGAAGCAACAATACACTAGGTGCTGATTTCTTAGCTCAAATTCAAAGACGTTCAAGAAAATACAATACAGGTACAATAATTATTACGCAGCAACCAAGTGATTTTAGTGATCCTGCTGTAATTACTCAAGGAAAAGCAATTTTTGATAATGCTTCTTATTACTTAGTAATGGGATTAAAAAAACAAGCAGTTGAAGATCTTGCTCAATTGATTGATTTAAATGAGAGTGAACAAGATAGTATAAAGAGATATTCACAAGGTGAAGCTTTGTTTGTGTGTGGAAGTCGTCGTATGCGTATAAATGTAATTGCAACGGACGATGAATTAGATTCATTTGGACGCGGAGGCGGACTATAATATAATTTGAAACGGTGGTGAAAAACATGGCTTCAAAAGAAAATAAATTTGCAAAATCTGAAGGCGGGGCCATGTTGACACCAAATAACAATGCCCAGTCTTCTTTTGGCTTAAATGTTCCTAGAAATCAAAATAATATAGGAATGAATAATAGGCAGAATAATGCTGGAGTCGGGCCACAAAATCAAGCTGGTGATGGTGGCGATTCATTAAACAATGGTGAAGAAAATTCACAAAATCAAGGCGATAATAACAAAAATCAACAGGGAGCATCTACTAATGGTAAGCAAGGTGAAAATAATTCGTCAACAGATGAACTTCAAAAAAAAGCCTTAAAAGAAGGTGGAAAAGTAGCCTTGATGGCTGCTGGAGCTCCTGCGCCTGTAGCCGATAAAGTAGTTGAAACGGCCGAAAAAACAGGCGCTCTTGATAAGATTAATGCTAAGGTAAATGAAATTAAAAAAAAGAAACTTTTAAAATTTTTACCTTTATTAAGTGGTCTGCTTCCAATAGCCTTTGGATTTATCATGGTAATTATGGTTTTATCTATAGTAATGGCTGCTATGACAGGAGTAGAAAGTACTGCCAAATCGGTAATCAATTTTTTTACTTCGACCTGGGAAGACTTTATTGGGTTATTTTCACCAGACTATAAATCAGAAGCAGTATTTTTATCGGCATTGCCGAAAGTCAATGCTAACGCTGACTCTGAAGAAAAAAAGAATATGAGCAAATATTTATCAGCTATTATGGGGTCTGTATATTATGAAGCTACTACGTTAAATAGCAACGGCACACTTGATACAAGAGAATACGCATTTTATCGTGGACTTTCACGAATTGCTGAGATTACTTATAATGGGTTAAATTCATCAGCAGGTCGGTTGCGTCCAGAAGTAATAGCTACCAAAATAGCTACATTAAATGAAGAATTACCTTTAGATTATATAAAAGACGAGAATGGCAACTATATAACAGACGAGAATGGCAACAAAACGCTAGCTTATGCTGGTACTAATTATGAAAGCGTGCGCAAAGGTCAAAACAGCGCTTGGGATAAGATACAAAAATTTGTTAAAGCTTTAAAAGATGATCTGGCAGATTTAGCAAAAGCCGAAAACGGTGGTTATACTTTCGACTTTGATGGTGCATTTAAACCTTACTTAGATGAATACATTCAAAAAAATATTATTGATACAAAAATTTCAACAGCAAGTATGGAAGTGTTAAAAGAGAACTTGCTAATAACTTGTAATTACTATGAAGAACAATTAAAAACAGCTGCATCAGATGAAGAAACTGCTTCTGCTTCGGGTGAGGACATAATATCTTATTTCGGCTCAATTTATGGTGATCAATCGTGTGCAATGTTAACAAAATATGAGCCAAATAATCATGAATTTACAGAGTCACAAGGAATTTCTGATAAAAAAATACATAGTATTTATGATGGCGAAGTAATTTATGTCAATCAAGGAATAAACTTATATGATAAATGGGATTCTAAAACTCAAAGATGTCTTTGCGATGGCAAAATATGTGATAATTATAATGGATCACAAATTAAAATAAAGTTTGTAGTTGATGAAATTGAATATATAGCAACTTATTCAAATATGGCAACAACGGCAGTCGAAGTTGGCGATTCAGTTTCAAAGGGTGAAGTTATTGGCACAGAAGGGAATACTGGTTGTACCAATATAGACAAATTAACTTTTCAACTTACAAGTGAAAGTGGAATAAATTATAACACCAATGATTTACTTTATAAATGTAGTAGTTTTGCAAATACTGCTAATACATGTAATTTTAATAATCTCAAAATAAATTTGCTTGATTGCAACAATAAAACACTAATTAAGCAAATTCCATTTTATGATTATGTAAAGGAACAAGTATTTGTTAATCATAAGCAAAATCTAAGTGAGATTGAGTATGTAAAAGCTGCAGTAATCATAAGTGCAAACAATATTCTAAAAAGTGCTAATTATCAAGTTGGTGTTAAAGAATTGGATATTGAAGTTTGTGATTATAAAGAAAAAAATATTATTGATTCTTCAATTATTGACAGCAGCATTGATAAAGTACGTGGTCAAATAATGACTTATAATAAAAAAATCGTTGCATTACGTTTTAATGATACATGTAATCGAACATTTGAGAACGCAAATGCCAATAGTATATATAATTTAATGTGCAGTAATAATGCATTTAAAATGGCTCAAAATGGGAAAAGTTATACAGAAATACTTAATACTTATTATCCAAACTACCAATTAGATAACAATTATTGCGTAAATTATGCTGACAACATTAATGAGTACTCTTTAAAAAATGATAAACAATATTTAACAAGTGAAACATATACAGATGATGAATATATAAAATTTGAAAAAGAATTAAAAGAGAAAATTAATATGGCTGGTTTTAAGACAAGAGCAGCTGCAGTGGAAACTGCCCGTTACTTAAGTTTAGGTTTGGATAGTAAAATAGCATATAAAGTAGGTGGAAATTATTTCTACGAAGGCTTGAATAAAAACTGGTATGTTGATGGCCTTGATAGTTGTGGCTTTATATCGTGGGTTTTATTTAATGCCGGAGCTAACATTGAACAAAGTATGAATGTTATGCAGTTGATTAGTTCACAAAACATAACAGGAAATTTAAAAATAACGAATGAATTTTATAAATATTATGATAAAGTCCAAGTTGGTGATTTCGCTTGGAAAGAAGGACATATTGGAATTATAATTGGAAAAAATGATGGTTTGTTATATATTGCGGAAGCAAATAGTAAAGAAGGACTTATAGTAACAACAATAACAGCGTACGGGGAATCATCATCAAATTATACACATATATATTTTGCCGATAATTATTATGACAAGACTGGCAATATAACAAGCATGTGGTAAGGAGCGTTTATGAAAAAGAAAATAATTGTATTATTCATTTTATTACTACTTACTGGATGTAAGGCGAAATATGGATTACAAATTAATTTTGGTGGTTCAGTAATTGAAACAGGTAATATCCTAATTGATAAAAATCTTGTTGGACTTGGAGGAACTTCCAATAATACAGACATTTTTCTAGAAGATTTACTTGAAAAATATGGAGCAACTAAATATCGTTTGAAAACTAAAATTAATGAAACAAATTATATTGGTTATAAATTCTATCATCGCTATAATAATTTAGAATATTACAGTAATCAATCTCCTGCTATAAATCTTCTGTATGATTATGTCAACTATAGTAGTTTGGATGGATTTTCAACAATACAAAGTAGTGATAAAAGTAAAATAGATACTTATAATTCTACTGCAAGTGATGTTCCAACAAAAGTTGAAGAAATAAATATTTCTATAGCATTGCCATATAAAGTGATAGAAAATAATGCAACAACAATAGACCGTGAAAATAATATTTATACATGGGTTATAGTACCGGGTGCTGAATCAGAGAAAATAAAATTATCTTATCGCGATAGTGAGCTATTTACAAATAATCCCTTATATTTGGCTAGATATGTAAGCCCGTATATATATATAGTAGTTTTGATTGCAGTTGTTGCTATAATAGTAATAATAGTTATAAAAGGAAAAATGCGATATATAAATAAACTATAGTCTTTAATTTCTAGGACTTATTTGTTATAATATATCAATTGAGGTGATAAAATGTTTAAATTGACGGCTAATAAAGAAGATGTTATTAAATTCTCGATTTTCTGTGTAGCAATGTTCTTGGTTGTCTCAATAATAATAAACAATATTTCTGTTTTTTCAAGTACTGGAGAATTTGCAGGATTTAATCCATTCGCAGTGTTTAGTGATGTAGATTCTTTATTGTTAACTTTTGTTGTAACAATTGTAATTCTTCTTAGTATTATTTTTAGTACTTCTTCACAATTTTTTGAAAGAGAAAAAGGCTTTGGATTTTCATTTTCTAAAAAAGACAAAGGTGGATATTCAAGATGGGCTACTGAGAAAGAATTTAAGGCAGAACTAAAGCACATTTATGCCGATGATAAATCAACAAGTGCTGCTGGGATACCTTTAATTAATAATGGCCGAGATATATGGATAGATGATGGTGAGTTTCATAATTTAATTATAGGTTCAACAGGTTCAGGAAAAACTGAAATGTTGGTTCAACCGATGGTAAAGATTTTAGCCAAAAAAGGCGAATCAATGATTATTACTGACCCTAAAGGAGAAATATACGAAAATAATGCTAATGAACTACGCGAAAAGGGCTATAATGTTGTTTTGCTAAACTTTCGTGATCCTCAAAAGGGAAATTCTTGGAATCCTTTAACTTTACCATATGAATTGTATAAAAGTGGTAATAAAGATAAAGCTAATGAATTATTAGATGATTTGGCAATGAATATTTTGTATGATGAAAAAGCCCAAAATCAAGATCCATTCTGGGAAAAAACTTCAGCTGACTATTTTACAGGTTTAGCTTTAGGTTTGTTTGATGATGCTGAAGAAAGAGAAATTAATTTAAATAGTATTAATTTAATGACAACTGTCGGCGAAGAAAAATTAATGGCTTCAACTTATATAAAAGAATACTTTGCTGATAAGGATCCAGCTTCACCAGCTTATGTTAATGTATCTAGTACAATTATGGCACCAAGTGATACAAAAAACAGCATTTTATCAGTATTTAAACAAAAAATAAAACTTTTTGCGTCTCGTGAAAACTTAAGCGAAATGCTATGTCAAAGTGATTTTGATATGAAAGATATAGGACGCAAGAAAACAGCAGTTTTTGTTGTTATTCAAGACGAGAAAAAAACATATCATTCATTAGTTACTATTTTTGTAAAGCAATGTTATGAAACTTTAATTGATGTTGCTCAAGAAAATGGTGGAAAATTGTCTTATCGAACTAATTTTATCTTGGATGAATTTGCAAACATGCCACCTTTAAAAGATGTAACAACAATGGTTACAGCAGCGCGAAGTCGAAAAATTCGTTTTAGTTTTATTATCCAAAACTTTGCACAGTTAAGTCAGGTATATGGTTCAGAAAACGGCGATACAATTAGAGGAAACTGTGGTAATATTATTTACCTAATTAGTAGTGAAATGAAAGCTTTAGAAGAAATCAGCAAGATGTGTGGTGAAGTTAAGTCTAAGGAAAAAGATAAAACAGCATCAACACCACTTGTTACAGTAAGTGATTTACAAAGATTAAAAATGTGGACAATTATAGTTTTACGTACACGTTGTATGCCATTTAAGACAGTTTTAAAACCAAATTATCAAATGGAAAAAGAAAATAAATGGGGTAAGAAATATGAAAAAGCTTCTTATCCTACAAGAGCGGAAAATAAAGTAAAATTGTTTGATTTAAAAGCTTTTGTTAATAAAAAACGTGAAGAAAAATTAGGATCAACTGGCACTGATACCGGAACAGGTTTTGGTGGCGGGATGTTTGGCAATAATATGTTTAATTCAAAACCAATTAATCCATTTATGCCTTCTTCACAAAATCAAGCATCGCCTAAGCCTAATACTGATTTTGATATAGATGAGATTGTTAAAAAGATAGATGCTAAAATTGCTGAATTAGAAGAGGAAGAGAAAAGGGAAAATCCAATTTCTAATCCAGACAATCAAAGAGAAAGCAATAATGAAGTTTTACAACCGAAGTCAATTCCAGCAAGTTTTGAACCTACTGTTGTCAATAGACCTGTTGTTGATCCTCAGCCAATATCTAACAAAGTAGAAGAATTAAAGCCTGATGTTCATAAACAAATAGTGAATACTACTAATGAAGATACTGCTACAGAAAAGTTTGATTATTCAGATGATTATAAAAAGTACAATGACGAATTGAATAAAAATCCTCAAATTGACATTATTGAAGAACCTAGTAGTAAGAATTCGGGCAATCCAAGCGATGATGAATTCTTTGATGACTTTTTTGATGATGGAGAGTAGTCGAATATAATTTTAATTTCTTCTTATTGTTCATACAATATATTGGTGAATCAAATGGGAAGAGAAATCACAATTGGTGAATTTAGAAAATTAAATAATCTGAATGTTATTGATATTCGTGATCAAAAATCATTTTTAGAAGAACATATTCCTAATTCAACTAATATTCCTTATCTTGAATTAATAGTTAATTATCGAAAATTTTTATCCAAAGATAAAATCTATTATCTTTGTTGTGAACAAGGTTTAAGAGGCCGCGATGTTACTGCTTATTTAGGGACAAAAGGATATAAAGTTATTAACTTGATTGGTGGATTTGAAGAGTATAAAAACTATAAATACAAGTAATTTATAGTTTTTTTTTAGAATTTATATTATAATGATTATAGGTGATAAAATGGAATACGTAATTGTCGCATTATTAATTGTTTTAATAATTATAAGTGTTTTTTCATTAACAAAAAATATAAATGAATCTAACATTACTGAAAGACTTGGGAAATTAGAGACAAATACAATTAAAGAATTAGGTGATTTTAAAAACGATATTAACAAAAACATTAACGAAGACTTTACTAAATTAAATGATCGTATTGAAGAGAGATTAAGAATCATTAATGATAAAGTAAATGAGAGACTAGATCAAAATTTTGAAAAAACTAATAAAACATTCAATTCAGTATTAGAACGTTTGTCAAAAATTGATGAAGCTCAAAAGAAAATTGATTTATTATCAAATGATATAGTTTCACTACAATCAGTTTTAACAGATAAGAAATCACGCGGAATTTTTGGTGAAGTGAATTTAAAGCATATATTAGTAAGTGTTTTTGGTGAAAATACTAGCCATATTTATCAAATGCAGTATTCTTTTAATAACGGTACAATTGCTGATTGTGTGTTATTTGCCCCTGAACCACTAGGTTTAATCGCTATTGATTCTAAATTTCCATTAGAAAATTATCAGAATATGGTAGATAAAAATAATAGTGAATTAATGCGTATCCAAGCTGAGAAAAACTTTAAAATTGATATGAAAAAGCACATTGATGCCATCAGTACAAAATACATTATTCCTGGCGTAACAACCGATCAAGCTATTCTTTTCTTACCAGCCGAAGCAATATTTGCTGAGTTGAATGCATATCATCAAGACTTAATCGATTATTCATATAAAAAAAAGGTATGGATTACAAGTCCAACAACTTTAATTAGCACATTAACAACTTTACAAATAATTATGAAAAATATTGAAAGAGATAAATATACAAAGGTCATTCATCAAGAATTAAAACTATTAGATGTTGAATTTGGGCGCTATCGTGAAAGATGGGACAAATTGTCAAGAAGCATTGATACTGTATCTAAAGACGTTAAAGAGTTAAATACAACAACAGATAAAATAACAAAAAGATTTAATTCTATTAATCAAGTTGATGTTGATAAAATAGGAGTAGAAGAAAGAGAGTAATGAATATGGAGATTGACAAGGATCAGCTAAAAAAATTGAAAAAATTTATGACTGACTATCCGCAAGAAGCAAAAAAACTTTTAAGAAATGATCCTCAATTATTTCAGGCAATTAGTGAGTTGATGTACGACGATGAAGTTCCAGTGGTAAATTTCGGTTCAAATGGTGCTACAGGTAGAGAAATAACTGGAAATCGAAAAACATTAACAAAACCGGGAGTTCCAGATGGATTATATGTAAATAATGATAAAGGTTTTTCAAATTATTTATTACTAGCCATCCTTGCATTCGCAATTCAATTAGTTATAACACTTATATGTATTTTCTTTTATAAGTAGTATGTATTTGCAAAAATTAAAGCATATGTTTATACGCATAAACAGTATTATCATATAACAGATGAAGTGAGATACAATATTGTTGATTAAGAGGCATAAATGGTAGTAATTGAAAGGACATCGAAAATGAAGAAATTAATTGGAATATTGTTTATTATTTTTCCGTTATTTGTTGATGCTGAATATGTATTTGCAGCACGGTGTGAATATAAATATCCAGGTGAAGATTGTAAATTAATTGTGCATCAAGAAGAAAATGAGGGCATCTCTCCGGAAATAGAAGGCACATCTATTAATTGCACTCCAGTTGGTTCAGTATATATGTTTAATGATTTTTCATTTTATTCAACAATTTTTTATGACAATAATGGAAATTTTAAGTGTCCTACCCTTATGGCTACTACAAGAGTAACCGCTGGTCGCACTAATGCAACCTTACTTAGTGATGGAGTAGGTGCTACTCTTTGCCCAAGAGGTTGTCCACAAGTTGCTGGAGAACTAAAACAAGATGATCCTCCACCAACTCCTGATAAGCCCATCACCCCACCAGATCCATATAAGGGCGTCGAAAAATGTGAAAAGGGAACAACTGATGAAATAAACTATATTGTCGCGTGTGGGTGTATTCCTGCAAACGTAGCAGATATTACAAGTAAGGTCTATTATATTCTTAGAGTAATAGGTCCAATTCTTTTAATTATAGTTGGTGGAGTTGAAATGGCTAAGGCAGTAGGAACCCAAGATGAAAGCGCAATTGAAAAAGCTAAAAAGAAGCTTGTCAATAAAGCAATTGCAGCAGCTGCTATATTTTTAGTATTTACATTAATAAAGTTAGGAATCAGTATCGTCCGCGATCAAAGTCAAACAGTAGAACTTTATGAATGCCTTGAATATTTGTTGAATGGCTATAAAATTTAAAGAAGGTTAGACATTAATCAATGTACAACTTTCTTTTTTTTGTAAAATCACTAGGAAATCAGTTAAAAATAAATTATAATATTATAGAAGGTGAAAATATGAAGGAGCAAATTATCAATTTATTAAAAAAGCAAAAGTATGCATTATCTACTCAAGAAATATACGATGTGTTAAATTTAGATAGTGTGGAAGAATTAAAAAGTTTAATTAAAGAACTTGATCAATTAGAAAAAGATTTATTAATTTATCGCACAAAAAAAGATAATTATATGCTTTTTCAAGAAAGTCATTTAAAGGCTGGAAAATTCATAAGCAATAAAAATGGTTATGGTTTTGTTGACATCAATGAAACTGAAGATATATATATATCAAAAACTAATACTAATAAAGCAATTCATGGCGATACAGTATTTGTTGAAGTAATTAATGAAACAGCTGGTAAAAGAGAAGGAAAGATTGTTAAAATCGTTGATAGATCAGCTAAGGAATTAGTTGGAGAATACAATGTTGTTGAAAACAATGGAATTGTAACTCCAGATGATGATCATTATAAATTTAAAATTGCGGTTAGTTTTGAAAATAGTATGGGTGCAATTGATGGACATAAAGTATTAGTAAAAATATTAAACCGTAAATCAGAAAATTTATATAGTGGAGAGATTGTACGTGTTATTGGTCATAAAAATGACCCAGGGATTGATGTTTTGTCGATTGCATGTAAATATAACCTTGCAGATGAATTTTCATCAGAAATAGAGAAAGAATTAGAAAATATTCCATATGAAGTTGATGAAAAAGAAAAAAAGAATCGTCGCGATTTAAGAGAAAAAAAGATTTTCACAATAGATGGAGCTGATACTAAAGATATCGATGATGCCATATCTCTAGATGTTCTGGATAATGGTAATTATTTACTAGGTGTTCATATTGCTGATGTTAGCCATTATGTAAGTGAAGCAAGTGCAATTGGCTTAGAAGCAGAGGATCGCGGAACAAGTGTCTACTTAGGTGGCAGAGTAATACCAATGTTGCCTCAAAAGCTATCAAATGGTATTTGTTCACTTAACCCTAATACTGATCGTTTAACTATATCATGTGATATGGAAATTGATCTTAGTGGAAATATTGTTAAATCAGACATTTATTTGAGTCTTATTAATTCAAAAAAACAAATGACTTATCATGATGTTAATAAAATTTTAACAGAGAATGTTATTCCAGCTGGATATGAAGAATTCAGTGAAACTTTAATCAAAATGAATGAGTTAGCTCATCTATTAAGAAAAAATAAAGAATCAAGAGGATATATTGATTTTGACATTGAAGAAGCAAAAATTGAGATCGATGAACGTGGTGAAGCAATTGATATAAAACCGCGAGTTCGTGGTGAAGGTGAAAAATTAATTGAAGACTTTATGATTGCTGCTAATGAAGCGGTTGCTTCAACAATTTATTACATGGATTTGCCTTTCTTATATCGTGTTCACGGCACACCATCAGAAGAAAAAATAATGAATTTCACTAAGTTTATTGGAATTCTTGGCTATAAAATTAACGGGAAAATTAAGAATATAACACCAAAAACTATTCAGAGAATTTTGGAATCATTAGAAGATAAACCAGAATATGGTATATTGTCACAATTATTGCTTAGAAGTATGCAGAAAGCCATTTATGATAAGAATAATATTGGACATTTTGGCATAGCAAGTAAGTGTTATACTCATTTTACATCGCCAATCAGAAGATTTCCAGATTTAACAGTTCATCGCTTATTAAAGACATACTTGTTTGAACAAAAATTAGATGTTAATACTATTGAACGCGTTGAAACAAGATTAGATATAATTGGACCACATTCATCTAAAAAAGAGCGAGATGCTTTTGAGTGCGAATGTGAAGTTGATGATATGAAAATGGCTGAATATATGGCAAAACACATTGGTGAAGAGTATAATGGTATTGTGAGTGAAGTTTTAAACTTTGGAATGTTTATTCAACTTGATAATTTGGTTGATGGTTTAGTCAGAATAGATAGTTTAAATGAGAGATACATTTTTGATGAAGAAACTTTCACAATTAGAAGCAAGCATGACAAAAGAGGCTATCGTTTAGGTGATAAAGTAAAAATCAAAGTGATTGCAGCTGATAAAACAACTCATAAAATTGATTTCGAAATGGTGGAAAAATTAAATGATAGAAATAAATAATAGACAAGCAAAGTTTAATTATGAGATTTTAGAAACATATGAAGCTGGAATTGTTTTAACAGGAACAGAAATTAAATCCTTGAAAAATGGGAATGCTAATATTAAAGATAGCTATGCCATTATTAAGGAACAAGAAATATATTTGCTTAATATGCATATTAGTCATTATGAAGAAGGCAATATTTTCAATCATGATGAAACAAGAACGAGAAAGTTATTATTGCACAAAAATGAAATCTTAAAGTTAAAAAATAAGATAGACTTGAATGGATTTACTATAATACCTTTAAAAATTTATTTTGTAAAAAGACACGCCAAAGTATTAATTGGTTTGGCAAAAGGCAAAAAATTATATGACAAACGTGAAGATATCAAAAAGAAAGATATTGAGCGCGAAATAAGAAAAGATTTTAAAGAAAGATTAAAATAAAAAATTCTAATAATACTGAAAGGATTTAGATGTGACAAAAATGGTTAGTTATGCAATGGACAATTTGAAAAAAAGATTATACATGATGATATTTGTACTATTATTAAGTTTTTTTTCGTGTATAACTATGGCAAAAGGAGAAACATATTATCGTTATTATTATGAAGGCGATAATGTGATAGTGACTTCCGAAACTTTATCAGCAAATGTATCAGTATATGAAACAGGAACCAATTTATGCAAAATAGGTGACTATTACATTCTTAATCAATCTTACGTAGATGAGTGTCCCGAATATATAAGCTATTGGAATAATGGTAATTATGAATATTTTGTTGTTAAATTAGAAACCGCAAAAAATGCTTCAGATGACTATGGAGCATTTTATTGCCTTTCTTCTGTATGCAATCCTACTAATAATAATCCTGGTACGGATACTCCTATTATTTCGCCAGATCCATATAAAGGTGTGGAAAAATGTGAAAAAGGTGTAACTGATGAGATAAATTACATTGTGGCGTGTGGGTGTATTCCAGCAAACATAGCTGATATTATGAGTAGAGTTTATTATATCTTGAGGGTAGTAGGACCAATTCTTTTAATCATAGTTGGTGGAATTGAAATGGCAAAAGCAGTAGCAACTCAAGATGAAAGTTCTATCGAAAAAGCCAAGAAAAAACTTGTTAATAAAGCAATTGCAGCAGCTGCCATATTTGTAGTATTTACAATAATAAAGCTAGGCGTTAGTATTGTTCGTGATCAAAGTCAAACAGTAGAACTATATGAGTGCCTTGAGTATTTATTAAATGGTTATAATATTTAAGAAAGCTTAGCTTTCTTTTTTACTGATGTTTCTGATAATTGCCAGCATAATTGTATAACTAAGTAAACTTGAACCTCCATAACTGATAAAAGGCAAAGTAATTCCTGTTATGGGAACTAAACCAAGAGTCATTCCTATATTTTGAAATTGCTGATACAAAAGAATGGAGAAAAACCCAATGATTATTAATTTATCCCGAGTGTTTTTAGTTTTAGTAGCAATATTTAGTAAATATAAATCAAAGCATATGAAGATGATTAATAGAAAAACACTCAAAATAAACCCAAAAGAAGAAGCAAAAGAAGCAAATATGAAATCAGTATGCGCCTCAGGATAGTAAACATTAATGTCATTAAAATTAATGTTAATTCCTGTTGATCCCATAGCGGTTAAAGCATTATTTAATTGATATCCCGTCTGATTTTGCCAATTGATTAACCTTTCTATTCTTAAAAACATAGAATCACCAAAAATTTTAATCATTAATTCTTGATTCTGATAATATAATAAAAAGATGAAACTTATAATTAATCCAATTGCAAACCCACTTATAATAATGTACTTATACTTTGAGGAATAGCAAAAAAGTATCCCTAAAACACTAATAGTATATATAATTACTAATCCGGTATCAGGTTGCAGAAAAGTAAGAATGGCGGGAATTAGCAAGATTAAAAAAACTTTGAAAAATTTATTATTGCTTTTACTTAAAACATTAGCTATAAAAATAACAATAATTATTTTTACAAATTCACTTGGCTGAATTGTACCGAAAAAAGGTATATTAAACCAGCACCTTGCGTTGTTTATAGGAGTAGCAAGCAGTAAGAGCCCAATTAAAGAAACAACGCCTATAATGTATAATAATACTATATTCTTATTTATAATATCATTACTTTTAAACTTAAAAAAAATTAAAAAACATAATAAATACATAATTATTTGTTTAATATATATATTTTTTAAATGTTCTGGTAAAATTGACTTTGCAGAATAAATAGTAATAATACTTATGATAAAAAATATAAGCAAATAGATTAACATTTTTTTATTCCGCATAATATCACCATTATTATAATGGTTGAATCGAAAAAAAATAATAAAGTTTTCAAAAGAAAAAATTTATAGTATAATTAATACGGAGGAATTTATGGAATATATATATTATTTAATAATAATTGTTGTTTTGTTGTTAATTGCTTTTGCAATCACAAATTCTAAACGAAAAGACTTTAAAATGGAAGCAAATAAATTAGTTGAATATCTTGGAGGTAAAAATAACATTATAAAATACGAATGTAATTTATCAAGATTCATTGTTGAAGTTAAAGACATTACAATTGTTAATAAAGATTCAATTCAAAAAATGGGTGCTAAAGGAATAGTAGAAATCGATAATCAATTAAAAATAATTTTTGGAGAAGATGCTATTCAATTAAAGAAATATATAGATGAGTTAAAGTGATTTAACTCATTTTTCGACAAAACTAGACATATGATAATTGTATTATTATGTCGAGAGGAGCCGAAAAATGGATTTTTTTGAACTAACTATTTGCAATTGCATTGCTGTAACATTTCCAATTTTAATATATTTTATCTATCTTATTTATAATTACCAGTTCGATAAAAAAGCCAATGATATAATTTTAGATATCTGTTTAATTACATCATACTATTTATGCTTTAAAATTCAATCTGATTCCCTAGTGAATTTTCCATATTTTATAATATCATTACCACTCCTAATTGCTTATTTAAAAGATAAGCAATCAGCAATTATTCTACTTTCTTTTTTTCCAACTTTGTATTTTTATTTAACATATAATGAAGGATTAGTTATATTTTTTGTTGAGAAGATAATTCTCTATATTTTATACAAGATAATAAAAGATAAAAGCAAATTTACTATTTCCTTTTTAATTGTAAGAGCAAGTAGTGTTATGATTTTTTTTAGATTTGTAGCACTTAAAGAATTTAGCACAGTCTACGTTTTGAAATATATTCTTGTCCTAGTAATTGGTGTAGCTATCACATATATTATCATTGCTATTTTTAAGAAAAATGACAAAATAATGAAATTGTATATGGATTTTAATGATTTAAAAAAGGAAAAGCAAATAAAGGAATCTTTATTTAAAATAACGCATGAAATAAAAAATCCCATTGCAGTATGCAAAGGATATTTAGATATGTATGATGTTGAAAATATAGACCATAGTAAAAAGTATATTCCAATAATTAAAAGTGAGATTGAAAGAACTTTAGTACTTTTACAAGATTTTCTGTGTTTAAGAAAATTAAAAATAGATAAAGATATAATGGACTTGACAATTCTCTTGGAAGAGACACTAGATGAAATAACCTTATATGAAGAAATAAAAAAAGTAAGTTATATCAAAAAATATAATGTAGATGATGAAATATTAATAGAAGGGGATTATAATCGTTTAAAACAAGTTTTAGTTAATATTATTAAAAATAGTATTGAAGCTTTAGAGGATAATAAAGGAATTATTATTGTAAAAATGCAAGTTAAGAAAAACATTGTTAATTTATCAATTATCGATAACGGGTTGGGAATGTCACAAGAAATGCTTAATAAAATTAAAGAACCTTTTTTCACAACAAAAATAAAAGGAACAGGATTAGGTGTCCCTTTATCTTATGAGATTATTGAATCGCATGGCTTTACAATTGATTATACTTCAAAATTATATGAGGGAACAACGGTGTCAATAACCATGCCAACCTATAAAAAAAGCAAGATTAATTCGCGATAATCTTACTTTTTTTATTCCATTGTATTAACTTTTTTAGTTAATCTTGATTTATTACGAGCAACATAATTTTTGCTGGCGACACCTTTTTTGGCTGCTTTGTCAATCTTTTTAATAGCTACATTTAAACTACTTTTAGCTTTTTCACTATCTTTTGCTGCAACTGCTTTTTCAACTTTTTTCATAGCATTCTTCATAGCTGCTTCGTAATCATTGTTGCTTTCACTTTTTTTGGCAATTATTTTTACTTTCTTCTTTGCATTTTTCATATTAGGCATACTTTAGTTCACCTCCAAGTCATTTCTTTCATATTTTAGCATACTTATTTTAAAAAAGCAAATAAAAACAATGAAATTGTCAATTATAATTAAAGGTGATATTAATGAAACACGAAGTTGATTTAAATAGATATAAAGTGCATACTGACTTGGCAATTGAAGATACTAATTTATTAAAAGAAAACATGAAAATCGAAAAAATTGATGATATAACAATTACTTCGATAGACATTGATCAAAAAATTTCAATAAAAACGCAAAAAAAGGTTGGAAAATATGTAACACTAGAATTTAATGATATAACTGATTATAATAACAGAACTAAATTAAAAGAAATATTTGTTAAAACTCTAAAAAAATTGATTAAAGATTTGAATTTATTAAATAAGAAATGCCTTGTTATTGGCTTAGGAAATAGTGATTCAACTCCTGATTCTTTAGGACCACTAACTGTAAAAAAAATTATTGTTACTCGTCATATTGCCGCTTTAGGACAATTAGGTGAGGGTTTTAGCAATGTTTGTGCTTATGATGTTGGCGTTAAAGGTCAAACAGGAATTGAAAGCTTCGAAATAATTTCTGCTATAGTGAAAACTGTGAACCCGGAATTTATTATTGTTGTTGATGCTTTAGCAAGTCAGGCTGTTGAAAGATTAAATAAAACGATTCAGATAACTGATGCTGGTATTAATCCTGGCAGTGGTATTGGAAACAATTGCCAAGAAATAAGTAGAGAAAGTTTGCAAATCCCAGTGATTGCCATTGGGGTCCCCACAGTTGTTGATGCTGTTACTATCGTTAATGATACAATAAATTATATTTATAAACATTTTATATATGTTAAAAATAACCTCAATAATCCGGCCAACAAGCTAAAAGTAGGAAATGAGAATTACTTGAAAAAAAATATAAAAATTGATAAAAGTAGTCGTCAAGAAATACTTGGTCTTATAGGAAACTTAGATGAAGAAGAAACAAAAGAATTAATTTACGAAACTCTTTCTCCCACTGGCTATAATTTAATGGTAACGCCCAAAGAAATTGATTTTGTCATTGGTAATTTAGTTGATGTAATAAGTGGAGGAATAAATCAAGCAGTTCATGATAATGTCACTAATATGTGACATTTTATTTTCAAAAACACTATATACTATAATTGGTGATTAATGTGAAATTAAAAATTGCTTTCTATATAATACTGATAACGCTTTTTTTAGTTGTCATTGGTACTGCTTTTTCTCGTAGTGACAATTATGTCTACAAATTAATTCACGAAAAAATTACTAATGTATTCAACAATATATATGATAATTCGCATTATCAAGGGAATGTAAACTCGGAAATTATTTATCCAGAAAAAGATATTATTATTACCTCGAAACCATTAATATATATTTATAATACACATGAAAATGAAGCTTATAGTAACGTTGGTTATGAAGAAACAGGGATAAATCCTTCGGTTAAAGATGCATCATTCTTGCTTCAAAAATATCTTAGTAATCATAAAATTGAAGCGGTTGTTGAAGAAAATAGCTTTATTGAAATGTTAAATATTAATAATTGGCCCTATGAATCACTTTATCAGGTTAGTCGTTTTTATTTAGAAAATGCTATTAAGCGATATGAAGATGTTAAACTTTATATTGATTTGCATCGAGATTCCATCAAAAAAAGTGAAAGTACCATCGAAATTGATGGCTTGAAATATGCCAAAATACTATTTGTAATTGGTATTTCGCATGATAAATACGAGGAAAATTTAAAAAATACCAAGACACTAAATGAAATAATAGTTTCTAAAGCTAATATAAGTAGAGGAATATTAAAAAAAACTACTAACAATGCTAATGGTATCTATAATCAAGATTTAAAGAATAATGTTATCCTAGTTGAAATAGGTGGTTATCAAAATAGTTATGAAGAAGTTTCTAACACTTTAAAAATATTAGCTGAATCAATTAAAGATTATATAGAGGCTAAAAATGGCTAAAGAAAAAATAATATCACGAATCAAAAACATCCTAATTTTAACAGTGACATTATCTTTTGTAATAATATATATAGCCTCAGAAGCAGGATATTTTGACTATATTAAAAATCGTCGTGTTTCTTTAACTAGTGAGCAGATAAAAAAATTTGAACAAGATATTGAAGAAGGAAAAGTAATAGATATTGATAATTATTACGTGGATTTTGATAGTCAATATCATAACACTTTTTCCGATTTAGGAAATAATTTATCTGCGAAATTGCGTACAATCGTTAAAAGAAGCTTAAATAAAATTGTGAAATTTTTAAATGACTTCTTAAATGAAGAATAATTTGTTATAATAATTAAAGGAAGTGTTATTATGAATTTAATCGTTGGAAGTCACGTTTCATTTACAAAGGAAACTCAATTATTAGGTAGTGTTAAAGAAGCTCTTAGTTATGGAGCGAACACTTTAATGCTCTACACAGGGGCACCCCAAAATACAAATCGTTATCCAATTGATGATGTATTAACTGAAGAAGCAAAAGACTTAATGTTAAATAATGGAATTAATATTGATAATTTGGTTGTTCATGCACCATACATAATAAATTTGGCTAATAAAAATAGTCAAGAATTTGCAATAAATTTTCTAAAGCAAGAACTAAGTCGCATAAAGAAACTAGGTATAAAATGTTTAGTAATTCATCCAGGAAGTCATGTTGGTGCTGGGATAACAGAAGGAATAAAAAATATTGCTGATGCTTTAAATGCTGTTGCAGGGGAAGCAAAAGATATATATATTTGCTTAGAAACAATGGCTGGTAAAGGTAGTGAAATTGCTAGTAATTTTCTAGAGATAAAGCAAATAATGAATTTAGTATCTTATCCCTTATATGTTTGTATGGATACATGTCATTTAAATGATGCTGGTTATAGTATTGAGGAATTTGATAAGTTAATTGCTGAATTTGATAGCATAATTGGCCTTAAACATCTAAAATGCATTCACATTAATGATAGTGCAAATGCAAAGGATTCTCATAAAGATCGTCATGCAAATATTGGTTATGGTTCTTTGGGATTTTCTACCTTATTAAATGTTATTTATAATGAATCCCTTGCTGATGTTCCCAAAATACTAGAAACGCCATATACATCAATTAGTGGAGAGAGAATATATCCTCCATACAAATTTGAAATAGAAATGATTAAGAATAAAAAATTTAATGAAAACTTAGCGGAAGATATCGAAAATTATTATAAATAATTTTGATATTTTTTTTTGTACTCTATAAATAATTTGTTTATTTTAAGTGCTTTCTCCTTATTAAAGTTGTTTTTTAAAAACAAAGTAATATCAAGATTATTATAAAGGATAGATTCCCAATTATCTTTAATATATCTAACAATTAAAGATGCTTCATTATTTGAAATCATAATGTTTTCTCTGTGTCCAAACATAATTACATCACTAACGGAAATACTATTTATATATTGTTTAATAATATTTTTAAACATTTTCTTCACCATCAAATTATATGAAAAAGGATGATAAACTATGTTGAACACGCGAATAAATAAAAAAATAATGATATTCAAATTTATAACGGTTATTTTATTTCTTATAATTTTTATTAAATTAGTAGATATTCAATTAATAAAACATAAAGATTATCAAAAAGAATTGATGAGTCAAAAAAAAGAAGTATATTCACTAACTTCCCCTCGTGGGCGTATTTATGATCGTAATGGAGTATTATTAGTTGATAATGAACCAATAAAAATAATTAGATATAGTAAATTAGATAATACGAAGTCTGAAGAAAAAGAAATATCAATAAAATTAGCTGAAATCTTAAATCTTGATAGTGAGCAAATATTAAAAAAAATGAATAATGGGTACTATTATGATATCAAAACATTAAAGGAAGATGTAACTGATCAAGAATACACATTAATAGAAGAATTATCATTAAAAGGTGTCTTTGGGGAAATAGGATGGAAGCGAATTTATAAAAATGCAAGTTTTCGGAAAATATTGGGAAATATTTCCTTAGTTCCTGTCGAAAAAAAAGATTATTATTTAAAAAATGGTTATAGTTTAAATGATATTGTTGGAGTTTCATATATTGAAGAAGTATACGATGATATATTGAAAGGGAAAAAAAGCAAATACATTTATGATGGGGATAGTTATAAGTTGGTGGAAGAGGGAACAAGAGGGAACGATATATATTTAACTATTGATATTAAATTGCAAGAAGAGATAGAAAAAATATTGGAAGAGCAAATTAAGAGAGCAAAGGGTGAAAAAAATACTAAATATTATAACCACTCATATGTTATTATAAGCAACCCTAATAATGGAGAAATTTTGGCTATGTCAGGAAAGCAACTAATTGATTCACAATTTTATGATTATACGCCTAACATTTTAACCTCAACCGTAACGATGGGTTCTAGCATTAAAGGGGCATCTAATATTGTTGGATATAAAACTGGCACTTTAACAATAGGTGAACGCAGGCAAGATTATTGCATCAAAATCCTTGCGACGGAGCCAAAATGCTCTTGGCGTGCGCTGGGAATTTTAGATGATCTAACAGCTTTAAAATATTCATCTAATAGTTATCAATTTCAAACCGCCATAAAAGTTGGACAAGGAAATTATAATTATAATAAAAAACTTTTTCTGGAAGAAACTGCTTTAGATAAATATCGTGAAATATTTGGCCAATTTGGTTTAGGAGTTAAAACGGAAATAGATTTTTTTGAAAGCAGTGGCTATAAAGGTTCAAAAAAGAATGCAGGTTTAATATTAGATTTCGCGATTGGCCAATATGACACGTATACACCAATGCAGTTATCACAATACATAAATACAATTGCTAATGGTGGTAAACGAATAAAACCATTAATATTGAAAGGTTATTATGATAATGGGAAATATATTAATGTTGAGCCATTGGTTTTAAATAGAATTGATGTCGCTGATACTTATATGAAAAGAGTTCAACTTGGTTTTAAAATGGTCATGGATAGCAATGGAACCGGATATAATTATATCAGTTCACAATATAAACCGGCAGGAAAAACAGGAACGAGTACAAGTTATATTGATCAAAATTTAGATGGAGTTGTTGAAACGGCGACAACAACAAATACATTTGTTGGCTATGCTCCATATGATAAACCAATTGTCACGTTTACGGTTATATCGCCAAATGTGAAACCAGCTAATAGTGTTAGCAGTTATAAAACAAATGTTAATAAGAAAATAAGTTACGAAGTTGCACGAAAGTTCTTTGAAATTTATAAATAATTTGCTATAATATAGAAGATTGTCAAGAAGGAGGGATTTTATATGGCTAAAAAAGGCGAAAGCAGAGAAAGAGTTACTCTTCAATGCACTGTCTGTAAAAATCAAAGTTATCGTACACAAAAGAATAAAAAAAATACAACTGAACGTTTAGAATTAAAGAAATTTTGTCCTAAATGTGCTCAAACAACTACACATAAGGAAACAAAATAATGACAATTAATAGAATTAAATTATTTTCTGGTGTACTAAGAACCATTCTTAATATTCCTGATCACGAGAAAATTATTAAAGCCCAATCAAACCAAGAATCTTTTGGTGCAACAGTATCAACTAAAGTTGAACCTTATAGATGTCCAAGAAGAAATCAAACACCAAAAAGATCAAAAACATTGATGAAAAAACGTCATATTAACAATTGGCCAAAAGAAAAAATAGATAGGTGATATAATGATAAATGTAAATGATATAAAAAATGGAATGACCTTAATTATTGAAGAACAACTTTATCAAGTATTAGAATTTGTTCATGTTAAGCCAGGAAAAGGTGCAGCATTTATGAAAATTAAATTACGCAATTTAAGAACTGGCGGAACTATTGAAAGAACATTTAATACAAGCATGAAGTTTGAAAAAGCAATGATTGAAAAGAAGAATATGCAATTTTTATATGCTACAGGTGATATTTATAATTTTATGAATATGGAAACATATGAACAAATAGAATTATCTAAAGAACAAATTGGTGAAGAAGTTGAATATTTAAAAGAAGATTTAATGGTTGATGTCACTTTCTTTCAAGGAGAATTACTAGGAGTTATTTTACCCGAAAAAATTGAAATGAAAGTTGTTGAAACTGAACCTGCTGTAAAAGGCAATACAACTAACAATGCTATGAAGGATGCAGTTTTAGAAACTGGTTTAAAAGTAAAAGTACCATTATTTATTGAACAAAACGAAATAATTATTGTTTCAACTAAAGATGGTAAATATGTATCAAGAGCATAATGCAGAAATATATTATAAAGCTTTGGAGCGAGATAGTAATAAAATAGAGTTAGCTGAGCAATTAATTGCAAGTAACGATTTATATTATTTGCGTGAAATGGTTAAAAACATTGATGGAATACCTGTTGGCAGATTGCTTGCTCATATTGGAAGTGAGAATTTTGCTCGTGAAGCTTTAAATGAATGGTATGAACAAAATAATCATTTGAAAATACTTATGTATAAACAACACATTATTATGTATTCAATACCGGCATTAATTGAAGATGATAACATATATCTAACGCATTTTATTAAACAATCATCAGCAAAAAAATTGCAATATAAAAATTTGTAAGACACATATCTTGTGCCTTTTTTTGTATATATGTTATAATTATTAAGGTGATATCATGAAAATAAAGAAAGCAGTACTCTTAATCCACGGATTTGCAGGAGGAACATATGACATGGAAACCCTTGCGTGGTTACTCGGGAAAAACTTTATGTTAGATGTTTATCAATTTACTTTACCAGGGCATGGTTTTAAGGATAAAAACCTGGCTACATATAAAGAGTGGATAAAGTCAACTGATGAGAAGATTGAGACTTTAATCAATTATGGTTACAATGACATTTATGTTGTTGGTCATAGTATGGGAGGTATTTTAGCAACTTACGTGGCCTCAAAGTACAAACAAGTCAAGAAAGTAGTTCTAGCCGCACCTGCTTTTAAATACATAGCTGAGAAAGAAAATTTTTCTTTAAAAAAAACAACTTCAATTATTAATGATTATGGTTTTGATGAAGTTGCTAATCGATTTTTAAAATTACCAATTAGTGCTTTAAATGAATTTGTTCAATTTGTAAAACAATATCAAAATTTACCTCCAAAAATTAACATTCCCATTCTAATTCTTCAAGGGACAAAAGATGACATAGTGCCAATCAGTAGTGCGGAATATGTTTATGACAATGTCAAAACAACAAATAGGAATTTAGTTTATTTAATTGATTCTAATCATGATATTTTTAATGGTCCAAAAAAAGAAGTTGCCAACATAAAAATCGAACAATTTTTTATGGGTAATAAAGCTTACAATAAAAAGGAGTACATATGATAAATATACGTTTAATGAATCATGATGAGGTTGAGAAAGTAAGAAATTTAATGCATAAAACCTTATCTCAGAATTGTAAAAAAGAATACAAAAATAGTAACAATACTTTTGTTGTAGTTGCTGATATCAATGGTGAAATATGTGGAGCAGCAACGATATATGTTCATGAAGATGAATTGGTAGGTCAAAAAGATTATTTTATTAGCAATCTATGTGTTGAATATAAGTTACAAAGGCAAGGAATTGCAACACAGATTATTAAATATATCGAAGAAAAAGCTATTACTGAAGAAGTTAAATATGTTTATACTTTGGTTCCAATAAAAAGAGAGGAAACAACAAAATTGTATAATAAATTGAAATACGAATTGCGGAATATCAGTTGTTTTAGGAAAGAAATATGATTGAAGACAACGAATCTTATGAAGAAAAAATGCATACTTACATTAAATCAAATAAATTATTGTTAACAAAGAAACAAATAGAAATTTTAAATAATTACAATATCGATTATACAAAAGATGTAAAATTTATTTTATATCAAATAGATCAATACTTAAATGATGACTATAATCAAGAATTAGATGAGTTAGCTTGTGAGATAGCTGAAAATGATTATTATAATAATACAAATAAATAGAAAAACAAATATCAGTCATTGATAATTTGTTTTTTTGATTGTATAATATAAAATAGATAATAGTAGGGTTTAAAGGAAGTGATTGGATGATTGATTTTACAACAAGATTTGCTCAAGCAAAAACTGGCAGTCCTGAAGCAACGGAAGTTGTTATTGGCTATTTTATGAAAAGCATCGATCAACAATTACAAAATATGAACTTGCAATCAAACGAATATTACAAAAGATATCATGAATGTTTAAAAGCGATTTTATTAAATATTCATAAATACTATGATTATGAACACTTTATGTCGGTAACATTGAAAGAAATAAAAGAGATTATTTATTTAAATAAACCTATTTCTGAATTAAATAGTAGTCAAATCATAACAGAATCAGATTCTTATATAAAGTCTAGGGTTTCAAGTGAAGATTTTGATTCTTTAGATGTCCCTCTTATTTATCGAGAGTGTGCAAAATCATATTATATTGATAATATGACAATTGAAGATTTAGCAAACATGTATAGATGCACAGCAACAATCATTTATAAGCGTTTAAGGACTGTTGCCAATGCAATCTTTATAAGGCGACAAAATCATTTGAAGGAAACAGATTTTGCCTTAAATAATAGAGCAATATAAGGAAAGAGGTATATGATGGATACAAAGAAAAAACCAGTTAATAAAAAACGAACTCCAATAAAAAGTAAAGGCAAAAAATCAGAGATAAAATGTTACATTGAATTTAATACATATAACTTATTATTTCAAATGTTATCACTTATAATTGCAATAGCAGCGGTGACTCTAAATGCCGTAGGTAGTATTAATGTTGCAACTTTAGTAGACTTATTTATTATTGCTCTTATTTTTGCCGTTTTTAGTTTGTTTCCTAAAAAAAGACGTTAAGTCTTTTTTTTGTAAACAAATGTCAAAAAATCAAAAATCGACTATTATCTATCGTATAAATATGCTACGATTTAGATGAAGATAGGAGGGATATAAAGAGATAGAAATAAAAAATTATGTCGGGTTGAATAAAAAGGGAATTCGCCATTTAATAGGGAATAATTAATTAACCTCTCTCAATAATTAATTAAAGTCTCTAATGTACAAGTGTATATGATTTTGAGATTTTCTCTATTAAGAACATATAATAAGCATATAGAGTGTATTTTTACTAACTGGGTACTCTACTACGGCCGTAGAAAAATGCTTTAACATTTGCTAAATTCTTTAAACTATTATATAATACGCAAGTGAGGCGAAAAAAATGGAAAGATTACAAAAGATAATTGCTAGTAGTGGTTATTGTTCACGTCGTAAAGCTGAGGATTTAATAAAAAAAGGTTCAGTTTTTGTTAATGGTCAAAAAATCACAGAGTTAGGAACTAAAGTAAATACAAGTGATGAAATTAAAATAAATGGGGAAGTATTAACACAAGAGAATAAAGAATATTATTTGTTATATAAACCTAGAGGTGTTGTTACAACTACTAGTGACGATAAAAATAGGAAAACGGTAATAGATTTAATAAATACTAACAAAAGAATATATCCTGTCGGTAGATTAGATTATGATACAACAGGAGTTTTATTGTTGACTAACGATGGTGAATTTGCCAATATCTTGATGCATCCGAGTAATAATATTGAAAAGGTTTATCTAGTAAAAATTATTGGTTTATTAGCTAAAGATGAATTGGCAGCACTAAGAAATGGTGTTATTATTGATGGGATTAAAACTGCTAGAGCAAAGGTAAAAATCAAACAATATAATAAAAGTTCAAATATGTCTTTAATTGAAATAACAATTCATGAAGGTAAGAATCATCAAGTTAAAAAAATGTTTGAAGCAGTTAATCATCAAGTTGACAAATTGAAAAGAGAACGCATAGCATTTTTTGATTTGAAAGGTTTAAAATCAGGAGAATATCGTCGCTTAACAATTAAAGAAGTTAAAAAAATATATAGTTTTAAAGAAGAATAAATTTGCTTTATTTATTTTTTAGTGTATAATTTTTATACATGGGGCTGCTTTGGTTTCGACAGAAATATTAGTCTTTAGATTGCAAGTCGAAGGCACGCGTTAAGTGCAAAAAAAAATAACTGGAAACAGTAATCAATTAGCTTTCGCCTAATTAGGTTATAAGAAAGCTGCTTCTTATTAATTTTTGCTCACGAAGTTATTAAGAGGCTCGATAAAGTGAGATATATTGTAATTGAGCTTGGCAGTTGCAAAGAATTTAACAAGCTAACTAATGATTAATTTGTCAATTAGTGGATCATTAGCAAATTATTAATTGACTAAACTTGTAGTAATTTACTGAAAGGTATTTTTGGACAGGAGTTCAATTCTCCTCAGCTCCACCAAATTGTAATTTAATCGTTGATTTTCAACGGTTTTTATTTTATCTACTAATTGTGCACTTGATGTATAAATTATCAACTATACCCGGAAATTAATTTGAAATAATTTATTAGTAAAGACTACAAAATTAAAATTAACTATTATAGATTTATTTTATGATATAATATGAAATATGAGGTGCAAAATTTATGAGTAAAGTCAGATTCAGTAAGGAAAACATTTCAAAATTCTATTGTGAGAAGAAACTAATAGAAAGCCCTTATTTTAAGGGAGATAATCCTTTAAAAATGTTGATTGCATCTGATATTCATTATCATCCACATGTTGATAAAGAACTATATGAAATCTTGGTAGCATATTGCCGCCAAATTAAGCCTGATTTTATAATTATGCCTGGGGACCAGATAGAAACTATAGATTTTATTGATGACCAAAAGGAAAAAGGATTCTTTGAAAGTATAATAAGAGATATGTCAGAAGTGGCACCTGTTATAATAATACCAGGTAATCACGAGATTGGTTTTTTTAGAAAAGAAAATTTTTTCAAAAGATTATCTGGAGAATCAAGCAATGAAAATATTAAATCATTAAAATTCTTCGAATCTTTGAATAGATTTAATAATGTTTATTTTTTAAATAATGAGCAAACATCAATAAAAGGAATGACATTTTTAGGATTTAATCCTAGACTTGCCACATATTTAAAAAAAGGCAACGAAGCAACAAATGATATGTTTATTGAAGATTATTTAAAAAGTGGTTTAAAAATGGCAGAAGCTGATTATAATGTTTTACTAACTCATAGTCCAATTATTTTGTCAGATTCACATGTTTTAAGCAGTGTTCAAGATTTTAATTCTCTAACTGATTTAGTAGTAACAGGGCATTTACATGATGGATATTTGCCAAAAAGCTTGGACAAATATTTAGGTAATACTGGAGCTGGTTTGTTTTTTACTCCTCTAGTAGCACCATTTCCCGGAATGATATGTAGAGGGGTACATGATTTTGGAAGGGGATATTTATTTGTATCACAAGGTTTCAGAAAATGGACTGCAGATATGAAGTTATTTAATGCTTTCGAAAAGATAACAGCAAATGATGTAGAAGAATTATTTATAATTAATCCTAATGCTGAAATAGCTGATAAAAATTTAAGAAGATAAAGTATTATTAAACTTTTTGGAGGTTGAAATATGGATTCAAATAAAAAATTAAGAGCTTTTAGTAATGGTGAGTATGTTTTTTCGGAAACTGCTAGTGCTAATCAATTTCAGTTTTATCGAGAGGATGGGCAACCATTGGGTGAAGTTGGTAGAATGCCAATGGAAATGTATCAACAATATATATGTACGAAAATGTTTGAAGGAACAATAACTGAAATAGTAGTAAATAACATAAGTTTTGAAAGATCTATCGATGATCGATGTATAAGATTGACAACATTTTCTTTTGGTGAAGAACAACTAGTCACTGATAATAAAGAAGATAAAGGTGTTAAAAAATTAATTAAAACATTGTTTAACAAAAAAAGAAAGAATTGATAACTATTTTTTACGTTTCTTTCTTTTTTTTGCCCAAATTTTTATAATAGAGAGTAAAATCGAAAACTCAATTAAATTCATTCCACTTAGAGCTGCAAAAATAATTTTTCTAGTCTCCGCTTTTTTTAATTCACGTAGTTGAATTAAATCTGGGATGTTCTCATATTTTGTAATTAATTCATCAATAGTTTTATCAACATCTTCAATTTCATTATAGTTTTTTAGAAAAGCATTTATTTCATTTTTAATATTAGTATATTCAATATCTTTATTTTCATTTTGCAAATATTCTAAAACGATATTTAATTTTTCGGGAATTTCATATAATGGAGCAGCAATAGCTGGATTAGTATAATAATTATTAATTTCTTGATAATTATAAGCAATTTTATAAAGTAATTTTTCTTCTGCCGGCTTACCCATTATTTCAAAGCCATAAGGTAAAGAATCTATATATCCCATTTGAACATTCATAGACGGAAAGCCAATTAAAGGTGAAAGAGAAGAACTAGGAGTATAAAGTTTTGTACTAGACAAATTGCTAATTTTAATTTGTTCAGTTTTTAAAGTTGGATATATAATTACATCAAGGTCGTTATTACTATAAACATTGTTTGCCCGCCTAATATTATTGTTTCTTGAAGCCAAATAACTTTTATAAGAGTTTGTCTGAGTGTAATCATGAGTACAATAATAACCCAAATAACTAGCCAAGCCTTTTACATAGCCACCATTTTTTATAATGTCGTTATAAGTTCTAATAGGACCGGTTGTCCCTTTAACGTAATTATTGAAATCATAGCACATAGTTGTAGAATTCCAAATGTATGGTAGATTAAACGAATTAATATAAACTATTTCAGCTCCTAAACTTTCTAGGTCTTTAACCGCCTTCATAAATAAATTGTAGATGGTTTTATCAGTTTTCCCAGTTGCTGTATATGTACTAGTTGTTTTAGTATTAATAAAAGCTTTAACGACACCTATTCTAATTCCTTCTAAAGATTCCTTTTCACTTACTTGATAAGTAGAATCAGTATCATCAATTATTTCAAAAATTATAGCGTTATCTTCAACAAAGCGAGTAATCGGACCAACTACATCACGAGTACCTTCGAACTTTATAATTCCATTCATATTGAGAGTTCCGTATGTAGGGCGTAATCCAACTAAGTTGTTTGCACTTGAAGGAATTCTAATAGAAGATCCAGTATCAGTTCCAAGAGAAGCAACAGCAAAATTTGCAGCTGTTCCAACAGCTGAACCGCCAGATGATCCGTATGATGAATAAGCAGTATTATAGGCATTATAAACATGACCATAACTGCTATAAGAGTTGTTTGCACTGAAAGCGAATTCGCTCATGTTAGTTTTTCCAATAACAATTGCTCCAGCATCAACTAATTTTTGTACAACTGGGGCATTAGCAATTGGATAATTATCTTTTAAAGCTTTAGTTCCTGCTGTTGTTGGTAATCCTTTAACATCGATATTATCTTTGACTAATATTGGCAATCCGTGAATTAAACTTCGTCGCCCTGTTTTTTCATACTCTGCTTGTAACTCTTTTGCTTGATTTAAGGCTTCTTTATTAATATTCAAAATTGCATTATACTTTTTGTTATAAGCATCAATACGTTCAAGATATATATTCATTATTGTTTCATAATCAATTAAATCATTATCAACAGCATCTTGTATTTCATATATATTCATTTTAGTTATATCAATTGGTGCCTTTGTTGTAGCTTTTAGCTCAATGGGAAAAAGAATTAATATCAAAATAAGCATTTTTTTCATACTACCATCTCTTTTCTATTATATTTTAACATACTTGTATATAAATAAAAACAATATGAGATATTTTGTTTATAATTGTTTAAAAAATACTTATTTAGTTAATAATAAAGATGAAAGGAGAATTCATGCAAAATTATGAGGCAGTGCCAGATATTATTAGTACTAAAGATTTAGATTATTTAGCTGATATGTTTTCTTGGAATTATGGAGCTTTGAAAAATACTTTTAATAGTCTTAATCAAGTAAATAATTCTGAATTAAAATCAATGTTGCAAAAAGGCTTTAATTTATTTAAAGAAAACATGGAGCAAGTATTAACTATTTTAGGAGGTAACAATGAATAATAATGAGATAAGTAATCCGAAGACAGAAGTAGGTAAGGGCATAACCTTAAATGAAAAAGATTATATGAATTGTTTGCTTTCAACTTTAAAAGAGATGTCAAAAAATTATGCTGTCAGCTTAACAGAAGTTAGTAATGAAAACTTATATCAACAATATCTTCAAACATTTATTAAAATAAGTAAGCTTCAAAGGGAAACGTATGAATTAATGTTTAAGAATGGTTGGTATAAATTAGAAAAATCTGATGATAGCAAAGTTACTCAGAAATGCAGTATGTTAAAACAAGAATTTACTGATTTGAATTTTTAAGACCAAGATATTTTCTTGGTTTTTAAATAAATTTATATAAATTACATTTAAAATATGTTATAATTATAGGGATAATTTGTGGACAATTAGCTCAGTTGGTTAGAGTGCTTGCTTCACATGCAAGAGGTCATGAGTTCAAGTCTCATATTGTCTACCATAAAAACAAAGCAACTTTTGTTGCTTTTTTAATACGTATTGAAATAATTTGCGCTTGTGTGATAAAATATAATAAATAAATAGGAGGAAAACATGAAAAAAATATTTATATTATTTATTATGACGTTATTATTATTTGGATGTTCAGATTCAAAAGAAATTGAACAGAATAACGATCAAATACCAAATGATGAAGAAATTGTATATTTAAAAGGAAAACATTACGTAGAAATGATCGTTAAAAATTATGGAACAATCAAATTGGAATTAGATGCTGACGTCGCACCCATTACTGTTACTAATTTTATAAAATTAGTTAATGAAAAATTCTATGACGGGAAGACATTCCACCGTATCATAAAAGGATTTATGGTGCAAGGTGGATCATCTGATGGCCTAGGATATACCGGATCCGATGAAACAATCAAAGGTGAATTCTTGGCTAATGGCGTGAGAAATAGTATTTTGCATGAAAGAGGAGTTATTTCAATGGCACGAACTTCACAATCATATAATAGCGCTTCATCACAATTCTTTATTATGCACGAAAAAAATATTAATTTAGATGGTGCATATGCTGCTTTTGGCCATGTTACATCGGGAATTGAAGTTGTTGATAAATTAGCAGAAGTAAAAGTTGAAAATGAAGATGGCAAGGTTGCAGCTGAAAATCAACCTATAATTGAATCTATCAGAGTAATAAATGAATAAAAAAGAAATGCGTGAATATTATAAAGATATTCGCCGCAATATATTAGAAAAGAAACATCGTGATCAAGAAATTTTTAAATTATTACTTACAAATAAATTTATAGGAAAATCTTCGTTAATTCTAACATATGTTTCCTTGGAAGATGAAGTTGATACTTTAGAATTTATTAATGAAATGTTGAGAACAAAGAAAGTTGCAGTTCCTAAAATAGTTGAAAATGAAATGAAATTTTATATTATAAGATCTTTAAAAGATTTACGTGAAGGAATTTTTAAGGTAATGGAACCAACAACGAATGAAGAAGTAGTTGACTTCAACAATAGTGTTTGTATTGTTCCGGGAATTTGTTTTGATCAATATAATAATCGTTTAGGTTATGGGAAAGGTTATTATGATAGATTTTTAGCTAATTACCAAGGTTATACAATTGGTATATGCTATGATGAATGCTTTATATCAAAAGTTGTAACTGATGCACATGATGTTCAATTACAAAAAATAATTCATAAATAAAAAGGCTTTTTAAAAAGCCTTTTTAAATGCAAACAAAAGTGTCGTTTAAGCACCTTAATGAGCAAACACAATTTAAATTCATTGTAAAGAAACTATTAGTTGCTACATAAGGATATCCATCTGTTTCATCTGTATTTGGTGCTAATACTCTAAATGTTGCGCAACAGCCATCAATTTTTTCAACTCTAAATACATTTGAAGTAGTAGTAATACTTGGATCTTTGCTAACTGGCATGCTCCATGCTACACCATTTCCACAACATGTATATAACATCACTGGTCGCGTGTTACAATTAACGGAAGTTGTTGAGCAACCAAGAAACCCTCTATCACATGTATCTAAGCAATTTTCTGAACAGTTTGCATTTTGTTGTAATATGCAAATTACTGTTAATATTTCATTTATGCATTGGCATTCATTATCATTATTATTATTGCACATATAATCCACCCCTTCTTTATTTCACTAATAGCATATTCGAACTATTTAATATGGTGTGAATAAAAAACCTATTTGTAAAATTTTTTGCGCTTTTATTCAAAAGATTAATAATCAATGATATAATTATTATGGTGAATTATGAAGAATATAAAAAGAATCTTATCTTATTTAAAAAAATATAAATTATGGGCCTTTTTAGCGCCAACTTTAATTATTTTGGAAGTTATTATGGAACTGATGTTACCAAACATTATGTCGGATATTATTAATATTGGTATTGAAAATGGCGATATTAAATATGTCGTTATAAATGTCATTATAATGTTTTTATTAACAATTATAGGAGTAATTGGTGGTTTAGGAAGTTCTTTTTTTGCAGCAAAGACAAGTGAGAGTGTAGCTTGCGATTTAAGAAATGATGTTTTTTCAAAGATAAGCCGACTTTCATTTTTAAATTTAGAAAAGTTAAAACCAGGTCATCTTTTAACAATATTAACTAATGACATTAATACAATTGGAAATTTAATAATGGTAGGCTTAAGACTTTTATTTAGAGTTCCTGTAATTTTTATTGGTAGTTTAATAATGGCTTTATTTATAAGCGTGAAATTAACAATAATTTTAGTGGTGTTAATTCCTATTGTTTTTATTCTTATCTTCTTGATATTAAGAAAAGCTTTTCCTTATTTTAATAAAATGCAAGATTGTGTTGATGAAGTAAATTCTACTGTTAGAGAAAATGTTGGTGGTATACGTGTCGTTAAATCTTTTACTATGGAAAAAAAGGAAATTTCAAGATTTGATAATGTTAATAAAAAACTTTTAAATACTACTTTAAAAGGTGTAAAATTAATAACAATTTCAATGCCAATTATGATGTTTTCTATCAATGTTGCAACTTTACTTATTCTTTGGTTTGGTGGCAATTATTTTGTTTCAGGATCGTTACTGATTGGTGATATTGTTGCTTTTGTTCAATATACTTCTAATATATTGTCTTCACTTTTAATGGCATCAATGGTTATTATGATGTCTTCTAGAAGTGTTGTAAGTGCTGAACGCATATTTGAGACTTTAGATGCCGAAGAGGACTTTAAAGATAAAGAAGTACCTTTAAATCTTGAAGAATTGAAAGGTAAAGTTGAATTTAGAAATGTGACTTTTGCTTATGCTGGCGGTTCAGGCGATGCAGTTTTAAAGAACATTAATTTTGTTGTTAACCCTAACGAAACAATTGCTATTATTGGAGCTATTGGGAGTGGAAAAACGTCTTTAGTTAATCTAATACCAAGATTTTATGATACAACAAGTGGCGAAGTATTGATTGATGATATTGATGTTAAGGATTATAAATTAGAATTTTTGCGCAGATCAATTGCTTTTTCATTTCAACAGACATTTATTTTTTCAAAAACAATAAAAGAAAATATTGCATATGGTAATCCTAATGCAACATTAGAAGAAGTCAAGAATGCAGCTTCTATTAGTGCTGCAAGCGATTTTATAGACAAAAAAGATAAAAAATATGATCATGTTTTAGAACAACGAGGGGTAAATTTAAGTGGTGGGCAAAAGCAAAGAATATCGATTGCGCGATCAATATTAATAAATCCTAAAATATTAATTCTTGATGATTCGACTAGTGCAGTTGATGTTAAAACAGATAAACAGATAAAAAAAGCTTTAAACGAAAATAAAAAATGTACGACTTTTCTAGTAACAAGTCGCATTTCATCAGCAATTGATGCTGATAAAGTTATTGTTTTAGATGATGGGAATATCGTTGGTTTTGACACTCCTGAAAAGCTATTAAAAAGTAATAAATATTATCAAGATATTTATTATTCACAATTAAAGGAGGCCAAATAATGGAAGAAAAGCCACAAAAAATAGATACTAAAAAAACATTGTTGCGTTTATGGAAATTTTTAGGTGAATTTAAAGGAAAGATTATAGTTGTTGTTGTATTTAATATTGTAGCAACTTTGTCTTCAGTCATAGGACCTTTGTTTGCCGGTAAGGCTGTTGATGACTATATTGCTCTAAGTAATTTAGAAGGCTTAAAAATATTATTATTGATTTTGCTAGGAATTTATATTGCTAATTCAATATTTAGTTGGCTATCAAATTATGGGATGGCAAAAATATCAGAATCAACTCTATATCAAATTAGAAAGAAGTTATTTAATCAACTTATAAAATTACCGATTTCATTTTTTGATATTAATAAAAAAGGTGATATCATGAGTAGATTTACTAATGATGTTGCGGTTATAAGTGATGCCTTGGCTGATGCTTTGATGCAAATTATTAGTGGTTTGATTACAGTTATTGGTGTTAGTATTATAATGTTTGTTATTAATCCAATTTTGGCCTTGATTACAATTGCTACAGTTCCCTTATTCTTTGTTCTTGCTTATAAAATAGGAACTAAATCAGGTGAATATTATACAAAACAAAGAAATACTTTAGGAAAACTTAGTAGTTTTAGTGAAGAATCAATAACTGGAATGAAAGTAATAAAAAGTTATTGTTCTGAAAAAACTGCAAATGAGGAGTTTAATACCTATAATCAAAAATTGAAAGATGTTTCTATTAAAGCACAAATGTGTGCTCACTTTATCATGCCAATTAATGCTTTTGTCGGAAACTTTGGGCATATTTTGCTAATAGCTGTGGGAGCCATTATGGTCGTTAACAATAATTGTACTGTAGGGATAATATTAAGTTTTTTAAGTTATTCTAATATGTTCAGAAGACCAATAAATCAATTAGCTTCTTTATTTGCATCTATGCAATCAGCATTAGCAGGTGCTAATCGTGTATTTGAAATTATGGATGAAAAAAGTGAATTTGCTGATGAAAAACGAAGTTTACCATTTGATAACGTAATAGGACATGTAAAACTAGAAAATGTTGATTTTGAATATGTAAAAGGTAAGAAAATTCTAAAAAATGTAAACTTCGAAGCAATGCCAGGCGAAACAATTGCTCTAGTTGGCGCGACAGGAGCAGGAAAGACGACAATTATCAATTTGTTGACAAGATTTTACGATGTTAGCAAAGGAAACATTTATATTGATGGTATTAATATAAATGAAGTAAAAAAAACGGATTTACGCAAAAAAATTGGTTTGGTTTTACAAGATACTTATCTTTTTAAAGGTACAGTTGCTGATAATATCAGATATGGTAACGAAAATGCTTCAATGGATGAAATTATTGAAGCTAGTACTAAGGCCCAGGCGCACTCATTTATTCATCGTCTTCCAAATGGTTATGATACTTTAGTAGAAGAGGATGGCTCAAATTTTTCACAAGGTGAATGCCAACTTATTTCGATAGCTAGAGCTATTTTATCTGATCCGGAAATTTTAATATTGGACGAAGCAACTTCTAATGTTGACACCAAAACTGAGAAATATATTCAGCTTGGAATGCGAAAATTAATGACTGGTCGTACTTCTTTCGTTATTGCCCACAGATTGTCAACAATTGAGGACGCCAATGAGATATTGGTCATTGATAATGGCGAAATAATTGAAAGGGGAACTCATCAAAAATTATTGCAGGCAGGTGGACTTTACTATAAACTTTACAATAGCCAGTTTGAATAATGAAAAAAAATTAAAAAAATAAAATTTTATGGTATAATTAAAATAATAGGAGGATGTAATATGAAAGATGAAGACATTGAGATCTTAGAGGACTTACCTCAAAATAACGATAATAGAAATTATGAGTCAATTCCTAGGGTCGAACAATATTCTTCTGAAGAACAACCTCAGCAAACATTTTCGGATCCTGTTAATTATCAACAACAAAATGACAATTCATCTCAAGATGTCTTTGAACAGTTGATTTCTGAACCTGTAGTTGCGGAGAAACCTACAGAAATAAAAGACAATAATGATTATGTTGCCTATCAAAATGAACCTTATGATCAAAGTATACCTGTTAACCAAGTAAATGATGCTAATAATGATTTAATTCAATCGAACTCTGAGCAAGATTTAACGATTACAGCGGTATATCCCAACGGATTTGTCGTTCCTGATCAAGAAGAAACTGAGGAAAATGTTATTCAACCCAAGAAAAAAAAGAGTAACGATTTATATTTGGTAATTATCGTTGCGATTTTAGCAATAACATTAGTTGTTATGCTAGTAATATTTTATTTATAGGGACTTTTGTCCTTTTTTTTGTTATAATAATTTAGGTGATATTATGTATAAATTTGTAATAAACGATTTTGAAGGACCACTCGATTTATTACTTCATTTAGTTCAACAAGCGGATATAAATATCTATGACGTTAATTTAGAAGAAATTACTAATCAATATTTAAAGTTCATCAATGATATGGAAAAGTTAGAATTGAATGTCGCAAGTGAATATATTGTAATGGCAGCTGAGTTAATTGAACTAAAATCAAGATCTTTACTTCCACAGCATGAAGATATTACACTTGAAGAAGAGATTGATCCTCGTGAAGAACTAATAAATCGTCTTTTAGAATATAAGAAATATAAAGAAGTCACTAGTGAATTTAAGAGTCTTGAAGAAAAAAGGCACGATTGCTATTCAAAAGAACCGAGTAGTTTAAAAGAATACATCGTTGAAACAACTGAAAAAAGTGATATTTCTATTTTACTTGCTGCTTTTAATGAATTTATGCAAAAGAAAAGCAAAGAAAATATAGTTACAACAACAACTATTAAAGAGTATTCAGTTGGCGAAAGAACAAAAGAAATAAGAAGAATATTAAGAGAAAGAGATAAAGTTGAATTTACTGAATTGTTTACAACCTTAACTCGTGAATACATTGTTGTTACATTTCTAGCATTATTAGAAATGGCTAAAAATGAAGAAATTAGTATTGTACAATCAAGTAATTTTGATAAAATATATATTGTGGGAGGTCAAAATGAAAGCGGCAATTGAGGGTTTACTTTTTGTTTCTGGTGATGAAGGAATCACCAAAGAGCAATTAATGGCAATTTTAGAGATTTCCACTAATGAGTTTGAACAAATTTTAAATGAATTGATTTTTGATTATGATAATAATGAGCGTGGAATGCAAATTAAAATATTTGGTAATATTGTGAAAATGGTTACTAAAGACATCCACAAGAGTTACTATCAGAAGTTAACTGAAATAGATTCTGAATCATTTTTAAGTCAAGGAGCTTTGGAAACATTAGCAATTATTGCCTATAATCAACCAATCACACGTATTAAAGTTGATGAAATAAGAGGTGTTAATACATCTTATTTAATGCGCAAACTATTAGATCGTGATTTTATTAAAGATGTAGGAAAAAGTGATGCGCCAGGGCGTCCGACTTTATATGAAATCAGTACAAAATTTTTGGATTATTTTGGTTTAAAAAGTATAAGTGATTTACCAAAACTGAATTATGAACAAATAGAAAGTGAAGAAGTAGATTTATTTAGATCGAAGTACACAGAGAGTGAAGAAGATGACGAAGTTAAAGAAATTTTATCAGGAAAATAAATTAGTTTTAATCATCATATTTTGTTTTACAATATTAACATTTGGTTATTTTGGAGTCAGTACAGTTATTAATAATGATGGAGTTTTAGATTTTATAATTGACGATACAACTAATGCTGGATATAAATTATATCTTTCAGTTGGTCGTTGGGGTTGGGCTTTAATAGGGATAATTTTTAAATATTATCCTGTTCCTTTTCTATTTTTAATAATGAATGCTGTTTTATTTTCATTAGCGACAGTTTATTTGTGCCGTATATTTAAAATTGAAAAGAATTTGCACAAGATATTAATTGGAATGTTACTTGTATCATTTCCAATTAACGCTTATGCATATTCGTATAGTGGATGGCAGAATTCGATTGGTATTGCTTTTTTTAGTGCAATTTACGCAACATATTTGCTTAAAAATAGCAATAAAAAAATTCAATATCTATTATGTACATTATTATTTGCATTTGTTATATCGATATATCAGATGTTTTTACCATATTTAGCAGTCCTATTGGTTTTTATTTCAATACTTGAAATTTCAAGCAATACCAAATTAAAAGAAGCATTCAAAAAGATTTTAAAATACTTTATTATATTTGTCTGTGGTTGTATTTTATATTATATTATTGTGAAATTGTCAACATTATTGTTTAATATTAAAATGAATAATTATCAAAATGCTAATACAATGTTTAATTTTAATTTATTAACAATATTAAACAATTTTCCTGTTAATTTTATTCAATCATTTGTTGTAAGAGATTTATACTTCTTTCCTTTAGTATCACATATATTATTGATAATATTAGTAGTATTTAATTATTTGCAATGCATTAAAAATACTAGAAAAAATGCTAAAATAATAGTCACTATTTTGTTAATCTTATTAGTGATTGCACCTCAAATAATCAGATTTGTGAAACCAGATCAATGGTTTCACGAAGTGACTTTAATTTCATATACCATTTTTTATGCCGGAAATATTGCTTTATTATTTACACATTTAAATAGATGTTCAAAAAAAATTAATAATATTGTTATTGTTAGTTTGATTTTTATAATTATTTCTTTTGTTATTGCCGATAATAAGGCTGGTGTAATGGCTAAGAATGCTAGTAATTCAGCGTTTTACTATGCAAACAGATTACAAACTAGAATAGAAGCATTAGATGGTTACACAAATTTAAAAACTAAAAACTATTATTTTGTTGGTAAATATCGTTTTTATGAATTCCCTTATTCAAAGAGAGCATATACCAACGCTACTGGTATAACAACTAACTTTGTTTTTGATACACGTAATTTTGTTGATGCAATAAATGTTATGGGAATTGATGCTATTTATTATAATGATTTAATAGATAAAGAAACGAAACAAGAACTAAAAAATATTACTAAGGATTTAAAAGCTTATCCAGATAAAGAAGGCTTGTTTATCTATAATGATATTATAGTAATAAAGATGAAATAAAAAGTAACACAATTAAAAAGTGTCACTTTTTTTGTGTTATAATAAAATAGGTGATCATTACGAAAAAGAAAATTATTTTAATAATAACATTGTTTATTTTTACTACAAATGTCAATGCTTACACTGAAAGCGTTATTGATATAACAAAAATGGACATTACAAGTATTCAAGAATCAGTTGATAAAGGATTATTAACATATACACAATTGATTCAACTATACTTGGAACGAATTGATGAATATGATGATAAATATAATAGTATTATAACAATTAATAAGAACGCGTTGATTGAAGCTCAAAAATTAGATGAAGAATATCAAAAAACTGGTCGTCGAAGCTTGATTTTTGGTATTCCTATTATTGTCAAAGATAATATTGATGTTAAAGGAATGCCAACAACGGCCGGGGCCAAAGCTTTAGCTGACTCTTATCCCAAAGAAAATGCGAAAATAATACAGAACTTGATTGATAAAGGGGCAATTATTATTGCCAAAACTAACATGAGTGAATTTGCATTTGAAGCAATTCGTTCAATGAGTTCATACGGAACGGTTAAAAACGCTTATAATACACTCTACTCAAGCTATGGTTCATCAGGAGGAACAGCAGTTGCCGTTGCTGCTTCTTTTGCAACTGTTGGTATTGGAACAGATACTAATTCTTCAATTCGTCTCCCTGCCAATGCAGCTAGTTTGGTTGGATTAAGACCAACATATGGACTATTGTCACAAGACGGCATTTTACCTTATGATTTCACACGTGATACAGCAGGACCAATTACTAAAAATGTTACTGATAATGCCATCATGCTTGATATTATGGCCGGTGGTGATGGTACAAAATATCAATTTAAAACTAGTTTAAAAGGGAAAAAAATTGCCGTTTTTACGCAAATATTGAATGGAGATAGTGACTATTCTTCCAAAGCAATGGCAGAGACATATGAGCCAATTAAATCTTTGTTTAATGAAAAAGTAGAACAATTAAAAACTTTAGGCGCAGAGATAATAGAAATTAATGACTTCTTCAACACAAAAGTTTTGAATTATAATGATTCAACATTGGCGGGTTGGACATGGTGTAATAAATTTAATGAATACATAAATGGAACAACAGGAACAATTAGGAATTTTAATCAGTTAAACAACTCCAATAAACGAATATTTCCGACTGAAAATTACGCAGCAAGATGTGAAGAATCTTTTGACTCATTGATTAGCAACAAAGAAAATCGTGATGAATATCGTGATTATGTAATAAGCAAGCTCGAAGGAATTGATGCGGTAATTTATCCTAATACAAAATCTAAACTTTTGAAAATAGGCCAAGACAACTTGAATGGTGCTTCGAGTATAATTGCTCCGGCTACAGGTTTTCCATCTTTAGCAATTCCGATTGGTTTTGATGAAGATTTACCCTATGGGATGGAAATTTTATCAATATCAAATAGAGAACAAATTTTATATGAAATTGCATATGCTTTGGAAACAATTAATTATGAATATAAAGTTCCTGAAATATCCCCAAATTTGTATGTAATTGATTCAGATGTAACAGAATTGATTAACTTTTATAAAATAACAGAAGTTGATGTGACGAAATATACAGAAGAGTCAGTAGAGTTATATAATAATGCACAATCTGCCATTAAAGATTATATTGCAAATTACGATTCAAATGAAAAAAAAGCAGAAGAAGCTGAGATATTATTAAATAATTATAAGGAAAGCATTAATAATCTTAAGGAAAAACCATCGAATAATCTTCCAAAATTATCTGCGTTTGTTGCATTAGTGGTATGTTTAATAATACTACTTAAATTGATTTCAAAAAATAAGAGGAAAAAGAGAAGAAAAAGGTGAAAACACCTTTTTCTTTTATTTACAAATTTTATAAATATGATATAATAATTTAGTAATGCCGGCCTGGCGGAATGGTAGACGCACTGGACTCAAAATCCAGCGATAGCAATATCATGAGGGTTCAAGTCCCTTGGCCGGTACCAAATTGATTTAAACTAATTCATGTTGAATTAGTTTTTATTTACAAACATCTACAATAATGATAAAATTAAAAATAGGATGGTGTTAGAAGATGAATGATATGAATAATATGGGTAATCAATTTAATAATCAGAATAATGATCAAAATAATAATTTGAATTTAAATCAATCAACCAATAATGATGGATATGAAAAACAATCAAATAAAAATAATAATGTACTAGTTGTAATTTTATTAATATTAGTAATAGGACTTTCGGCTTTTATAATTTATGATAAGTTTATAAAAAAAGAAGAACCAAAAGAACCAAATAGTCCAATTGTTAATCCACCAGTTGAAGAAGAAAATGATGATAATTCTACAGATGAATTTGTTATCAGAAATGTTAACGGAAAAGAAGTAAAAATTAGTTTTGCTTTTACTGAAAGAAAGAATGTACTTTATTTTGAGTCAGAAGACTTTCCTGAAGACAATGAATATGCTGATGTTTTAGCTTATGAAATTCGTGCAAATGGTAAGAGTTTAGCAAATGGAAATTATATCGTTCATAGTGATAACGACAACCTTGATTTCAAGGCAGTGCATGATAAATACATTGATATAATGAAATCTGGAGTTGGAGTAATAAAAGCGGACAAAGATTATTTATATGTAAAAGAATTTGATACCGGAGTACAAGATATTTATATGAATTTAAAGGTATTCGATGAAAATAACAATGTCATATGGAAAAGAGACGTTATAAGAATGGGTGGGCTTGCCTTTGTTGATAGTAGCTGCGAAGGGTATAACGAGTTTGTAAAAGAATTCAATGCCAATAATGGCACTCCAGCTGGAACCCAACCAGGAGAATACTACATTACAAATGATGCAATTTATTATATTTCACTTGAAGGCTGGGAAGAGGAATTACATAAATTTGATGTGCACAAATTAACATTTGAAAATAACAAACCAATCGATTCTAAAGTGACAAGTTGTACTGGAACTGCAGAAGGAGCAATATAAGAAAAAAACATAATCATTTTTGATTATGTTTTCTTAAATTGAAAAATGAACCGCACCACAAGGGTGTGGTTTTTTGATATAAT
>CAZLKF010000007.1:0-63245 GCA_964560085.1 uncultured Muribaculaceae bacterium
ATTATATCAAAAAACCACACCCTTGTGGTGCGGTTCATTTTTCAATTTAAGAAAAAAAGAGTTTATCTCTTTTTTTTTGTTTTACTGGGAAACAATAACATTTCTAAAAATACATAACAATATATATTAAATATTAGAAAGAAGAAAACAATATCTAATAAAGTATTAAAAACAATATTCAAATAAATTTCATCAAAGAAATTAAAATACAAACCATAACATTCAGTAGTATAAAGTGAAACAATCATATATAGATTGTTAAAAATTGTCATCATTAAAGCAAATACAAGACTTAAAATTGAATATTTCTTTATATTTTCAAAAGTCTTTTGGTATTTTTTGTTAATAGGCTTTTTTTTCTTACTTTTCACCATATTATCACCTATTATTAATATACCATTTCAAGCATCCTTTGACAATAACTCCTCTTCATGTTTACATTTTGCTTGACAACGTTCTTTTTCAATTATTCTGTCATACTCACTGCCAATTTTTAAAGAACAATATAAAATAAAAGTTAAAAATATTGCTAACAAAAAAAGTATATAAATCATTAGTATCACCTATTATTAATATACTTTTTATTTTTATTTTATTCCTTTATTTAAGAGATTTTATTAATCATTAATAGTGGTTTATTGACATAATAATCGTTATTCATAATATTAGGAATATAGTAATCAAGAATACGACGCAACTCTTCTGGTGTCGATCCATTAATATAATTCATATGTTTACTATGAATTTCAACAAAAACACCTAATTCATTAATAACAGAAACACATATTTTGTTTTTTTCATTGCCATATTCAATCAAATTCTGATTTAATTCAAAGAATTTTTTATAATCTAAAGCTTCCAAGAAATTTATACCCTGTTCAAGATTAATTAGTTCAACTTTAATACTAGAAGTTTTCAAAGTTGAATTAAAAATATCAAAAGATCTTTTTTTATATATATAACCTTTGAACTCATTTTCGACATCTCTGACAATAATTGAACGAGTTAATTTTTCAAAATCAGCTAAATTATCTAATTCTTCATCATTCTTTATCATAAAAACATCTTTTTGATATTTTCTACTTATCTCTTTTAAACCTTTCTCAAGTAAAACTTTATCTAATTCTTCATAGCTCATATTTACTTGAACTGTTAATTGTAATTCATTAATCATATAATTCCTCCGTTTATATTATAGCAAATTTTTCTGATTTTTAGCATATTTTATTTATTTTTATGAAAAATAATGGTAAGATAAAAATTGGTGGTATTATGAAGAATGGATTTAATAACAAAAAATATGTCAAAATTCAAAGTCAAGAAATCAGAAAAAGAATTAAATTATTTGATAAACTTTATCTAGAAGTTGGTGGAAAACTATTTGATGATTATCATGCAGCTCGTGTTTTACCTGGCTTTAAACCAGATTCAAAAATCAACATGTTTAAAGAGTTGAAAAATGATATGGAAATTATTTTTTGCATCAATGCTAATGACATTGAACGCAACAAAACAAGAGCCGAATATGGCATTACTTATGATATTGAAGTTTTACGCTTAATTGATAATCTTCAAAAACAAAAATTTAAAATAAATAGTGTTGTCATCACTCTTTACAATAATCAAGCATCTGTTGATAAATTTTTAAAGAAGCTAGAACGTAACAATATCAAAACTTATATTCATATGTTCACAAAAGGTTATCCAACTGATGTTAATACAATCGTTAGTGAAGAAGGATATGGAGCTAATCCTTACATTGAAACAACTAAACCACTTGTATTAGTTAATGCTCCAGGTCCTGGTAGTGGAAAATTAGCAACTTGCCTTTCCCAACTATACCATGAACATAAACGTGGAGTTAATGCTGGATATGCAAAATTTGAAACTTTTCCTGTTTGGAATCTGCCACTAAAACATCCTGTTAATATTGCTTATGAAGCAGCGACAGCTGATTTAAAAGATGTTAATATGATTGATCCTTTTCATTTACAAGAATATGGAAAAACAGCTATTAATTATAATCGTGATATTGAATTATTTCCTGTTCTAAAAACCATTTTAAACAAAATTACAGGTGATTCAATTTATAAATCACCTACAGATATGGGAGTTAATATGATTGGCTCTTGTATTGAAAATAATGAAGTTGTAGAAATTGCTGCTAAAAAAGAAATTGTCAGACGTTATTTTAATGAAATGAGCAGTTTTAAAATTGGTCAAGTTGATGCTGATGTTCCAAGAAGAATAAAAGTTTTAATGAATGAAATAAATATTGATGAAACATATCTTGATGTTGTTAAGCCAGCTATTGCAAAGTCAAAAATTGAAAACAAACATGTAGTATCAATAAAATTACCAAGCAAAAAAATAATTACTGGCAAAGAATCAGAACTTTTATCTTCAACAAGCGCTACTATTCTAAATGCTATAAAGGAAATTGCTCATATTCCTGATAAAATAAAATTGCTTCCAGCTAATCTGCTAGAAGCTATTATGAAAAATCGTCCAAATGGAACAACTGCTCCTTTAAAACTTTCAGAATTATTAGTTGCCTTAAGTATCTGTTCCGTTACCAATCCAACTGTTGAGAAAGCCCTATCATGTTTAAAAAAACTGGATGGTTGTGATTCGCATTCAACATTTATTCTACCAAATGATGAAATAAAAGCGTTGAAATCTTTAAAATTAAATGTTACTTGTGAACCTTGTTTTTACAATGAAGATACTTTTATATATTAAAAAAGAAGTTTATTAATCAAACTTCTTTTTTAATTTGCAATATAACCAATTGAAATTCATTATGTACCATAATGATCTTTTTTTACGTCTACTAATTTCAGAATCATTTTTTATGTCTGAATAATATTTTTCTTTAAATTCCTTTAAGTTTTGTTTTAAATCAGAATTATCAACTTTTATTTTTTTCAATTTATAAGCAAAAGCATAACCTTCATATAAATACTTATATTTTATTTTATTTTTAATTGATTCACTTAAATCATATTCAAGCAAACGTACATATGATGATAATACTGATAATTTTTTTAAATTAAACTTAGAATTTAAAGCACTATTTTTATGGTAAACATAATTATACAATAACTTATTTTCATAGATAAACTTACGTGAATATATAACAAAATCAAGAATAAAAATAATTGTTTCATTTATATGGATATCTTCACGAAAACGAATGTTATTCTTTTTAATTATATCAGTTTTGAATAATTTATTGCAAAGAATTTCACGATAATAATCGCCTTCAAAAAGATATTGTCTAAAAACTTCTTCATCAAAATACTTTTCAACCAATGCTTTTGATTCAAACAAAATATTACCAGCGATATCAACTTTTTTATATCCACACATTGTCATATCAACATCATATTCAAACATTTCTGTTGCCAATACTTCAAACATATTAAGCTCAATATAATCATCTGCATCAATAAATATAATATATTTCCCAGTTGATTCTTCGATTCCTCTGTTTCTAGCTGTCGAAACTCCCTTGTTTTCTTGATTAATTAATTTTATTCGTTGATCAGATTTTGTATATTTCTCACAGATAGCTAGTGAAGAATCAGTAGAACCATCATTGATTAAAATGATTTCTAAATCTTTATAAGTTTGATTAACAATTGATGTTAAACATTTTTCTAAAAATGTCTCAGCATTATATATAGGAACAACAACACTTATTTTTTCTTTTTTCATTTTTACCTCTCACTCTTTATTGCATAATTATATGAATCTCTACACATTTCTTCTAAACCTTTTTCAGCTTTAAAATGAAGACTTTCATAAGCATAAGTTGGATCAGCGTAACAAGCATCAATATCGCCTGCTCTTCTTTCGGTAATTGTATAAGGAATTTTTATGTTGTTCACTTTTTCAAAAGTGGAAACAATATCTAAAACACTATAACCATTACCTGTTCCAAGATTATAACAATCAACACCTTCTGAAACCAAAACTTTTTCAATCGCTTTAATATGACCACGAGCTAAATCAACAACATGAATATAATCACGTACACCTGTACCATCTTTAGTATCATAATCATCACCAAAGACATTTAGATGATCCAATTTTCCAAGCGCAACTCGCATAATATAAGGCATCAAATTATTTGGAATATCATTAGGGCTTTCCCCAATTAATCCGCTTTCATGAGCCCCTATTGGATTAAAATATCTTAAAATTGCAATACTCCAATTATTTGAAGAAGCATATAAATCTTTCAAAATCATTTCAATCATTAATTTAGTTGTCCCATAAGGATTTGTTGTTGAAAGTTTTGCATTTTCTTTTATTGGTAAAGTATCTGGTTTTCCATATACTGTTGCACTTGATGAAAATACAATTTTTTGACAATTATATTTATTCATTACTTCCAATAAATTGATTGTTGATTCTAAATTGTTATGATAGTATTTTAAAGGATCATTAACAGATTCGCCAACGGCTTTAAAACCAGCAAAATGAATAACAGCATCAATTTTATTTTCGGTAAATATTTTTTCTAATAATTCTTTCGAATTAACATCACCTTCATAAAATTGAATTTTTTTATTTGTTATTTCTTCAATTTTTTCTACTACTTCTCTTTTAGAATTTGATAAATTATCAACTATAACAACTTCATATCCGTTATTTAGTAATTCCACACATGTATGACTTCCGATATAACCAGTTCCACCAGTAACTAATATCTTCATATATTACACCTCACTATAATATTATAGCAAATTATTTCTTATTTGCAAAAAAAGATCAAAACTAATTTTGACCATTTTTTTAATCATTAAAAAATTCCACCACTAGATATTCCTATTTCATCACAAATTGCCTTATCAGCATTTACTCCACGAATTGGAATCAAGTTAATTATAAAAATAACAATTAAATTTGCACAAAATATCAAAATAACTGCAACAACTCTTTTCATAAAGGTTCCAAAAGCTTTTTTTAATCCGTTATCTTCATTTGAGCTAATAGCTTTTATAAAATCCAAAATTCCGAGTATTATGGCCAATGCCATAGCTACATAAGATACAATGTTAAGTGCTGTTTTTATAAAGCCTGTTATTCCCGTGCTATTTCTTAAATAAGCACAGAAGTCGGTTATACTTGAATTTAACTCCTTCTTTAAATTATCAAACTCTTCAACTTCATAAGTAGCACCTGAACAACCACCATTCTTATAATTTGCTTTTTCAATTGAAACAGCAGCATCAAAGTAACGAACATAATCAACCATTGATTTAAAATTAGCAGCATCTTTTATGATTTGATTTGAAGCCGTTGAATTATTGTCTTGATCAATTAGTGATGGGACAAATTGTTCATGAATTTCCACAAAATTAGCATAAATCCCGTTAAGAGTGTCAAAATCCAAATAAGCATCATTTGTATCATTTACTTTAGCTTGAACTTTTGTTATTGCATTTTTTAATTTTGTTTCTGCATCATCTCTTGTCCGATCATTCTCATAAAGCATCAATGTAGCAACTCTAACATAAGCCTTTGAATAAATATCAATATTTTGGGAATAAGTATTGCAAGTAGCAGCATCTGTTTCAGCCTTAACTAGAGGAATACTTACTAAAAGAGCCAACATAGTAATAATTATTTTTTTAAATTTCATATTTCCACCTATCTTTTTTTAAATTATATCATATTTTTTAACAATTATAAAGTGTACTTAATTATCTAAGAATGCCCAATCACCTGGATTAACAGATTCATCAAGAACACGCCATAAATCTAATTTAATCGAATTTCCTTTATAAGCATCAGCACGCCATTTCTCAATTGTATTAGTTGACCAAGTAGGATAAATATCCATAACATTTTTTGAGAATTTCAAACAAGCGCCACAAACATCTAGAACAATTACATCATATGCTTTAAAGCGTTCATCTGGTTTAATAAGAGAACTACTACTACTTGTATCAGAAATATACATCGTAAATGTATCATAATAGTTATAATATGTAATATCAGTGTAGCTTCTATCACCCCATTTATCAATGCAATAATCATCGTTAATAGCTGCCGCAATAACATAATAGAACTTACCATTGTATTTATATTTATACCAACCACGTTCATCGATTTCAATATCGCCACTAGCTAGTTTTTGTTGCACACAACTACTGCCACATTTTGCTAAACCAGCATCAGTAAATGATGTTAATCTTATTAGTTTATAATTACCCGTAGGATTAGGTCTCGTCGGTTCAGGAGTTGGCTCTTCTTTTGGTGGTTCAACAACCGTAATATTGCAACTTGCTTCAGTGACATTTCCAGCATTATCAGCAACCGTAACCCACATATTATAAATTGTTGAATTAGCAACATAGTTAGATGAAGAAACTTCGCCACTATATGTTCCATATTTATAATAAGCTATTCCATTTTCGTCTTTTGCATCAACCATAATAGTTGTAATCTTATTTTCAGATTTACCAGTACAAGTTACTGATGGTTTTACTTTATCAATGTTAGTTACTTGCTTTTCAATCATAGTGACACTACCAAATCGATCTTTTATTCTAAATATATATGTACCATTACTATATACTTCATAATTTATTTCTCGTGACTTAGTAGTTGTATCATTAGGAAATATTGTTTCAGCATATTCGCTACTATTAATTTTTATATTAATATAAACACTTTTATTAGTATACCCAGTCTCTGATAATTCAGCTATTACGTCCATACTTGTCACTGTAACAGTTCTTTCTTCAACTAGTTGGTTTAAAGAATAATTTATGGTATATGTTCCCGGTATTGAAGTGTTTACAATTCCTGTAGTTTTTACATTTGCTGAAACATCCACTCCATTCTCGTCAATTACCTTAACTCCTGGGTCAACAAATTTTTTCCCTTTTTTAATATAAATATTTTTATCTCCAAGTAAAGTCATAATTGTATTTTTCAATTCATTATTATAATTAGTATATAAAACATATCGTTGTGCTTGCTCAATAACATTATTGGCTGAATCCTTAACTAAATATGTTGTTGTATAAAGTCCTTGCTTATTGTAATTACTATTGCCAATTACTTCAACTTTATAATTTGAAACATAACCAGGATCTTTAAAATTACTTTTTGAAGTAATAATAAAGGAATCTTCTTTTAAAGTAATATTTTGATATTTTTTATTATTAATATTCTCAATATTAGCACTTTCATATTTTGAACATTTTACATATAATTCATAATTACCATTGTTATAATAAACTCCTGTTGATTTATTGCATGTATTGTAAGAAGTTGGAATTTTCTGCTCAATATCATATAAAGTGATAAATTGGTTGCTAGTAATTCTAGTTGCTCTTACATAAGCTTCAGCATCACTTAAAATACGTTTTTCAAAATCATTGCTTTTTTTCGGCTTAAATAATAAAGAGCAAATAACGACTATTATTCCAATTACAATGATTAATAAGATTATTTTTTTAATGAGTTTTTGTCTATTATTATATTCATCAGTATACATAATATTCACCTATTTATATTGTATCATGATTAATATTATTTTTTAGATTTTTTTACAATTATTGACAAAAGAAAACTTAAGTTCCCTTAAGTTATCTTGTTTTCGTTAATACATGCGCTTTTTCTAAACAATTTGCTATCCAAGCTTTCGCTTTAAAGATTCTGATCTTACGATCATATTCTCTTTTACATCTTGCATGAGTTGTATTGCTTATCATGTCATCACTACATTCATTAGCTGATAACAAAGTGTTCAGCAGATAATCTTCCTCATTTGCAAGGTCCATAGCAACTTTTTTATAATGAGTTGCATCTCTTACAATTTTCATAAATGTCTCCTTTTCGGAACATATTATATCATAAATTTATTTTTATGCAAATCATAAAAAAAAGCAATCTATCTTGCTTTCTTAATTTTTCTATTATTTTTTGTTACTTTTTTGGCACTTTTAATCTTTGGTGGTAATGTTTTACAGAATCTTTTCATGTAAAGAAGAATTCCAATAATCATTCCCAATCCAATACCGATACTAATGCCTAATACTTCAAGCACTAAATATCCAATAACACCACCAATAAGAATACCTAAAACAACATCAATAAGTAACGCATATTCATTCTCTTTTTTGACAGAAACAGTATTTTTATTATAAGGAATCAATAAATAAATTACTGTTGCTAATAGCATACCAGATGACATTCCAAATGTTGTTGAAAAAATATCTTCAACAAAAATGTAACCAAGTAAGCCGCCTATTAATAGTCCTGTCAAAATATAAATTGCTAATAATAATTTTTTCTCTTGAATTAATTTTTCTAAGAGTACTCCAAGTGAAATACCTATGCAAATACCATTTATAAAATGAATATCTAAAACGTATGCCATAATTAAACCAATTGATAAACCAATTGTCATATATTTTATAAAATCAATTTGTTTGCACAATTTTCTTGTTTTCATACATACTCCATTTCGAATAAATATCTATTTCTTCTTTGGTGTAGCTTTAGAAACTTTTTTAACAGGGGCTTTTTTTACAGCTTTTTTAGTTGGAGTTTTTTTAGTTGGAGCTTTCTTTAATGGTTTTTCTTCTTCTACTTCTTTAGCTTTTGCAAAATCTACATATGCTGATACTAAAATACTTAAAAGCATTCCGGCACCGGCGCCAACACCTACCCAATAATATTCAAAGAATATTAATGATATGATAGCACCTACACAAAAACCTACTATCATGTAAGTAACTGTTTTATCTTCTGTTTCCCTTTTTACTACTTTTGTCATTTTACACATCTCCTTTATTATATTTTATCATCAATATTGATTTTTTTTAACAATTTTTTTAATATTTACATTTTTTTTGACAATTTGTTCATTATTATCATTAACTTATTAACAAATAAAATACTTTATAGCAAAAAAAAGAATTAAATTACTTTAATTCCATTCTTTTTTGATTCGCTTTATTCATTTTACTAAGTGCTCGATCATGAGCATCTAAATCATTAGTACTTAAACCATAGTAACGATTAACAATAAAAGTATACATATGATTTTGAATAACATGACTGCGAGCAGTTTTTTCATTGACGTTGATGTGATTTGTCAAATATTTATATTCGCAAAGATGTTCGTGATTTATCTTATCAAAATATGATATGTATATTTCACGTTCTCTTATAAAGTAATCACGAAAAGCTTCAACAAATTCCTCACCATTTATTTTAGAAACTTTTAAATTTGTTGCAAATTTTGTGCCACTTTTACCATTTATCTTCACGTTTAAAATGTCATCTTCGTTTTCTACTGTTATACAATATGGTGCATCATCAAGTGGTAATATTGATATTAATCCTTGACATACATCAGCTAATGTTTGTAACATTTGTTTTTGTTCTACATCTGTTCTTGGGTTATTATTTTGTAACATTTCAACACCTCCTTTTTTGGGCGCGGACTTTAATAATATCACATCCATTTTATAAAAGCAACAATTAATTATATTTTTTTAATGGGAAAATATTCCGAAAATTAGTTTATTTACATTTATTTATTTAAAAACAGATAATTGTATGATATATTTATTATGGTGATGATATGGGTATTTTTAATGGAAGGAAAAATAAAGAGGCGTTAACGCCAGTGCAGAAAGATGTTGCTGCAAAATTCACTTTTTCTTTAAACACTATTTCCGCTTCGGAGTTAAACAATCCGTCTGCACTCTTAAATGAAATTCAAAATAATGATTATTTAACAATTTATTTTCAAGATGAATTTGAACCAGAAAAAAACAAACAGCAATTGCACAATATTTTAAATTATTTTAGAGAATTTGATAAATTAGGAAAAAAAGCAAATATAGCAATTATGTTAAAAAATAGAGATCTGTTGAAAGAAATTAGTTTAGATGGTATAAAATTTGAAAATATTAATTTATATTTTAATAGTTATAATAGTTATTATACAATTGATGAGTTATCAGCTGAAGAAGAGGTATTAAATAAAATGGTCGAAGAAATTAACACGACAAATTTGACCACTTATGAAAAATATATAGCTGTTTACAATATAGTGGCCGGATATAAGAAATACAAAGCATCAGATCGTATGTTTGAAGCTCATGATTTGAAAAGTGCCTTAAATTCCGAATTCATCGTTTGTAATGGATTCTCAATGCTACTTATCGCCTTACTAGAAAAAGTAGGTATTAAAGCAAGAGAATATAGTGTTACGTATAAAGGTTCTGTTGATGCTGATAATCGTTTTAATTATGAATCTGATCAATCAGCTGTTCATACTTCTTTTGACTCAAAAAATCACTCAAGAGTACTTGTCAATCTAGAAGACAAGCTCTACGATGTTCACGGAATGTATATTGCCGATCCTACATTTGATAATGATTTACATGAGGAACTTTTAAATCACTCAACTATGACTTTTAGAAAAAGTACAACAAGTATTGGAATGTTTAATTTAAATTATGAAGATTTAATTTTAGATGTTAAAAATTTTGAAGAATTTAACGAACATATTAATTTTCTTTTAGATCACCCTAAAATGTTAATGAATGCAAGTGAATATAGTGTTCCTTGTGATGATATAGAATTGATGCTTAGTGGTGAAATGTCAGTTTATGAAGTTAGCAATTATAGAAAAGTCGTCGATTGTTTACGTAGTGCTATCGCTCCAATCGATGAAAATTTCTATAATATATATAAAAAATATAATTTTAGCAAGAAAAAAGATTTTGAAGATTTTTTTACAGAAGCTGGTCACTATATTGTAGCTAAAACTAATAATGAAGTAGATTTAGTTAAGACATCAATCGCATATGTCAATGCTCATAAAAAAATGGGATATTTTAACAACGAAGATTTTAAAGCACACACATTACGAATTGCTAAAATTTTAGCAAAAAATGATGTACAAAGGTTTCCTTATGAAACTAATGATGATGATCATACTCCTGTAGGAATAAGAACAAAGCTTTAAACTTGCAAAAGAAAATTTATTTGTAAATAAAAAAGGATCAACAATTGTTGATCCTTTTAAATTATCTCATACTTGGATGTTTACCTAATGTTTAACAAGTTGTTTAGTTTCCGTTGGATAATTAACTAATGTTGAAGTTTGAGTTAAATCTTTTGATTCTTCTTTTGTAGAAATCACTTGTTCTTTTTTAGTGTCATTTTTCACTTCGTTTATTCTTTCTACATTCTTTTTAGAATGAATCTTCGAAGATATTTTTTTAACTATTTTCCCACCTTGTTTTAATATACAATTACTAATTAAAAATGTTAATCCTGAAACCACAGCTTTTTGTACAACTAGTCCTAAGGCACTACCTAAGAATGTAGCGATTGCTGTCGCTGTTGCAAATGATATTAAACCTTTACCAGCAACATATCCAGCCCACATTGAAGCATTTGTGATAATTACATTAGGAAATAATAATGTAATAGCTCCACCAAGCCCCAATGATGAGATTCTTCTAAACCATTTGTAAATTTTATTCTCTTTCATTTTTTCTTTTTTCATATTTATTCCCCTCTTTGTCCAGGTATTATAGCAGATTTTAAAATATTTGCAAATTAAAGAAAAAAATGCAAATGCATTTTTTAATCTCTTGAAAAGAAATCACGTGTATAAACTTTTGTTTTTACATCTTCTAGTTCCATACTTGATCTATTAGCAACAATAACATCACTTAGACGTTTAAATTCTTCTAAATCATTTACTAATTTAATACCATTAAATTCTAAACTATCTAAAGTTGGTTCATATATTATTACTTCTAAATTTCTTTCTCTTAATTTATTTATTATATCTTGAATTGCTGATGAACGGAAATTATCTGATCCACTTTTCATTGTTAAACGATATACACCAACTACTTTAGCACCTTTTTTTATAATCATTTCAACAATATGATTTTTTCTTGTATCATTTGCCTTAACAACCGCTTCAATCGTATTTTGAGGTATTCCCTTATAATTAGCTAGTAATTGTTTTGTATCTTTTGGTAAACAATATCCACCATAACCAAAAGACGGATTATTGTAATGATCACCTATTCTTGGGTCTAAACAAACACCTTCAATGATATCTTGAGTATTTAAACCTGTTACTTCAGCATAAGTATCTAACTCATTAAAATAAGCTACTCTCAAAGCTAAATAAGTATTAGCAAATAATTTGACAGCTTCTGCTTCCGTTGAATTCATAAACTTAACTGGTACATTATCTTTTAAACACGATTCTTTAAGAATATTTGCAAAAATAGTTGCTCTTTCAGATTTTTCGCCAACAATAATTCTTGATGGATACAAACTATCATATAAAGCTTTTCCTTCTCTTAAGAATTCTGGACTAAACATAATGTTATCGATGTTATATTTCTTCTTCATAGCATCAATAAAACCAACAGGAATGGTTGATTTAACAACCATTGTTGTATTTACATCACAAACTTCAATGACTTTTCTAATAATATCTTCAACTAACGATGTATCAAAAAAGTTTGTTGCATCATCATAATTGGTTGGCGTTGATATTACAACAAATTGGGCATCTTTAAAAGCTTCTTTGTAATTTAAAGTTGCTCTTAAATTTAATTGTCTATTTGCAAAATATTCTTCAATATAATCATCTTGAATAGGACTTATTCTTTTGTTAATTTTCTCGACTTTTTCAGGTATTATGTCAAGAGCGACAACCTCATTTTTTAATGCTAGTAATGTTGCCAAAGAAAGTCCAACATAACCAGTTCCCGCGACAGCTATTTTCATATTTTTTTCCTCCAATTATTTTTAAGATTAATAAGTATTTCTTTTTGCATATATTATACTATATAAATTGCTTTTTTTATAGATAATTATTTTTCAAACAAACAAAAATGCATTTCAGACAAAAAAAAGCACATTTCAAGCATGTTTTAATTATTTTTGATTAATTTATATATAATAGAAATTTTGTTTTAAATTAACTACTTGCTAATTTTATAAACTTATGTTAATATATAATTGATGGACATTTATGTCACTTTGGTTCGAGGGTAATGCTGAATTATTAAAACATCTGTTATCTAAAAAGAATAACAAAAATTAATAGTATGATTATAATTGAATATATTATATTTGTTATAAAATATCTCTTACACATAGTATTACCTTCAACTTTATTTGTTAGATAGATATCAAGGTAATTAATAATTCTCATTAGAAATAATTATTTATTCCTTTAAACAAAAGAAGATATATTTTAAACATTATATTTTAATTTCAAGCAAAAAAACATGCATTTCAAGCATGTTTTAATTATTTTTATTTAATTTATATATAATAAAAAGTTTATTTCAAATTAACTACTTGCTAATTTTATAAGCTTATGTTAACATTTAATTGAGGAACATTTATGTTACCTTGACAGTTGGATTAGATGCTTAATTAATCAAGCATCTTTTTGTTATTTAAAAATAACAATATATAATTCGAGCATAAAATTAGCCATTTCAGACATACTTTTTTCATTTCGAGCAAGAAAAAGGCTATTTCAGACATATATTTGTTTAATTCAAACAAAAAAATGCTCATTTCGAGCATTAATTTAATTATTTAAAATTATAATAGAAAGTTTATTTTTATACTGGTTCACCAAAAGTATCAGGATGTTCTGGATTAAATATCTCATTACATGTCATAACCGTAACGAGATTTTCATTATCTGACAAATTAATAATATTATGAGTCCATCCAGGAATCATATATATAGCTTCAATTTTATCTCCACTTACCTCAAATTCCACTTTTTCTCCAGTATTAATATTACGTTCTTGAATTAATCCATGACCAGCTACAACAATGAATATTTCCCATTTTGAATTATGCCAATGTTGTCCTTTGGTAATACCAGGCTTACTAATATTAATTGATACTTGACCACAGTCTTGTGTATGTACTAATTCTGTAAATGAACCTCTATCATCAACATTCATTTTCATAGCGTATTTAAACTTATTTGTTGGGAGATACGTTAAATATAAACTATACAATTTTTTTGCAAATGATCCCTCAGGCATTTTTTCTATCATAAGTGTTCTTGGCTGTTCTTTAAATTTTTCTAGTAAATCTACTATCTCACCCAATGTTACTTTATGAACAAATGGAATATAACAATATCTTCCGTTTTTACTTGCAATTGTTTCAATGCCGTCAAACTCACAATGTTGTTCTTTATCTTCTAATAAATCAAATAATCCTTCGACTAGATCGTCAATATACAATAATTCTAATTCTGTCGAGCGATCATTTACTGTATATGATTCATCATTAGCTACTGCCCAGCAAAAAGTTGAAACTGCTGAATTATATTTTGGTCTAGAATGCCCCATTAAATTAGGAAAACGATATATTGCAACTTTTGCACCGGTTTCTTTTGCATAATCAAAGAATAATTCTTCACCAGCTTTCTTCGAACGACCATATTCTGAATCTCCAAAACGGCCAGCTAATGTTGCTTGAATTGAAGAAGAAAGCATAATGGTTGCTTTATTGTCAAATTTTTTTAAATTTTTTAATAATTCTGAAGCAAAACCAAAATTTCCATTCATAAAATCTTCTGAATTTTCAGGGCGATTTACACCAGCAAGATTAAACACAAAATCGGCATTTTTACAATATTCTTCTAATTCAACGGGTGTTGAATCTAAATCATATTCATAAATTTCATCAATTGTAATATTTGGCCTTGTTCTATTTTTATTCTCTTTTATATTCTTTAAATTATTAACTAAGGCAGTTCCAACCATACCTTTAGATCCTGTTACTAATATATTCATAGTGAATTCCCTTTCTATATTTCTTTGCGCCAAACCATTTTATTGACAACTCCAGTATAACTTTGAATGATTTTTACAACTTTAGTACTAACATTTTCGTCAATATAGTCAGAAACGGGAATTCCATATTCTTTAGCCTTATTTAGTTCAACAGCCGTATCAACAGATTGCAATAATCCCTTTTCATCAATTCCCGAAAGAATAAAGCAAGCTTTGTCCAATGCTTCTGGACGTTCGGTTGAAGTACGAATGCAAACTGCTGGAAATGGACGGCCAATTGAGGTAAAAAAACTACTCTCTTCTGGTAATGTACCTGAATCGGATACTACTGCAAAAGCATTCATTTGCAAACAGTTATAATCATGAAATCCCAGTGGTTCATGCATTCTAACTCTAGAATCCAACTTGAACCCTATAGATTCTATCCTATTCTTGCTTCTTGGATGACATGAATAAAGAATTGGCATATCATATTTTTCAGCCATTTTATTAATAGCATTAAACAAAGATAAAAAATTCTTTTTTGTTGATTATAGATAGTAGATATGTAGGTTTATAAGTGTAGTGTGTATCGTTGATTAGTTACTTCTTATTAACCACAATATTACAGAGTGGTTTGAGTAGATTAGTTATTTTGGGTATTTTTTCGATAAAAAAACGAGTTAATCAATAACCCGTTATTTACTATAAATTTAGCTTATTTTTCAATCTCTACTCTTACTCTAACCTTAGATATTAAAGTTTTTCTTCTTTTACTTCCAGTATCATCAAATACAAAGAAGTTTTGATTCGATACAAAATCTATAATTGGTAAGAATATACTATCTTTCATATCAATATGATTGTTTTCTACTATCATATCTTCTGATATATCTTCTCTTGATCTCAAATTGAATCCTTTTTTACAAATAAATCTAACCATATAATTTATTTTATTATCGCTTTGGTCATATCCTCCAATAACTGCATAATCAACTAATGCCTCAAATAAATCTTCATCAAATGGTTTTATTTCGTTTGAGCCTTCTCTTAATTGTAATTCTGTTTTTATCTTTTTAATTCCTAAGTCAACTTTATTGTCTTCCTTAACTATTTCATCAAGTTTATTTAATTTTTCTTCTAATTTGTTTATCTTATCTTGTAAATCTAATTGTTTAGTTTCAAAAGTTACACTATCAACTTTACCTTCTACATAAAGATCAATTAATTTTGAAAGTTTTGATTTAGTAGTACTTAAATCACTTTCTATTTTCATTTTCATTTTTTCAGGTTCAGTATCTCTCGTAGATTCTTTTAATGTATTAATAAAATTATCAATTACTAATCCTCTATCTTTAGTAAGTAAAAAGTAAGCTTCCATAAAACAAGATTTAATAACATCATCGTGCATTACTTTACTGTCTGGACAAAACATTCTTCCTTTTTTAGCAACCGATATGCAATCCCAAGCTTCCCTTTTTCTATATAAGGATTTTTTACAATATGAATGTCCGCAAAAACCACATCTCAATCTTCCTGAAAAAGAAAATTTCTTCCCCATTTTTCTTCCAGTTAAAACAGAATGATTTCTAGTCTCCATAATTTTCTTTACTTGTTCAAAATCTTCTCTACTAATAATAGGTTCATGATGATCTTTAACATAGAATTTATCAGACTCTCCATTATTTGTTACTCTTTTATGAGTAACTGCATCAACAGTATAAGTTTTGCCCGATACAGCATCACCTATATATTTTTCATTTCTAAGTATATTTCTAACTGTACCTTCATGCCATTTATCAAATCCTCTTGGTGATGGAACTTTCATATCCGTTAACATTTGAGCAATTGTAGAACAACCAAATCCTTTTATATAATTTGAAAACATATATTTAACCATTTCAGCTTCATCTTCTTTTATATGCATTTCATTCTTTTTAGAATCGTAGTAATATCCGTAGCAATTTGAAAACCCTACCAATTCGCCACGTTCCATTTTCATTTTAAATCCTAGTTTTATATGTGATGATAATGTTTCACTTTCTTGTTGTGCAACTGAAGATAAAACGGTAAGTAGTAGTTCTCCTGCCATCTCTAAAGTATTAATATTTTCTTCTTCAAATATAATGCCAATACCTTTAGTTCTTAACATTCTCACGTATTTCAGCGTATCTAACGTATTTCTTGCAAATCTTGAAATTGATTTTGTTAATATTAAATCAATCTTTCCTTCATCTGCATCTTTAATCATTCTCATAAAATTTTCTCTTTTAAATGCCTGTGTTCCAGATATTCCTTCATCAGCGTAAACTTCTACAAAACTCCAGTTTGGATTTGAATATATCTTATCCATATAATATTTTTGTTGTGAAATAAAACTTGTAGCTTGATCATCACTATCAGTACTAACTCTTGCATATGCTGCTACTCTTAAATGTTCACTTATTAATTTACCAGTGCTTCTATCTATTTTACCTTCTTTTTTCTTTATAACTTCTACTTCCATGTTAATAATCCTTTCTAATATAAAATTCAACTTGGTATTTTACATTTTTATATCCATGCCATCCATTTCGTATATATACTTTTTTTTGAAAATCAAATAGTAATTCAAAATTGTTAGCATATTCTAAATAATTATCAATTTTAACTTTTATAAATTCATTTTTATCATTGTAAAAAAATCTTATTACACGAGAGTTATTAGTTCTAACTTTTTCAACTCTTCCTATTAAAGTAAATAATATAATGTCGTAATATAAGTCATAATTAATAATATTTATATCATCAGTAAAATCTATTATTCTATTTATTATTTCAGTTTTAATTTCTCTACCTTTATTTTCTAATACTTTGTATTTTTCGAGATTAGTTTTCTGAATTTCAACTTCTTCTATTTTAAAACTTAATTTTTTTAGTTCTTCATTGTATTTGTATTTGTTAATTTTTGAATCAATTAATTCATCCAATAAAATTATTTTTTCTCTACTATATTTTTTTAATAAGTCATTACATTCTTTATACTTATTTTTATATTTATCAAAACTTAAATCTAGGTTTACTATTTTAAATAGTAAATCAATAAAAATACTTTCAAAAACTTCCTTTTTTGTTGATAAAGCTTTGCAACCTTTATATCTACAACATAAATACGGGAATGATCCATTAACTTTTACAATATAAACAAGTTTTCTACCACATAACCCACAATGAATATTTTTTAAATATTCTTTTTTGGGAATCCATTTTTCACTCGCTTTAAATTTCTCTTGAACTTTTTCATACAATTCTTTAGAAACAATTGGCTCATGATGTTCTTTAATAATATATAAATTATCTGTATTAGTTGTAAAATATCTTCCTTGAATTAAATCACCAGTATATATACTATTTTTTAAAACTGCATGTACTCCTGCTGATGACCATTTGTTATTAAATAATGTTTTTATTTTATTATCATTCAAATATTTTGTTATTTCTTTGAGTGAATTTCCTTCACAATATAATTCAAACATCTTTTTTACTACTTTAGCTTCTTTTTTTACTAATTTTAAATTTCCACTATTATATTTATATCCAAATGTTCTCGCTCTAGTTAAACAATCACCATTTTCCATTTTTCTTTTCATTGAAAAATTAATATGTGATTTAGTATTCTCTGCTTCAGTTTGTGCAACCGATGCAAGTACACTTAATAGAAATTCTCCATCAAGTGCTAAAGTATTAATATTTTCTTCTTCAAAATAAATACCAATATTTTTTTCTTTCAACGTTCTTACTATTTTTAATAAGTCTTCTGTATTTCTAGCAAGTCTTGAAACTGATTTTGTAATTATAAAATCTATTTTTCCTTTCATAGCGTCATTAATCATTTCAATAAATTCTTTTCGGCCAGTTATAGAAGTTCCACTTTTACCAAAATCGGAATAAATTTTATATAATGTCCAATTACTATTTCTACTTATTAAGTTTGTATAATAATTTAATTGGGATTCAAAACTATTTAATTGAATATCACTTCTTGTAGATACCCTTACATAAGCGGCTACTTTTAATTTATTAGCAAAAATATTTTCTTTGTTTACTTTTTTCTTATAATGAATTACTTCCATTTTACTCACCTAAATCAATTTCACAAATAACAGTAAAACTACTTACAAATACTTGTTTAGTTTTTCCAGACTTTGTTTTTTCCATATAATAAAAAATTTGATTTGAAGTAAACTCAATTAATCTATAAAGATTCTTAGATTCTTTTTTATTTATTTTAAATAATAAATCTTCTTCAGTATTTAATATAAACTTTATTGTAAATGGTTTATTATCTTCACCAACTACTCCATATTTGATTATCTTAGAAAATAACTCACTATCATATTTACTGCTATCTAAATTATCTTTATTTAATAATACTTTTCTTACATAGCCAATTCTTTTTCTTAATAAATCAGAAAATTTATCATCAAGTTTAATCTTTCTTCTTAGTTTAATAGCCATTTGCATAAATGCTTTTTTTGTTATTTCTTCATCCATCATTTTACTATTTGGACAAAGTGATGCATAACCATCTAAACTAGTTGAACAATAATATTTAGCATTTCTACACGTATCTTGAAAGAATCTTTTCATAGTTTTACCACAATAACCACAAACAAATTTACTTGAAAATGCATATTTTTTCTGATATTCGGTAATATCATTTTTTAAATGTGGTAATAGTCTTCTATTCATTTCATCTCCAACTTTATTCCAAGTTTCTTTATCTATAATTGCTGGATGATGATCATGAATATAGTATTGATCTCTTTCACCACGATTCTTTCTCGCTTTCTTTGTTACAGGATCAGTTGAATAAAACTTACCAAGTAACAAATCCCCTATATATTTTTCACATCTAAGTATATGAGTAATAGTACCTTCATTCCAAATTGCTTTACCTTTTGCTGTAGGAATATTTTTTTCAGTTAGATATTTTGCAATCTTAGAAGTTCCATAACCAGATAAATATAATTCATATATTTTTTTTACTACCTCTGAAGTTTCTGGATTAATTTCAAAATTTTTTGTTTCCTTATTATAATCATAACCATAACAAAATGTTGATCCAATTATTCCACCGTTCTTAGCTTTCATTTGCAAACCCAAAACGACATGGTTCGACAAATTTTGTGCTTCTTGCTGTGCTATTGAACTTAGAATAGTTAAAAGTAATTCTCCTTTCATATCAAGAGTATTAATATTTTCTTCTTCAAAATATACTGCGATACCCTTTTCTTTAAGAATTCTGACGTATTCCAAAGTATCTAAAGTATTACGAGCAAATCTGGAAACAGATTTAGTAAGTATTAAATCAAATTTATCATTAACTCCATCCTTAATCATCTGTCTAAATCCTTCTCTTTTAATTATTTTAGTACCAGATATTCCTTCATCAACATATACTTTTGTTAAAGTCCAATTAGGATTACTTTTAATTTTCAAAGTATAATATTTTTGTTGTGAATCTATACTAGTTGCTTGTTCATCATGTGTTGTACTAACTCTTGCATATGCAGCTACCCTTAAATTTTTATTTCTAAGAATTGTCATTGAAGAATTACTTTTATTATTCTTTTTTTCTTGTTTGATTACTTCCATAATCTACACCTCCATAAAAAGTATAGATTATTAAAAATTTATTTACCAATGTACGATTTTTTTAATTGTAGAATTGCTTTATCATATATATTTATTTCTATTAAATTTTCTTTCTTTAAAAAATTTAATGTTTCTAACATAACTATATAATCTATATAACTAAAAGAAATAATATTTTCTTTACTTCTATCTAAAAAAACATTTGCTATCATATTTAATCCTTTCTTGTTATAAACATAATACTCATCCTTTCATAGGATGATTTATTCACATTATATTTTTCCTCGAACCCGTAATGTACGGAAATCATCAAACAGTTAATTAGTTAAATTAACTTCATGGGAATTTCACCCTCCCGAGGTTCATCTCCGGACTGTATCCATTGCTTTAGTCTGTGGCTATACAGAAGTATCATTATACTTATTATTAATCATCGCATATTAGTAACTAACTAATTTTATAACCAAGTATTAATCGCAAGCGTACTTGTTAAAGTGCTTATAATAATAAGAATGTATTTGATGAATGATAACAAATTTTCAAAGATCACCTTTGAAGGATTACACCCTTCAACATATACCCACTTTATTTATTATTTTAGGGGGTTATTTCAAAAGATTTTTTAATTTTTTTAAAGCTGAATGAATACTCTCCCTAACAGATGATTCATCGCATGACTCTATTCTAGCTATTTGTGTATAATTTAAATCTTCAAAGAAATACATTTTTATTCTTCTTTTTTGTACTTCAGATAATTTATTAATAGCTTCATATAGTTTTTCGTTATCAATATTTTCTATAACTTCATCTTCTAAAGATTTATAATTACTTTTTGTTCCAAAAAATAAGACAATTCCAGTATAGTCGGAATTGTCTATTCTTCTAAAGTCGTAGTACTTTTCAACTTTATGCATTTGTGATATATCTTTCAATTCATTTTGATCAAACACTTCATAAACTTCTTTAGACACTTCGACTTCATTAAGATTGTTACATCCATCCTTAAATGTAACAAAATATATATTATTATTTACATTTATTGTATAAGGATTATCCTTACTTTTTCTTCTCATTTTATCCTCCTTCTAATTTGAAAATTCAAACTAAAAGGAGGACCTCTAATATTCTTGCAATACAAAAAAACGCAGTAGCCTATACTCACAAAGTGAGCATAAGATACTGCGTCAATAATTTTTAATATAAAATAATCAAATAATTTAAATATGGGGCCATATTCAGTTTTAACAATCATAGGCAATACTCCTGTAGAGCATTACCATGCAAAGAAATACAACATAAGTTATAGTTTTATTTTGTACTACTTATGATAAAAAACTGCTATAAAATTTTAAACCCCTAATTACCCTTCTCACTAAAACCATACTTAGTTGCAGCAGGGTAATTGCTACTTGGTTATTTATTATATATTTTTTATAAAAAATATCAACTGGTTTTACGTTTTTTTAAAAATTTTTTTATAATGCTAAATATAAAATTAAAACCTTCAGATTTATTAAATATAATTATAACTAATAAATTAGGAACAATAAAAGCTATACAGCAACTCCAAAGTATATTTATTATATTTGATTCAAAAACAAATAAATTATTTACAAAAATCGTTACTATTAAAATTAGTATAAATAATATTAAATTCTTAAAAAATTCGCAATAATATTTTATAACATTTTGTTTAAAAATCTTATTATATACAAGTTTTGGATAACTATAAAAATATAGAACCATTGAACTAGCGATTGTTCCAATTATGACACCAGGCAATCCCATTATTAATACTAAAGCAACAGAAACAATTATATTTACAACGGATTGAATTATAGGAACAAATCTATCTTCATAAAATATTCCAGCAGCATTTTTGAAAGCACCTATAGTATAACCATACAAATCCAAATACATTTTTAATGTTAAGCATAATACAATTTCTTCATTTAACAAATAATCATTGCCTAACCAAATTAACACAAATGGTTTTGAAATAATATAAAAAGATATACAAGCAAAACATGAAATCCAAAAATTTATAAAATTAATATTTTTATATGTAACGAAAGATTTGTTCGATTTTTTTTCGACCAACAAATTCCCAATACTTGCTGTTATAGAATAAAATATTTGTGAAAATATTGAAATTACGCCATTAATTATCATAACATAATTTGAATAAATTCCAACAACAACTATTCCTAAAAATTTTGAAATAATTATATTATCTGTACCTAGCACAATATATGATCCAATTTTATGAAATAGTAAACCCTTTACCTTTTCAAAAATATCACCTTTCGTTTTGTCGTCAATATTTTTGTTTTTATCTTCATTGATAAAAGGATATTTTTTATTAGCAATTATAGTAATTATAATATTTTCAATTATTCTACAAAATATTTTTAAGATTAAGTAAAAATAATAATTTTTAGTTAATATCAATGAAAGTATTTGCAAACTATTTAGTAAAAGTATATATATTATTCTTACTATATTAATTATATAATTTTCTTGATTTGCTATTAAAATTGACCTTTTATAGCTCAGCAAATATGAGCAGACGCTTTCTATAGAAAATAATATAAAGATTATATATATATTTATATTTAATGTAGTATCAACAAAAAACTTAATAAATGGTAGTATTAATAATGAAAGTATAAATATAATCAATGCAATAAGTCTATAACTCTTTTTATAAAAATTCATTAAAGAAATAATTTTTTCTTTATCGTTATTTGCAATAGGTTCATATAAATGAAATATTAATGCAGATCCTATACCTAATTCTACGACTCCTAACATAGAAATAATATTTGAAAACAAACTATTAATACCATTATATTCTTTACCTAAATATTTTATAAAAATCGTTTGAGCAATAAATGCAATAACAATAGTTATAAAATTAGTTATAAATGCAATTATTGCATTTTTTATAGATTTACTCGTTCTCATCATTTTCACCAAAATAATCTATACTATACATTTTATTGATATTTATATCATTATTCCACCATTTACTTTTTAATAACTTATTAATATTTTCAGTGCTAAAACGATATTTAATTATTTTTGCAGGAACCCCACCGACAATTGCATATGGTGGAACGTCCTTTGTCACTACTGAACCGGCTCCAATAATTGCTCCATTGCCAATTTTCACACCTCTTAATATAATAGCACCTAATCCAATCCATACATCATTTTCAATGATTGTTTTTTCATCAATTTTTTTAATTTTATTTATATAATTTTTATTTTCTGGCAATTTAATCTTTTTTCGCCAATTAGCATCAAATAAAATAGGATGAGTTGTAACAAAGTCAGAATAGTGTTCTCCAGGTCCAATATAAACGTTTGGCGCCACTGAACAATATTTTCCTATTTCAACATTACTTTCAACAATAGTATTTGGACTTAAATATGTATAGTCACCAATTTTCACATTACTTCTAATCGTGACTTTTCTAGGAATTTGGACATATTTTCCAAAATCTAGATCTTTTGAACTATTAAATGTTCTTATTCTAGCGCCTTTTATTTTAATAGATTTTAACTGTAAATATATATAGTTTATTACATTGCTAATTCTTATCATGATTTTATCCTCCTAATTTTGAAAATTAATATAAAAAAGTAATACTGTAATAAATTTATTTTTATTGAACTACATGTTGTTTTTTTATCATACTTAATTCTAGACAAACCACAATATGAAGCATAATGAGCAATTTTACGAAAGAAATTTTTTTCAAACATGATTAAATCTTTTAAATAAAGCAATTCACCTTTTATATTCTTATAAGCAATACTTTTTTTATTTTTTGTTAAACCATCTTCTAAATATTCACATACAATAAAGGGTTTATTAAACCATCTGATTTTATATCCATCAGCTGCAATTTTATTCCAAATATATGCTTCGCTCATGAATTTTTCATCTTCAAATACCGGAAATTTATATTTTGAAAGTACATCTGTATAAAACACTTCGGCTTTATCACCATTAATTTTAAATTTTTTTCTTTCTAATGATGTAGCATCAACATATTCACCTTCAAATGTTGTACCAATTAATTCATTGTTTGTAAATATCTTTGTTCCAGAAATACCAGCAAAATTTTTCATTCCATCAATAGATATAAAACAATTTGTAATTTCTTTTAATGCATCTTTTGTTAAATAATCATCAGAATCAACAATAATAAAGTATTTACCTTTAGCATTTTTTACACCTAGATTAATAGCAACATGTTTTCCACTATTTTCTTGATAAAAATATCTAATTTCAATTTTATTTTCTTTAATCCAATCTTTAACTATTTTATTTGTTTCATCACTAGAACCATCATCAACAATTAGCCATTCAAAGTTTTTGTATTCTTGCATGCATAATGATTCATATAAATTTTTAAGAATATATGCCCTATTAAATGTTGGAGTAAAAACTGTTATTTTTTTATTCATAAAAATTTCCTTTCATATTTTTTTACTTTTTTTGCTTATAATATTTATAGCAAAAAAAGGTAACATCATCAAATAAATAATACACTTTGGAACATGAAAAAATGATCCACGTGCTATCATTAATGACATTAGTAAAAATGATATTGATAACAAATAATTTAAATTATAATATTTTTCTTCTTTTGATTTGTAATATAAAATAAACGAAAAAAAGTATCCCAAGAAAAATGAAAATATAACGCCACCGACAAATCCAAAATTATAGTAACTTTCGGCCATTATAGAAAATCCTGGACCATAGTTCATATGGTACGCTTTCATTAGCCACAAATCTAATGCCGCATTGTCCGTAAAAAAAGAAGTTGAATAAACTGTGGAAGGTATTATAGCCATAAAACTTGATAAATATGATAAACCATATTTATATGAATGAATGGATGGAATAATATTACTTACCATTATAAATGGCTGAGTGCTTCCACCTAATTCGGAAATAGTTTCTATTATAATACTATCCTGACTCTTTTCTTGGGCATAATTGAATGCGGAGGAAATACTTTTATCCGAAATTGATCTGTAATCTTTTACAATTGGAATAATTGTTAATAGAATAACAATCATTACTATAACAGTTAATGTTTGCTTTTTTATATTATTGTTTATAAATTTAAAGTAAACCAAAGCAAAACATATAAGTAGCGTTATTGCCGATCCTCTCAAACCAGTCACAAAAGACATAACAATTAACAAAAACAACAAAAAAGCAAAAATTCGCCTACCGGTTTTATTGTTTCTATAAACATATAATAACAATATCAAAGAAATAACAAACAAATTACTAAAGTAACCAATAATATCTCCGAATGAATGTGCATTAATATTACTATAATAAATTGATTCATATCCGTATCTTATGGATATCATCATTTGAGATAATTTATAATATAAAAACGGAAACGAAAAAACAATTAAACACAAAAATGAAAATTTTTTTATTGAATTATCCAACTCATTACTATTTTTTGATACACATTCACATCCAGAACTTTTTATAATAAATGGCAAGGAAATAAGATTAAAACTATATAAAAAATAGGAAGAGGCAGTATACAAGTCAGATAAACTATATTTAAAAATTGATAGTTTTGTGGTTGATACACCAAACGAATATAAGAAAAATTGTCCATTGCAAAACAAAAAAATTAGTGACAAGAAAATAATTCCTAAATCCATATAATTATGGTCCTTTTTATATATATCATAAATAATATTAATAAAAGATATATTTGATAACCATGATGTCAAAAATATCATTTTAGAATAAGAAAAATTTAATATATTAAGTAAAGCTATATATATTATCAAAAGTAATAAATATTTATAAAGAATTAATATCTTTCTTTTTTTAACTTTCATATTTACCTCCATATACACTTTCCAATATTTCTATTGACTTATCCACTAAAAAACCATTATCAAACAACATTTTTTTTATTTTTGAATTATCTTTACATTTTTTCTTTTTAAACAATTTAAGATTTGGAAAAGAATTAATATCAAAAAAATGAATATACTCACCTAAATTTTTAACTTCACTAGTTATATTATTAGACAAAAGGCATGGATTACCACAAGAAACTGCTTCTATAATAGATAAAGGAAATCCTTCATATAATGATGGCATCATATATATATCAAATAAGTTCATGTAAACAGGGATTTTATTTGTAGCGTCCAATATTATAAAATAATCATTCAATTGATACTTAGATATTTTTTCCTTAAAAGAATTTTTTAATGGTCCTTCTCCAATTAAAAATATAACAAAATTAATCTTATTCTCTATCAATTTATTTGCCAATTTTATATAATAATCATGATTTTTTACAGGTAAAAAACTAGCTACTTCTCCAATAATGATTTTGTTTTCTAAAGAATATTTCCTTTTCAACTGTTTTATTTCATCATTGTAGTCGTCTGAAAATCTATCAAAATCTATTCCATTATAGCAAATATTTACATCATTTGAAGTTCCAAATAAATATTTTGCAGCATCTAAACCACAAGCCATTTTACAAGTTGCTAATTTATTAATAATAAATCTACTAATTTTTATATATATTTTCCTAAAAGTCGTTTCTTTCTTTATATCACTTGCACTATGCGAATGAACAATTATTTTTTTTATATGACATATTTTCCCTGCAATACAAATAATTGAGGAAAAAAACATCATAGGAGAATGTATTGCTTCATATGGACCATTTGATTTTATCACTTTAACAATATTCTTTATAGTAATAAATGGATTTTTACTTATATTATAATAATAAATATGTCCTCCCATTTTGATTATTTCATCATCGTAAAAGCCTTTTTCTTTAGAAGAACACAAAAAATCAAATTGAAATTTTTCCCTATCAATTTTTCTGTAAACATTCATAATAAACGTTTCAGCTCCACCCGTGTTCATTGATCTATAAAAATGCAAAATTTTCATACTTTTCACCTTTAACTATTTTTAAATTTTTTATAGAAGTTTTCTCTTTCATCGTCCAATATTTTTTTTTCAAAAAATTTAGAATTTTCATAATTTCTTTTTGATTGAGCAATTAATTCGTCATCCATTAACATCTTACAAAACTTATCAACAAAATCATTAATATTTTTCTTTTTAAATACATACTTGCTATCTATAAGTTCTGAATTTCCGCCAGCATTGCTTACTATACAAGGGCATCCTCTACTCATCGCCTCTATTATTGATCTACACATTCCCTCAGTTGTACTTGGTTGAACATATATATCTATTTTGTCCAACAAGGAAAAAATTGATTTATGTGGAATTGCTCCAACAAATTTTATCTTATTATCGATTCCATATTTTTGTGCTATTTCGTTTAATAAAGTATTGTCTCCACCACCTACTAGCCAATACTCAATATCAAAGCCCATTTTTGTTAATTGTTTTATTGCTTTTATTATATATTGTTGTCCTTTATATTTTAAATTGACTGCGCCTATAGTACATAAAATAATAGGATCATTCTTTTTCTTATTATTAATTTTTTTTAATCGTTTAGATAAATCATAACTAACATTATCATTTAAAACAACATCTGAACAACCAATCGTATTATTTTTATTTGGATATCTTTTTTGCAAGAATTGATTTGAAACATACATAACATAATCGGCTTTTTTTATATTCTTTTTCAATTTTATATATTTTGGTACAGCTAAAATTTTACCTATTAAACTATGATTCCACATACTGTCAAATGGACATCCAACAACTTCTACTAATAGTTTTTTATTATATTTACGTGCCATTTTCATTGCGTAATAAGAAATATCTGATGGAACTCTAACAATAATATAATCATTTAAAGATACCAATTTTTTTATTAAATTTCTATTAAAAATTTCCTTTTTTATTGATATAAAAGACATAATATTTTCTTCTTTGTTTTTCATTTCATAAAACAAAATATCTTTATCTAATAATTGAAATTTTTTACTTGCCTCACTTACAGTGTAAACTTTTGCCTCTTTCCTAAAAACAACGCTTACATTACTTGCTATTTTTTTATATCTAGCCCAAACTTCCGTGGAATATGCACCATCTGTATATAGATTATTACTACTATCTATTTTTACCTTTTCTGCGCCATGCACAAATAAAAGATTATTGTTATTATTTACATTCAACATATCTTTTTGCAAACCGTAAACATTTGCCATTAGTTTTAATGTATTATTTATTTCAAATTTATCTATTGTTTTATCAATATTATTAAATTCATTTTTAGATTTTTCTAATATCAAAAAAACTTTATTTATAAAATCCAATTTATCACAATAAAAATAACCATTATTTCCATCTATAATTATTGAATCATGTCCTCTATTGTGAGATGCTAATACCGGAACATTACAAATAATCGATTCTAATAAATTCATTCCTAAGCCTTCTCTTTGAGAAGCACTAACAACAATACTTGTTACATTAAGTAGCAAAGGGATGTCATCTATATTGCCTAAAAAATGTACATTTTGATTTAAATTATACTTATTTACTAAGTTTTGATATTTACCTTCTAACTCATCTCTTCCAGCTAATAATAAATGTATTTTACTATTTTTTGTTACAATTTCTCTCATACATTCTATCAAAAAAGATTGATTTTTATTGTTATCTAACCTAGCAACGCATGATATAATAATATCATCACTTTTCAAACCTAATGATTTTTTATAATTATTCTTATCACTATTTTTAACAATCAAACTAAACTTTTTTTTATCTATTCCTACGCCTGGAACATATCTAATATCCTTGCATCTTTTTGAGAATTTTTTTTGTGCAAGTTCGTAATCCTCATTATTAATAGTAATAAGTGTATCTGTATATTTAGAAAGATACCATTCAACAGGATAAAATAATAACCAATTTTTTATCGAAGCGCCTTTATAAAAGTGAAAGCCATGCGCAGTATATATAACTTTAGTATCGTAGTTCTTTCTTGACTTTACAGATGCTAATCTAGCTACTACAGAGCCCATTGGGGTATGGCAATGAATTAAATCAAATTTTTCTTTATCAATAATTCTTTTTAAATCTTTTATTGCACTAATATTTTTTAATGAACAAGGATTTCTTTGAATATTTGAATCAATAATCTCATCTACATAATCAAGTTTTTTTTCACCTTCAATATTCCAATTAGCATACACATATGTTTTGTATCCATTTTCTTTTAGCATTTTTAGATAAGGAATATGAAAACTTCTAATGTGACTTGCTACTGTAGCCACAAATAGTACTTTTTTCAAGAGTATCACCTACTTCTTTATAATTTTAATTTCGTTATATTTCATCATATATATATTTTCTTTATAACTTCCTATTTCATTTTTATTTTCAACTCTATTAATTGAATTAATAATCATTTTTGGAAAATTTACTCCGCATTCATATGCATGTGGATATCCTCCTCCAAATCGCGGGTTAATTTCAGAAATATAGTATTCACCATTTATTCTAAATATATCCATATCTATCATATATTCATATCCAATTTTTTCGACTAGCGATGAAATTAAATCAAACAATTTTTGATCTTTAAACGATCTTGCTTTATCTGTTTCACCAGCTCGCATTTTTATTTTTTCTTTAGTAAATATTGACACTACCTTTTTTGAAATTGGGTCAATATAAACATCTGCCCCTATTTCCTGACCATCTAAAAATTCTTGAATTAATAAATCATCATATACGCTAAATAATGTATCTATCTCTTCTCTCGAATTTACTTTATTAATATTAATACTTGCACTACCTTTATACGGCTTTACAAATACTGGAAAAGATATTTTACCGGCATCTAAGTCTTTATAAAAAAACTCTTTTTTAATATATGACTTTGCACATTTGAATCCATTTGAACTTAAATATTTATACATTTCATATTTATCAAAAGCAAGTTCGACAGCATCATAGCTAGAAATTAATGGTGTTACTCCTATTTCTAAAAACTTATTTTTATTTTTTGCAATTAAAGACAATTCTGGATCAATTAATGCAAATAGACAGTCAATATTTTCTTCTTTGCATATTTCAAGTAGTTTATCTATATATTTCGGATCATCAATTCTTGGTACTAAATGAAAACCATCTGCTTCATATATTGCTGGAGCCAAATCACTCATATCTGTAGCAATTACATTACCAATTTCTTTAAAGTTTTCTTTAAAATATTGGACAACTTTATTTCTTGTCCCTGCGCTTGTAATTAATATATTCATCTTATTTCCTCCAAGTCATCAAAGAATAATGGTAAACCACCAGTATTAATAAATAATACGTTTTTATTCTCTATTCTATTTTCTTTTAAATACTCTAACATTCCATAATAAGCTTTACCAGTATACGTACTATTAAGTGCAATTCCATTACTGAATAATACACTTTTTATTGTTTCGAAAATTTCCTTATTTTTTTCACCATAACCATTACTTATATACTTATCATTAAATTCTACTAAATCAATAAATTCTTTTTCATTATTATTCAAATAGTTTTTAATGCTATCAATAACAATTTGTTTTCCACGTTCCTCTTTTCGTGCAATACTAATTCCAATTATTTTTCTATTAAAATCTTTGTTTAAATACTGCCCGCAAACCAATCCAGCTTGAGTAGTTCCTGTTCCCGTAGCAAAAAATATATAATCAAAGAAAATATTATTTTTTTTCTCATATTTTTTTATTTCATTGTAACAATCTACATATGCTTCAGTCCCTAAATTTCCATGACCGCCTCCAGGAATAAAGTATGGATTATTAGATTCTGAATATTTTTCTATTAAATCATCAATCGTCTCACTTACTTTATTTACAGGTACTTTTATTATTTCCGCTCCAAACATATTAATTAATTTTGAATTATATGTTTCTTTATAATTTTCAATTGGGGAAACAATAATACATCGTAAATTCATCATCTTTGCCATATTTGCAATAATTCTACAATGATTAGAACTACTACTTCCATAAGTAATAATAACATCACTATTTTTCTTAATAATTTCTTTTTGAAATTTTAAAGCTTTTCTTGCTTTATTTCCTCCAAACGAAAATCCAATAAGATCTTCTCTTTTTATATACAGACAATTGTTTAGATTTGTATTTAATTTTTCAATATTTGTTTCATTTATACATTCCATATACAAACCTACTTACTTTTCTATTATTAACAATCAAATCATCAACTAATTTTCCTTCTTTAACAAATCCCACTTTTTCAAATAAATGTTGAGCATTTACATTATCTACCTCTGTAAATAAATATATTTTATTTAAATCATATTTGTTAATGGCATACTCAAGAAAGAGTTTTGAACTTTTTGTTCCTATTCCCTTTCCAGAAAAGTCATTATCAATGCATATATAGTATTCTGCTTTTTTATTTTTATTATCAATATTCAAAAGTCCACAAAATCCACATATTTGATTATTATATTTTATGGTACAGTCTATCCTTTTTGTATTATCTTTGTTTTTAAACCATTTTAATGTTTTATCAAATGTCAATGGTAAATCATAATGTAAAAATTTGTTATTTAAAGGATTATTAATTATTATTATTTTTGAAGAAATATCTTCTTGAGAAAATTCAATTATGGAAATAGAATCATCATTTATATTCATTTGACTTTTTCCTTTCTTCATTTAACTTGCCGAATTTTAAACTTCCTGATGGGCAAACAACTACATCTTCACTTTTAAAAACTTTGAAAACTGTTTGAATTATTATTTTACAATCTAATATAAATGATATCTTATCTACATACACTAAATCAATTTTAAATCTTTCATCCCAATTGAGATTGTTTCTGCCACTAACCTGTGCCAAGCCGGTAAGGCCTGGTCTTACATCATGCCTACGGTGTTCTTCTTTAGTATAGTATGGTAAATATTCAACTAGTAATGGCCTAGGCCCAATGAAACTCATGTTTCCAAGCAAAATTGCGAACAGTTCTGGTAATTCATCGAGTGAAGTTTTACGTAGAAAAATCCCAAATTTAGTAAGTCTATCTTTGTCTGGTAATAGATTACCTTTTTTGTCTTTCTTATTAGTCATAGTTCTAAATTTGTACATATTAAATATTTTTTCTTTATAACCAGGTCTTGGCTGTTTAAAGAATATTGGCCATCCCATAAAGATTAAAACAAATATAGAAATAATTATATATATTGGTAATAAAATAATTATTGCTGTTAAAGAAAAAATTACATCTAAAAAACGTTTTATAAACTTTTTATACATATACTACTCAACTCCACTACAAGATTTGGTTATACCACATCTAATTATACTATTATTTGACATTTTTCTCAACCGATATGACAAAATTTATTGATAAAAATACAATTGTAAATCGTAAGCATATTATAACAAATATACTGAAAAAATCAACATTGGCCATATGTTCTGTTTAATAACTTGGTAAGCCAAATCCATAGATATATTTGCTATTTACTACATAACTTTTTTCTCTGCATCCATCATCAGTTGAATTACCTTCAATAGTGTAAATGTTGTTATTTTCAACTTTTTCAACAATGCCAACATGATTAGGTTTTCCGTCTTGTTCCCAATCAAAATAAATTATATCTCCTGGTCTTGGTACATACTCTTTACCTTTCCATTCTCCTCTTGCTTTAAACCAATCAATTCCTGTATATACTCCCGCTGTTTTAGGTATAATTCCTTTTTCAATTAAACCGGCTTCATTAGCACACCAACTTACAAATACAGCACACCATTCAACTCTATGGTCATAACCATACCATCTCCAGTATGGTTCTCCACCAACATTTCCTACTTGTTGTTTTGCAATTTCAACGATTTGTTTATTTCCTTCTGTCGAACCATATATTAAACTTAACCATAATTGTTCATATTTTGATGATAATAACTCATTTGCTTCTTTTATTTGCTCTTCTGTAAAATTGTATTCTTTCATCACGTCTTCTTTTGATTTGGAATTTACCTTGATAATTAAAATATCTCTTTCTGCTGGATCTTCATAATCTCTTTTTTCAGTTTTATGTTCTATTTTTGATGAAATAGAATTGAAATCATAAAATACATTTTTTAAATTTCTTTCATTAGTCTCGTCTAATACAGTAATATTGTTTTTACCATCTTCACTATATTTAACCGAATAAACTGCTATAACTTCTTCCCAATTGGAATATGTTTCTTCTACTTCTATTTCATTACACTTATTAGAAGTTTTTAATAATTCTATTTTATTGTAAACTTCATTATTAGTTTCTCTTATTATTTGTGTCATTGTTTTACTACCTGTGTCATTTGAAAAAAATATTCCAAATATTGATGTTACTATTAAACCTATAAAACATATAATAACAATTATAATAACTGATATCCAACCACCAGCAATTAGTGCACTAATTAACGTCTTAGTTGCTGCAATCATTCCTTTTATTGCCTTAACAGTTGCTTTTACCATATCTTTAGAGGTCTTATATGCTTTTTCAACAAGTTCTTTACTTTTCTTTGCTACTGCTTTTGATTTAGATGCAGTTTCTTTAGCTACTTGTTTTTTCTTTTTCAACACAATATTACTTTTTTCAACACTTTTCGACTTTTCTTTTATTTTACTTTTTATATTATCTTTAGTTTTAATAAAGTTATCTTTACCAATTTTATTTGTTTTATCAATAATCTTATCTGAAGCCTTTATAGTTCCGTATTTTACTTTTTCACTACCATATTCATTAGAATTTTCATTGGTTGATATGCTATCAATTTTCTCTTTTGTAACTACTAATGCATCTTTTGTTTTATCAGCTACGATTAAGGACTTATTTAATACTTTAATTGATTTATTTATATTTTCTTTTGTCTTTATGTTTTTCATACTCTTCTCCATATAAATTTAATAATTTATTTATTAAATAAATGAAAAAAGAAAGGATAGTAATCAAAATTACTATCCATATCAATAATTCTTTTTTCATTCTACTCTCCAGGTTTTGTAGTCATAAGTTTATATAATTTAGTATCTTTAGGAAACTCATTAATAAATGGTACTAAAGAACTTCCATATCTAATAAGTCCATGACCAGCATCTGAATTTGTTATATAAGACATTTGTTCATCCGAAATATTAAGTAAATTTGCTAGTTCACTTCTATCTTGTGCAGCTTGATTAAGCATTACTATAAATTCACTATTTGAAAGCATTGTTGATGCATCTACACTTGCTAACAAATATGAAACATTTTGAGTTATAGCCGTTGGATATGCATTTCTTTTTCTAAATTGTCTCCATGCAGAATTAAAGAAAGCACTTGAATATTCATTTTGAAATAGTACATGTATTTCATCTATAAATATATGCGTTCTTTTACCTTTCTTATAATTTTCATTTACTCTATTAATCATTGCATCAGTAATAACTAATAATCCAAATGTTTTTAATGCTTTGCCAAGGTTATGAATGTTATAAGAAATAAGTCTACTATTTGTATTAACATTAGTTTGATGAGAAAAAATATCTAACGAACCATTAGAGTATAATTCTAAACAAAGTGCTAAATCTTTACCTTCTTTTTCAGGTTGTTCTTCTAATACAATTTTTAAATCAGATAAAGTTGGCATTATATTTTTATCTTTAAAATTATTATAAACAATTGATGTACATCTATCTATTATAGATTTTTCTTTTGGTCCTAATCCTTTATTAGATAATTGTTCAAATAAAGATAATATAAATTCTGATTTATCTATGATTGGATTATTTCCATCACCATATCCTTCTGCCATATCCATTGCATTAATATGATCTTTACTACTAGCAGATATATTTATTACTTCTCCATTTAAAGCATTGATAAGTGGTGAATATTCATTTTCTGGATCACATATCAAAATATCATCATCAGTAGCAAGTGATAAAAATGTAATTAATTCTTTTGCACTAAATGATTTACCACTACCAGGTACTCCAAGTAAAAACGAAGATTGATTAAGTAAGTTTTCTTTATTAACCATTATTAAATTATGACTGATAGCATTTTCACCATAGAATATTCCATTCTTATCCATTATCTCCTGAACATTAAATGGATTTAATACTGCAAGAGATTCGGTTGTTAAAGTTCTTAGTGTTTTTATTCTTCTTACTCCAATTGGTAATACTGTATTTAGTCCATCCATTTGTTGATAATTAAGTGGTGTAATCTGGCACATGTGTTTACCAGCTATTGAGAGAATAGATTCAGTACATTCATCTAATCCCTCTTTTGTATCATTTGTAATTACAAAAGTTAAATTGCAAAACATCATTCTTTGATCTCTCGTAGTTAAATCATCTAAAAATTCTTTTGCTTCTTTTCTTTGTTGTTCCATATCATATGGTACAACTGCACTAAAATTATTATTTGCATTTTGTTTTCGTTGCCAATTAGTTATATTTGTTTCTACTCCAAGTAATCTATTTTAATAATGATATGTTCCATAGTATGTCCATTTATTTGAGTTTTAGATTTTGACCATGAATTAGCTCCATTATCTATAGTTTCAATTAATTCATCTTTTCTTTTATTAATTAAACCTTCAATATTTTTATAGTTATATAACATAAATAATATTTCTTTTTTTATGTCTTCATTCATTTCTATTTTCCTTTCTTTTATCCTAGAAAGAATGAGTATTATATTTATAACATTAAAAAACTTACCTATTTCTAAGTAAGTTAATTATTATTAAAAACAACTTCTAATAATTTCAATAACAATATCTTGTTCTTCTTTAGTCATTTTATTATCTGAAGGTAAACATAAACCTCTTTGGAAGATATCCATTCCAATATCAGTTACTTCTCCTTCTATATAAGCATTACTATTTGCTCTTCCATAACCTTTTCTTGTAACAAATCCGTTATTTCTATATATTGGTTGCATATGCATTGGTTTCCAAATTGGTCTTCCTTCTGCATTATATTTAGCAAGTGTTTCAAGTATTTCTGTAGGACAAGTTTTACCATTTTCGTGAACATAACATACATCTTGTTCACCACGAACTTGTTTGCACATAGCTTCTGGTTTAATAATCATACAAGATAACCAATAATTTGGTTCACTATTTTTAAAATCAATTGGATTCATTTCTACTGGTAAACCTTTAAATCCATCTCTATATCTTTCCCAAATTGCTTTCTTTTGTGCAATATGTTCCTCAAGGTATGGTAATTGTCCTCTTACAACACCAGCTATAACATTAGACATACGATAGTTATAACCAATTTCTTCGTGTTGATACCAAGGAGCATTTTCTCTTGCTTGTGTTGATAATTTTCTTGCTTTATTGGCAGCATCTAAATCATCAGTTAAAAGCATTCCGCCACTTGATCCAGTAATTATTTTATTGCCATTAAATGAAATACAATTATAAGCACCAAAAGTTCCAGTTTGTTTTCCTTTATAAGTTGCACCAAAACTTTCTGCTGCATCTTCTACAATAATAGCTCCATGTTTATCACATATTGCTTTTATTTCATCAATTTTGCCTGGAGTACCATAAAGATGTGCTACAACAACATATTTAACATCTGGATATAATTCAAAAGCTTTTTCAAGTGCAATTGGATCCATATTCCATGTATCATATTCTGTATCAATAAATATTGGTATTCCACCTTCATATGTTATTGGATTAACTGTTGCTGCAAATGTCATATCTGAGCAAAATACTTTTGTTCCCTCTTTTATTCCAGCTAATTTCATACATAGATGAAGTGAAGCTGTTCCAGCTGATAAAGCTACTGCATATTTGCATCCAACTTTTTCTGCAACTAATCTTTCTACTTCATTTATATTTTCTCCGACAGTACTCATCCAGTTAGTATTATATGCTTCTTCAACATATTTAATTTCATCACCATGCATTGTTGGAGTTGCTAGCCATACCTTTTTTTCAAATGGTTTAAATTCTTTCATTATTTACCTTTCCTTTCATGATCTACTGTATAAGTTGTAACAATTTTTGCAACTTTTTCTTTTATGTCATCATTATTATTATAAGAAGCTTCTATTAATTTGTCTAAATCTTTTAAGAAAGTATTAGGAATTTCTAAAGGTTGTCCAATACTAATATGTTTATTAGGAGTTTGTTTTCTTCCTTCCTCATCCATTAATCTTTCTTCATACAACTTCTCGCCAGGTCTTAATCCAGTTACTTTTATTTCAATATCCACATTTGGTTCTAAACCTTTATATCTAATTAATTTTTCAGCAAGTTCATAAATTTTAACTGGTTCACCCATATCTAATATAAATATTTCTCCACCTTCTGCATAGCATCCAGCTTGTAATATTAAATTAACTGCTTCACGTATTGTCATAAAGAATCTAGTTATTTCTTTGTGTGTAACTGTTACCGGTCCACCACATTCTATTTGTTTTAAGAATAATGGAATGACTGAACCATTTGAACCAAGTACATTACCAAATCTTACTGCGACATATGTTGTATTTTTTGATAGCTTATCATATGATTGCATAATCATTTCGCAAATTCGTTTACTAGCACCCATTATGTTCGTTGGTCGAACTGCCTTATCCGTACTAACAAAAACAAACTTTTCTACTTTGTATTTATCTGCTAATTTACAAGCATTAAGTGTTCCTAAACAATTATTTTTTATTGCTTCATTTGGACTTACTTCCATAAGTGGTACATGTTTGTGTGCTGCTGCATGAAATACCATATTAGGTTTTAATTCTTTAAATACTTTTTCTAATCTATCATAATCTCTAACACTCCCTATAATAGTATGTAAATCAAGTTCAGGATATTTTCTTAATAATTCTTGTTGAATATCATATGCATAGTTTTCACTAATATCAAATATGATTAATGTTTTTGGATTAGAGTCAGCTATCTGTCTACATAACTCAGAACCGATAGATCCTCCTCCACCTGTTACAAGAACTATTTTATTTTTTATATTATTTACTATTTCTTCGTTATTAACGACAACTTGATTTCTTCCTAAGAAGTCTTCATAGTTAAGAGGTCTTACACTCTTAGCAATATCTTTATCTTCTTCATTCATTGATAAATATATTGAAGGTAATATTTTAATCTCACAATTTGTTTTTTGACATTCTGTAACAATTTTAGAAATTTCAGTTTTTGGTGCACTTGGCATTGCAATAATTATTTCTTCTATTTCAAATTTCTCGGCATTTTTTGAAATCGTATTTCTAGCACCACATACAGGAATTCCACGAAGATATTCACCTTTTAATTCTTTATTATCATCTATAATACATTTGATTTTCGAATTAAACATACGTTGATTATTAAGTATCTCATCTATTAATAATCTTCCTGCAGATCCAGCTCCAATAATCATTGTATTTTTCTTTTTATATTTATTTTCAACTTTAATATATACTGCTCTAGCAATTCTATATGAATATCTTATTCCCGATACTAAAATTATCATTAACAATACTCTAATTAGAAAATAACTTCTTGGCATATCTATATTAAATGCAAAGTGATAAGCAAATGAAGCAATCTCTACTCCTATACATCCACCTACGACATTTAAAAGCTCAATTATTGAAGCATAGCTCCATACACTTGTATATAGTTTTAATAAACAAAATAATGCAACCATTACTAATGCATCTATTGAAGCAAAGATAAAAAATCCATCCATATATTGATTTGGTATATCCCCAAAATCAAATCTTAACCATAATGCTAATATTGAACATAAAAATAATGTAATAATATCTAAGACTAAAAATGATATTATTTTATTCTTCTTCGTTTTAACTAAATTTCTTACTTTTTTCATTCTTACTACCTTCTTAAAAATAAGGTTTGATGATAGTTGATTAGAAGTTTTATCAGAAATATAAATAAATATTTTATAAATTATATTTTTCTATACAACCATCAATAAACAACATTACACCCTTTAACCATTATCCCTATATATGACCTATATTTTTTTATTGTTTTATTTTTTTATGAATTGATTAAGTAAACTAATCAACCACAATCTATTTAATTTTAAAATTTTTACTTTTATACAAAAAAAACCAGAAATATTCAATGCTGACAGAATTTTTGAACTTAGTTAAATAGTCCACAAACCCTTATGTTATCTAGCTTTGTTAGTGTTCCACAGTACACTAACACCAGCAACAGTCAACATTAAATAATTCAGGTAGTTCATCTAAAGATGTTGATCTTAAAAGTTTTCCAAATTTTGTTAATCTTACCTCATCTGATAATAAATTACCATCTTTATCTTTAGCATCTGTCATTGATCTAAATTTGTATAAAGTAAATATTTTCTCGTTTTTTCCTGGTCTTTTTTGTTTAAAAATAACAGGTGAACCTAGTTTTACCCTAACAAGAATAGCAACCACTAGAAGAATTGGTGATAAAACTATCAAACCAACTAAAGAAATAATAAAATCAAAAACTCTTTTAAGACAATTTTTATACATAACATCCCTACTAACTAAATAATTTTTTTACTAATTCAATAACATAATCTTGTTCTTCATCAGTCATATTTGTATCACTTGGCATACATACACCATTTTCAAAGAGTTTCCTTGAAACATCTTCATCATGTTTGAAATAGTCATAACCAGCAAATACTGGTTGCATATGCATTGGTTTCCAAATAGGACGCGATTCAACATTGTTTTGTTCTAATGTTTCCATAATATCAAGTGGTTTAACATTCGATTTTTCATTGATTGTTATACATGTTAACCAATAATTAGAAACAACATCACTAGTTGGTTCTAAAACAGTAATGTCTTTTATATCTTTAAAAGCTTCAACATATTTATTATGAATATGTGTTTTTTTAGCAATCTTATCTTCAATATGTTCTAATTGTCCACAACCAATAGCTGCACAAACATTTGATAAACGGTAATTATAACCAATTTCCTTATGTTCATAATGTCTAGCCTTTTCTCTTGATTGGGTTGCCCAGAATAAAGCTTTCTTAATTGATTCTTCATCGTGAGCAAGTAACATACCACCACCAGTCGTTGTAATAATCTTGTTACCATTAAACGAGACAATTCCGTATTTACCAAAAGTTCCTAGCTTTTGACCATTGTAAGTTGAACCTAAAGCTTCGGCAGCATCTTCGATAACAGGAACATTATGCTTATTACAAACTTCAATTATTTTATCAATTTCAGCAGCTAAGCCATAAAGATGAACAACAATAACTGCTTTAGGTGTATATTTCTTAAAAGCTTCTTCAAGAGCTTTAACACTCATATTATAAGTATGTGGATCAGAATCAATAAAAACTGGAGTTGCTTTTTCATACATAATCGGATTAGCACTAGCACTGAAAGTTAAAGATGAGCAAAATACAATATCATCTTGTTTTACATTAAGAAGTTTTAAAGCCAAATGAATTGCACTTGTTCCACTCGCTAAAGCACAAGCATATTCAGCTCCCATATATTCTTTCATATCATGTTCTAATCTGTTAACAAAAGGACCAAGTGGTGCTAACCAATTACTAACAAAAGCTTCATGAACATAAGCTTCTTCGTTACCTAACATTTGTGGTGATGCTAAAAAAATCTTCTTTTCCATAAAAACACTTCCTTATTTATTTTCAGTTATTGTATAAGTTGGGACAATTTCTGACAATTTTTCTTTTATATCTTCATTATTTTTATAAGCATAAGTAATTAATTCATCTAAGTTTTTCAAGAATTTTCCTTGATCAAATTCAATTGGTTTACCAATATGAATAAGTTTATTAGCTGTATCTTGTAAACCTTCTTCAGACATCAAAATTTCTTCATAAAGTTTCTCACCAGGACGCAATCCCGTAATCTTAATTTCAACATCAACATTTGGTTTTAAACCCTTTAATTTAATTAAAGATTCAGCTAAATCATAAATCTTAACTGGTGAACCCATATCAAGGATGAAAATCTCACCACCCTTAGCTAATAAAGCAGCTTCTAAAACTAACATTACAGCTTCGGGTATGGTCATAAAAAATCTAGTGATTTCTTTATGAGTAACCGTAACCGGTCCACCTTCTTCAATTTGTTTAAGAAATAAAGGAATAACCGAACCATTAGAACCCAAAACATTACCAAATCTAACGGCTACATATTCTGTTTTTGATTTTGCATTATACGATTGAATAATCATTTCACAAATACGCTTTGTAGCACCCATAACATTAGTCGGTCTTACAGCCTTATCAGTACTAATAAGGACAAATCTTAATGCTCCATACTTATCAGCCATTTTGGCTGTATTAAGTGTCCCTAAACAGTTATTCTTGATAGCTTCATTAGGTGACTCTTCCATTAAAGGAACATGCTTATGAGCAGCTGCATGAAAGACTATTTCAGGTTTGTATTTTTTAAATACTTTATCTAATCTTTCAACATCTCTAACTGATCCAATTAAAACCACTAAATCAAGTTCAGGATAACGACTCTTAAGTTCAAGTTGTATATCATAAGCATTATTTTCATAAATATCAAAAATAATCAATTGTTTAGGTTTCTTAGGAGCAATTTGACGACACAATTCTGAACCAATTGAACCACCACCACCAGTAACAATAACAACTTTTCCTGCAATAAATTCTTTAATACCGCTTTGATTTACTTTAACAGGATCTCTACCTAATAATTGTTCATAAGAAACATCTTTTAAATTCTTAACTGGATTTTTAGTTATTTGTTGATAAACACCTGATAATATTTTTAATGAACAACCTGTTTCTTGGCAAATTTCAACAATATTTTTTATTTCCAAAGCATTAGCTGAAGGAATAGCAATAATAATTTCTTGAACATTATATTTAAGAGCATTTTCTACTATTGTTGAACGATCCCCTACTATTGGAATTCGATGTAAATTTCGATTTTTTTTCTTTTTATTATCATCAATAATACAAACAATCTTGTTAGGAATCTTAGAATTAATTTCAATATCTTTAATAAGTAAATCTGATGCTTGTCCAGCTCCAATCAACATTGTTCTAACATTTTTTTCTTTATTAAAGTACTCTTTAAAATAACGAGTTACGCGGTAAAACATTCTTGTTGCTCCAACAAAAACAAGTAATAACATAAAATCAATAAAATAAAATGTTTTTGGTAAAACAATACCAAATAACTCTTTATACAAAAAACACGTTAAACAAGAAAAAAAGCAAGCCATAACAACATTAATTAATTCATTAACAGAAGCATATTTCCATAAACTTGAATAAAGTTTAAACATAACGAAATAAATAAATGTAATAACCATATCAATAATAATGTGATAAAACGGCATCTGATAAACACTTTTAGGCACATCAAAATCAAATCGTAGATTAAGAGCTAAATAACCGCAAAACAAAACAACTAACATATCAATTATGAAAAGTAAAAATTGTCGACTTATAAGCTTAAAATCGCGCATAACAACACCTATTTCTTTAAAAATTATAACATAAATTTCAACAAATTTATACAATCTTAAATTATTATACAACAAAAAAGAATATTTTTATATAAACTCTGTGTTAATTTATCATTTAATTAAATTTCAATCATAAAAAAAGGTGAATATTCACCTTTATTTTACTTTATTTTCGCTTATTTCTTGTTCGAGTGGATTATTAAAATAACCATCATAATTTAAAATATAAGCAAAATCTTTTTTTACTGTTTGATCCTTTATATCTAAATATAAAGTATTAATATAAAGCTTTAAATCAGAAACAAAATAACGTAATTCCGGGTTCTTAAAAATTTCAAGAACCCCCTTTAAAATAATTATTTTCATTTCATCAGGTACAACTTTAAATTTAAGTGGTGTAGCTGATAATGATTTGGCCTTTATTTTTTCTAAAACTTCATTACTATTAATAACAATTCCATATTTAATTAAAGCACTGAAAACAATACAAAAATCATCATGTATTTTTTGAACAAAGAAATCTTCTTTATCAACAATTGATCTTCTAATTATATTACCAGCACTACCATTTTTCGACTCTTGAGGTGAAAAACGGCGACATTTATTTAAAGAATCTGTTAATTTAGGAATATTATTTGGCAAAACCGGTAGATTAATGACACTTTCAATAGTTGCAGCTAAAGTGTAAATATTTTCATAATCAGCTTTCAAATCCATTTCATTAATTATTTTGATTAAAGCATCAACCTTTTCTTGTGGGCGTAAATACGGAATTGCAAAAATCTCAACTTCAATTTTTGATTTGGAAGTTTTATCATGTTCTAATATTCCATTAATAAATGCATAATCATCTATCTTAGTAATTTCATATTTTCTTATGCAATCATATATAAAATCACTATTTGCCTGAGGATTTGTTTTTAATATGTCGACTAGAAGTTCATCAGGAACATTAGGTAACACACTTAAAATATAATCAAATTCCTTTAAATTCCCATTACATTTTTGAAACCAAGCTTTAATAAAAATTTTTAATTTTTCAGGAATATAACCGCCATTGCAAACAGCATATATAAGAGAACCACCTTTTTGTTTTAATTCATCGATTGTTGCTTTAGTTGGATTGTTATAATCAAAATTCGGACCTAATAATTCTTCTAATTGTTTGACATTATAAATAATTGATATTCCTAAATTTTTTGAAAAACAAACGCCTTCCATTTTATTAAGTGGTTGACGCGTTTTCTTTAATATTTCACCACTTTCATAAGTTTTAAAAGTCTTTTCTAAAATCCCATAAGTGTAAATTCGTACTATATCATAAAACTCATTAGAATTATTATATTTTGTTGTAATTATTGAATCTTGAATATATTGAAATAAGCGTTGAACATTAATGCCATTTATATCACCGGCAAGTTTATAAAAATTGTCATTGCCCGTGATAAAATTGGCCATTGCTTCATCAACAGAATCATAATAATGTAAAAATATTAATAATATATCTTTAGCAACTTGACGTTCTTCAATATAGCCATATGAATAATTAACAAAACCATCAGCATATAAATTACGAATAGGTTTAGGAATACGTTTTAACCCTTCTTGGTTGAATAACCAATCATTAACTAAAGTTTCAGAAAAAACATCTGACATTCCTTCTTCTAAAAAGTCGAACTTTGTTCGCATATTATAACTATTTAAAGCATGTGAATATTCATGCAATAAAACACTTATTTTTTGAACATCATCCATTCTAAAAAAATTCTGATAAATCACACGGATTTCACCCATACCCAAATTAGAGAAATAAGCTAGTCCATGCGTTCTTTCAGTATTATCAATCCCCACATCAATTTCACGAATTGTTCTAGCTACAACTGACAAAAGTTTTTTATTGTTAGGAAACATTCTTTTGCAGTAAGTCGAAATAATTTTGGCAACTCGTGCATTAAGTCGCAATAATTCATTTTCTTCATTTGTCACACTATCACATCCTTTTAATATCTTTACTCGGTATTATTATCTCGTTATTGGAACAATATATTAATATGTTTTCATCAAAGCAAAAATCAACACCACAAATTCTTTGTAAAGCCTGATAGGCTTCATTTTTAAATGATGAAAATATATTTATTTCAGAATCAATTGTCGCTTTTTCAATTGTTGTTAAAAATGAGGGGTATTTTTTTATATATTCTTGACACAATAAATCAAATTTCTTTTTATCCATTAAACAAAAATCCACGATTCCTTCTAAATCTTTATTGTGAGTTTTTAGAGTTCCCAAAATTGTTCGCACAATTTGAAAACAGTCATTATATCCCCAATCAAGATCTAAGATCTTTTTTATTTGTTCATTCATTTTTTCATCATCATAATGATAATCGAAAATTCCACCAGTTAAGTCATCAATAACACATATTTTCGAAATGAAATCTGCAAATCCTTCTTCAAGGCCATCATACTCACTAATACCCGCCAATTCTTTAGAAATAACATGTACATATTCATGTATCAAAGTTAGTGTTTTTTCTAAACTATCTGCTCTAAAGAAATTTTCATAAAACAATATTTCACGTTTTTGGAAATCGCATGCTGCAACATTAAAAGTTATCTCTTCATAATTTGCTTTCAATTGATATTGTTCAATTATTTCAGAAATTTTAACCAACAATATATCAACATTCACATTATTAGTTTTCAACAATATTTTCCCAAAAAAGCTAATAATAATCTGTTTTAATTTATTTTTATATTTGTTAAGTAAAATAGTATCATTAAGTGGCTTCATTTAATCAATTCTAATATCTGGATTCATTTCCGCTGTTGTATGCCAAACAATATTATATTTTGTTAATAAAATTTCTTTTTTTAAAGCATCAAATTTATGAATATAACCAATACCCATTTTTATTCCCTTGTTTGCTAACTCTTTTTCGACTTCTGAATTAACAATTGCAAAGATTTCTTTATATTCCTCCATATTTTCAAGTGGATCAATTTTTAGCATCTTTAAACACCTCTAGCAATATTATAACACGCATAATCAAATAAAAAAAGCCAAAAGGCTCAATTGAAAATTCCATCGGATTTTAAATATTCAATTAGAGTAATTGCTTCATAAATAGTCGCAACATCTGGCTCCATAACATAAAGCTTACAACAAGAATATGAATATGTATATTCATAGGAATCACTACCATCTAAAGAATACTTATGAATATTCCATTTAGGATCCGTTAACAATTGATTTTTAATAACTTTTAGAATTTCATTCTCTGGAATATTTGTTTGAAATGAATCAGAAATGTTATTTAAAACATTCATATAGTTATTCAAAATTTCTTTGTCAGTTATTTTGGCAACAATTCCTTCAAAAACTCTCTGTTGATTTTCACCACGAGTTCGATCTCCACCAATAAAACTCTTACGTTCACGAGAAAACGTCAAAGCTTCCTTACCATTTAAATAGTTAACCCCTTTTTTAAATTCAAGGCCCGCCGATATAAAATCTTTATCACTTACAACTTCAATTCCTCCTAAAACATCAATTAATGTTTCCAAGGAAGCAAAATTTATTTTAATATAATAATCAATTTTATTCTCGAGCAAATTCGAGATTGTGTTTATTGATTCATTAATGCCATAAATACCTGCATGAGTTAATTTATCTTTGGCATTTTTTGAATCTAAAGTGACATAATAATCACGAGGAATTGATAACAACAACAATTGATGTGTTTTAAAATTAACCCCTAATATCAAATTAACGTCACTGCGACCAGTTTTGTTTAAGGATTCATAATTATCCATACCGCTTATATATATTAAAGTTGTTTCTGATAAAACATCTTTGGAAACTGTTTCAACTTTTTCAACTAAAGAAAAGTTGTGAATGATTCTTATATTTTCATCATTTAAAGATTCAAATTGTTCAAAGATGATAGTCGCGGCATCTATTTCATTATCAAGTAAAGCTGTAATCATTTTTTCTAATGAATCATAGCATTTAGAAGTAAAGTCAATTTTTAAAGTTTCAAGTCCAATCGTGTCTTTAGTATAACCAATCATCTTTCCTTCTAAATCATTAATATCTAGATAATCATCATTTGCAACAACAATTCGGTAATTATCTACTATATTTGTTTCACTGACAATACCAGCAACAAATGAGAATATGTTATCTGTTTTTACACTTAAGCTAAATAACATCATGGTCACGAAAAAAATACTTATATGAGTTATTATATTTAATATTTCATGTTTAAATAATACATAAAATAATATAGCAATGGTCGCAATTAAAACAATTAATACGATAAGTTCTTTTATTGAAATAATAGTTCTTATTTTATCTAATAAAAGGACTGATGCAAAAGTGTATAAAATTAGCAGAAATAAATTTAAAAGTTTTTTCATATCATTCACCACTTATATAATAACTAGAATGAATGAATTTTTTTGTCGTATTAAGACACGAAAAAAGAAAAGCCACCATAATGTTATGGGCGTTTCTTTGTGCCACTTATAACATCATTTACTTTTCTTTTGAGCATAAGAACCGATTTAAATATAATTATTTTAAAATATATTTAGAAGATACATATTATAGATTTGATATATTAATATTTTTTATATATTCTAATTTGAATTATATAATTTTTAAATATATTAGTGAAATATAATAAATATCAAATAATAAATATAATTAATTATATCAAGATTATTAATATAATAAAATTATAGATATTAAATTATAATTCAATATTAAATTAAAATTAATTAAGATAATATAAATTATAAAGGATAATAATATTACTTATAAACAAATATTAATAAATATTAAATTAATACAACTATACTTAAGTATATATTAAAGTAATCAGATATTAAGGGATTTAATTATAAATGTAATAAAATTATTAAATATATTTTGGATTATATTTAAAATTTTGGATATGTTTCATACCCCAAGACGTCTGTCTTACATCACGAACATACCTATAACTGATGATGCGAAACCATAAAACTTATGGTAAAGGTTTCAAAGGTACCAGTATCTTACCCTCAACATAATAGTATCATTACATTTTTTCTTTGTCAAGTCCAATTTTTATTTTTTTCGACATTTTTTGACAATTTTACTTTACAGATAATTCTTCTTTACATTTTTCTGATAATTTGACATTTTATAAAATCATTGTATACTATTATTCACCAAGGAGAATAATATGAAAAAAGAAAGATTAAATGATCATGTTACTACTAAAGAAATGATTATAACAATGTGTGAAGGAAACCCTGGGGCTTTAAACACTATTATGCAATTAATGGAAGAACCTTACGGCTATAGAGATATTTCACTTTGTGATTTATTAGAAATAAGAGGAACTGAGCTTTATATGCTATATAACGATTGTTGTGATCAAAATAATGGTAAATTTCATCGAACTTTAATGATGATCAAAGAAGGTATATTTACATTTGATGAAGTAAAACAAAATTTATCTTTAACAAGAGCTATACCATTCATTGATGACAATATTGTAATTAAAGATGTTCCAGCATACGGTCACTCATTTAATTCAAGTCACTATAAATGGAATGAATATTGTGCTAAAAATAGAGCATCTTTCATTAGAAATTTAATTGAAGCCATTGACGATGAAAAGATAAGATAAAAACGAGTAAAATTATTCGTTTTTTTATTGAACCGCATATGTAGTTCGACTAGTAGCATCTTTACAACTAGATTTGTCAGATGTTCCACAAGAAGTTGTATACCATGTAGTATCACTAGTATTCCAAGAATTACATCCGCAACGATTACAACTTGTACCGTAAACAGATAAAGCATAACTATTATAGCACTCAGAATTACAACTATTCCATGCATATCCAAGGTCACTACACTCAACATATAATTCGCCATATCCTCTTCTTCCAATATAGCAACCACTACCACTAGATTGGCATAACGTTCCCGAATTACAATAAGTGCAAGTTTTACATTGACTACATGTATAATGTTGATACTCATTTCTACTCACAATTTTTACCGAGCAACTATTAGTTTTTCCTTCAGCATCTTTTATGTAAGCATTGTAGGTTCCAGCTGCAGAAATAGCTTTTGTATTAGATGACGAATAATTAATACCATCCCATGAATATGTTATACCAGTTGATTGTGATGGTGAGATAGTTAAAGTTTTACTCGTTGTATAACCACTTGTAGTTGTTATGTTGCAAGTTGTAGTAGAAAATTGAGAGGCTGAACATGTTGAAGATATTACATATGGATTAGTACTCGTTCCACTACCTGTAAATGTGGTCGTTTCTTTTAAATATATTGTTGGTCTTACACCTCTAGCTGTTGTTGAGGTATTTAAGCTAACTGAACCACTAGTGTTTTGATATCTAACACGTGATGCTGAATATGGATTTAATACCCAATATACACTAGATGAAATATACATCCAATTATTTGTCTTACAAGCGTATGGAGAATTATTAAAGACATTCCATGTCGATGAATCATTACAATTAGTACTTGCTCTTAGATAATCAGTTACACTTGGTAAAGCAACATTCCTGCTTACTATTCGTGACTTTTCAACATCAATAGTTGCACTGATGTTTACTCCAGTTGTTGATGCCCCATATGGAACTGTTCCTGCATTAAAATCATGCGTTATTAATTGATTTTTTGCATCTGTTGTCATTGCATTATAATAAGTCGTATTTAATAGTGTATTTATACTTGTTCCCGTATATGATTCAAGATTAGAACCACTTGTATGATATACAGCATTTGAATAAATACCATTATAGATTAATTTATATGTTCCATCTGGTTCAATTGATATAATTCGCCATGTTCCACCATTATATGTTACATAATTATTAGGATTAGCTCCTCTAAAATAATACCTTCCAACAGTTTTAGAATCGACATATAAGCCGTCCCCACTCGTTACTACCGCTTGATCACCTAATATCTTACTATAGATATTAAATGTTATTGATTTTTGGGTAGCTGCGTTTCCAGCATTGTCTGAAACATTATAAGTTATTGTATAATTTCCAACGCCTAAACTTGATAAGTTTGTCACAACTGTTGATCCATTTTTTATTACTAAAGTAGTATAATTAACCCCACTATAGCTATCTGATATATTTACATAATTAGATAATGAAGCTGTTGAGCCTTTGCTAATACATATAGAAGTTGAGTTTGGATTAATTACAGGTAGTTCATTATCAAATCTAAATACATTTGAACAAATATCATTTTCATTACCAATTTGATCAACTGTATATATACACAAATACCAATCACCATTTCCACTTGATTTTGATATTGTATTACCACTACTAAAACTTGTTCCACTAGCAGCACTTGTTCCAGCAGTTTGAGTCCATAAATATTTTGCCGAAGCAACACCTGTTAGATTGTCTGTTAACGTCACAACTGTTGCATTAGATTTAGCATATGTATTATTTCCGTTCACACTAAATCCAACTGATGGAGCCTCGTTATCAACTGTTAAAGTATTAGAAAGAGCACTTTCATTATTGCCATTACCAGCTGTATCGGATATTATTTCAGCATTAAGTTTTAATTTAATGGTACCACTTCCAGCTGCTGTCACTGTAAAATTATAGGAATATCCACCACTAACTCTTGACATTGTTGGATTTGATATTGTTGGTACTACATCACCAGTTTTAACAACTGTCAAATCGGATGAATTTATAGAATTACCATTTATTCCAATATTATCTGTGCAAGTTAAAGTTAAAGATGAGCTGCCATAACTAATAGTTGAAGGATTCGGTCCACTTGTCCATACACAGACCGGTTTTATTGTATCTGTTATAATTAAAGTTGCACAATTACTTATTTCTGCTCCATAGTTTCCACTTGCCGACATGCTTGCTTTTGCTGAATATGAGCCAATTGCTGAAGGTGCTCCACTTAAAGCAGTTCCACATGATGTTCCACTATAGTATGTATATGTAATTGTTCCATTTGGAGTTGTTCCTCCACTTACCCCACTTACACTTGGAGCATTTATTATTATTGCACTTCCGGTATAAGCAGCTGATTTATTTGCTAAAGTTAAATTTGGAGTTGCTGCAGTTATTGTAGCAGATGTCTTTGTATAACTTGTTGAATCCAAAACATAATTGCTATTATTCTGACTCATTCCATTAATTGCTATGCTTGTTGCTGATGCAACATTGGCGTTATTGTATGCTGCACTTGTATAACTTATGGTTACATTATCACCACTTATTAAGCCACTTCCCGTTGTTGCCGTTATTGCGAATCCACTTGGAGCAGCTGTTGAACCATTATATGCTTTCGTAATTGGGCTATATGTAAAATTAGCAACCGTCAATGTTTTCTTATTTATCGTACAAGTAAGAGTTTTACTTATAGTGCCATCACTAAATGCATAATTATCATTAGCATTTATTGTCACTTCATAATTACCATAAGAGGTTCCAGAATTATTCACATAAGTTGCATTAACGGCTCCACTAGCTAAATTTTGAGCTGCCTTATTGTAAGTTAAAGTATTACAACTACCAGTTGTTGCCGTTTTTGATCTAACAACATTTATTGTTCCACTCGATGTTAAAATGTTAGCATTACCAGCATTATCATATACTGATGAAGCTTTTAAACTTAAAGCAAAATTACCAACATTAAGGCCTTTAGCAGTTACAGTATATTTATAACCATTAGTAACAGTAACAGGATTACTTACATTAGTAATAGTTGCAACACTTGTATTACTTGACACAAAATCACTCGTAGTAAGCAATGATGATTGCATTCCGCTACCTGTATCTTTACAAGTAATGTCATATGTATTAGTTTTTGTAGCTGTTACGTCATTTAAAGTTCCCCATGTACAAAGAGGACAATTTAAATCCATGCTAACAGTTTTACTTACAGAACTACTATATGGTGTATTACTTGTAACAGTCATTGTTAGAGAACTATTACTTGTTGATCCAGTAACAAGAATGTCATGCGTTTTACTATTATTAGCAGTTAATGTATAACTACTAGGAGCAACTCCATCAATTTTATATGTTAAATCGTTGTTATTAAATGAAATAGTATAAGTTACATTATAATTATTTGGGTTCCCTATCGATAAATGAATTGTTGCTTGTCCATCACAAAAGCCATAGCTTTCTTTATTAGACAAAAGTTGTAATTGCTGATAAGTTATTGTTGCAATACTTTGAGTATAACTGGAATCCTTACTAAAATACGCGTTAACATTTAAAAGATTCAAAAAATTAACGCATAATAATATTATTAAAACTTTCAGATATTGTATAGTTTTCTTATAAAAAATGTTTTCAATAATTGTCATGTCGCACCTCTATATTGTCTATCGTTTAAACATTATAACACTTTTTTGAATAAAAAAAAAAGCAATAAGTACATTATTGCCAATTTTTGTCAGTTTTTATCTGTTCAATTATTCGATTAACCACTAATTGATACTTATCAAATCTCTTTTCAACCCTAGCATTAATTATTAAAATATCGCCTTTTTCAACATTTTCAAGTTCTTGATAAATCGTTGGAAAGATAACAACATCTATTTTACTAGTTTCATCAGAACCTGTCACAAACAGCATCGTATTATTGGTTTTTGTTTTTATTTCTTTTAAGCGATCAACGTAAATGATAATATCAACGATTTTATCAAAATAAGCATTCAAATCTTTAATAGCCAAATGATTATTATATTTACCACGATATTCTGTAATAATATGATTACTCAAATAAAAACCAAAAGTATCAAATTCATAAGCCATCAATTCAGTTTTAGAATACTCTTTTAACACTTCAATGGCAGGCTTAGGTAATGATTCATCGTCTAAATCATTAGCTATCTCTGCATAGTTAATTAAAGCATCAAGCGAATTAATAATTGTCTTCTCATTATAGCCAAAAGTTGTAAAAGCTCCTGCATATGTTAAACTTTCAAGTGTTTTCTTATTGACACTTTTACCATACACTCGCTTTATAAAGTCAAAGATATCTTTATAGTTACCTTTTTGTCTTTCTAAAACAATTGTATTAATAGCATTAATACCTAAATTCTTAATTCCACTTAAAGGAAATCTCAAACCAAACTCTTCAATTTTGTACTCATTGTTACTTGTTATGACACTCGGTCTTAATATTTCAAGTGCTGCATCTTTACATTCATAAATATAAGTTGACACTTTCTCACTACCACTTACCATAGTTAATAGATTTTTCATAAAGTATTTATAATAATGAGCTTTCAAATAAGCCATATCATAAGCAATTTTTGAATAAGCAACTGAATGAGCTCGATTAAAACCATATTCGGCAAATTTCAAAATCAAATTATAAACTTTCTCGCTGATAAGCTTGTTATGACCTCTTCCTACACTTTGATTAATAAATTTATCTTTTTCCTTAAGCAAAATATCTTCTTTCTTTTTACTCATAGCTTTACGTAAAAGATCAGCCTCAGCTAAACTATATCCTGCCATCACACTAGCAATTTGCATAATTTGTTCTTGATAAACAATAATTCCATAAGTATTTTTTAAAATCGGTTCTAAGCAATCATCAAAATAATCAATTTTTTCTAGACCATTTTTACGTTTTATATAAGAATCAATATTCTTCATTGGTCCTGGACGATACAAAGCAATAGCAGCTACAATATCTTCAAAACTTGAGGGTTTTAATTTACCAATAAAATTCATCATTCCCGTTGACTCAAATTGAAAGATTCCTGTTGTTAAAGATTTCTTAAATATTTCCAAAGTCTCTTTATCGTCTAATGGAATTGTTTTTAAATTGACTTTTATATTATCATGTTCTAAATCTTTTAAACAATCATTTATTAAAGTCAAGTTGCGAAGAGCTAAAAAATCCATTTTTAAGAGACCAAGTTTTTCTAAATGCTCCATTGAATAACCCGTAATATAAAATTCTTCGTGATTACGTTCTAAAGGAATTATGTCATCTAAATCGATGCTGGCCATGACAACACCAGCAGCATGGATAGAAGTGTGTCTTTTTAAACCTTCTAAGCGCATCGCGATTTTATACAAAACTTTTAATTCATTATTAACCTTAAGAAAATTTTTCAATTTCTCATTGGTATTATAATTTTCAATTAATAGTAAAGTTGAATTAATATATTTTATTAAATATTCGACATCAAGGTTCATTACGCGACCAAGGTCACGAATTATTTGTTTAGACCCAAGTGTTCCAAAAGTAATAATTGGCGCAACACGTTTTAAACCATATTTTTTGACACAATAATCAATTACTTCGCCTCTTCTTGTATATTCAAAATCAATATCAATATCAGGCATACTAATACGTTCAGGATTCAAAAAACGTTCAAAAAGCAAATTGTATTTTATTGGATCGACTTCCGTAATACTCAATAAATATGCAACTAATGAGCCAGCTGCCGAACCTCGACCTGGACCAACTAAAATACCTTGTTCTTTAGCAAATTTAACATAATCATAAACAACTAAAAAGTAATTACAAAAACCCATTTTATTAATAATATCTAATTCATATTTTAAGCGTTCTTGATAAACACTACCTACTTTAGAACCAAATATGTGTTTCAAACCATTAATACAAAGTTTTTTCAAAAATGCAAAACTATCTAAATTATCTGGGCATTCATAAATTGGTAAAAGGTTTTTATGATATTCTATTTTTAAATCGCATAATTCACTGATTAAACGATTATTATCGTTTATAAGCGGATTATCAAGTATTGGATATAAATCATTCAAATCAAGCTCAAACGGCTCCTTTAAGCCCATTTTAACGCCATATAAATACTTTACATAACTAGCGTCTTCTTTTTCTAAATAAATTATTTTATTCATATATAATTTATTGTCTTCTTTTATTAAATAACGCTCTTCTTCATTTTTAAATGAAATAAATATTGTTTTAAATATTTTGGATAAATCTTTGTACACTTCATATGATTCAAAAGGAATAATACAAATTAAGTCGGATGAATATTCACTTAAAAGTGACATACTTTTTTCATTTGATGTTATTTTTAGTAAATTCTTATAACCTTGATAATTTCTCGCATATAAGATAATAATATGATTATCAACTGCTAATTCTAATCCAACTATCGGTTTGATGTTATTCTTGATGCAAGCATCATAAAATTCCATACAACCAAACATATTATTATCAGTAATGGTTAATGATTTAAGATTGTTTTTTAATGCGAAAGCAATTAAATCAGGAACTTTAATCATACTTGATAACAAAGAATATTCTGTTTTGATATTTAATGGCGTATTCATATGCTTCACCTCATCTTAATTGTACTATAAATCAAGGAATTTTTAAATATTTATTTGACTTCTAGCCAATAATATGATAAAGTTATTAAAGCAAATGTTTAAAAAACTGGAAGGAGATTTAGTTATGGCAAGAAAGTGTACGGCTAAGACACCATTACATGGAAATAGAAGAAGTCATGCTTGTAATGCAACTAAGCATGCTCAAAAACCAAACTTACAAAAAATCACTTTAAATAGTGGTGAAACAGTAAGAATGAGTACTCGTGAAATGCGTTCATTGAAAAAAGACGTAAAGGTTAGCGAATAAAAAAAATAAATGTAAAAATTTATTTTTTTTATTCAACAAACATAAAGAATAACAAATCCCAGGCACTATGAACTACAATAATCGGTACTAATGATTTTGTTTCTTTAAAAATATAATTGTAAATACAACTAACACAGATAATTTTTATACAATTAATTAAAATAATTGATAATTTTAAACCAACTCTTATATAAAGTGGAATGTGAATAAATGAAAATAAAACTGATGTTATTAAACTTGCTTTAATAAATGAATTTTTTTTAGACAACCCATTTAATAAAAGTCCTCGAAAAATCAATTCTTCTTCAATTCCGACTAAAAGAAATTTATTAAATAGATCATCAATTGTAAATTCATTAATATTAAATGTTCCGTGATTTTTAAGCATTGAAATAAAAGCAACAATTAAAATCATTATTAGTAATTTCAATAATAATTTAGGATCTTTCAATTTAAATAATTCGTCTTTTTTGATACTCAAGTCTTTATCATATTTTTTTATAAAATATAAACTAAAACCACACCAAAGTACTAATTTTACAATTGTTCTAATAATAACTGCTGTTGGTTCATTAAATATTAAAGTTAAATTAGGCGAAATAAGCAAAATATTAATAGTCCATATAACTATAAAAATAAGACCTAAATAAAAAAACTTCATTGCTTCTTTTTTCATCTGCCACACCTATCTTAAATAATTATAACATAAAACAAAAATGATAACTATTATTAGCTATCATTTTTTTCTTATTTTTTTATTAGTAATCAATTAATATAAAAAAGAAAAAAAGCACTTTTTAATAAAAAGTGCTTTATATCAGGATAAATTTCTTTATCCATTAGTATTATAAGCAATTAAATTAATAATATACCTATTTTTTTAAAACTTTAAATTTTACTTCATAACCATTAACATCATTTATTTCTGTATCTAATGATTGTTCAATTATATTTTCGGCTAAAGTTTCATTTTTAATATAATCAGCAAACTTAACAAAAACTTCTTTTATTTTGTCATTTCCTTCATAGTAAAGGTCAATACGATCAACAATATTAAAGTCACTTATTTTTCTTAATTGCTGTACTTTAGAAACAATTTCACGAGCAATTCCCTCGTTTATTAAGTCATCAGTTAATTCAGTATTTAGAATAATAAAGTTATTTCCTTCCATACCGACGTTAAATCCTTCTTTTGAAGAAATACGAATATCTGTCATATCACTAGAAATTGTATAGTTAGCATCGTCTATATTTAATTCGATAGTTTGATTATCTCTTAATTTGTTGATTTGTTCAATTGATAAATTGTTTAAGGCTGTCACGAATAATTTGATATTTGAACCAAATATTGGACCAGCAACTTTAAAATTTGGTTTAACAAGAAAATTCATATAATTATTTATTTCATTAGTAAATAACACTTCTTTTACATTTAATTCTTCTTCAATTAAAGGTATTAAATCATTAATAAGTTTTTCGTTTTTACCATCGATTAAAGCTTCTTTTAAAGGTTGACGAACCTTTATTTTATTCTCCTCACGAACAAAACGTCCAATACTTATAATATTTCTGACTAAATCCATACGTTCTTCAATATGAGTATCAATTAATGATTCATTAACTTTCGGGAAATCACTTAAATGAACGGATTTATCTCCTACTAATTTTTGATATATTTCTTCAGCTGTAAACGATGCAATTGGGGCGATTAATTTACATAAATCAACTAATACTTCGTAAGTTGTATTGTACACAGCTTTTTTATCATCATCTAAAACTGATGACCAAAATCTTCTTCTATTTCTTCTAATGTACCAATTAGATAAATCTTCATTGACAAAGTCCGTAATTTCATGAACAACTTTGTTCAAATCATATTCATTATAAGCACTGATAACATTCACAATTAAACGATTATATTTTGATAATAACCATTTATCAATTTCTGGTCGATTTTCAACAGGAATATTAAATAAAGTTGGATCTATATTATCAGCATCTGCATAAATAGCAAAGAAATTATAAGTGTTTCTTAAAGTGCTAAAGAATTTTGAAATAACATCTTTTATGCCTTCTTCATCAAAACGAAGTGGTGTCCAAACAGGAGAAACTGATAACATATACCATCTAACTGGATCTGCTCCATATTGTTTTATTGTTGTAAATGGTTCAACAGAGTTTCCTTTTGATTTATGCATCTTTTGACCATATTTATCAGTTATTAAATCATTAACCAAAACATTTTTGTATGGACTTTTGCCCATTACAAATGTGGAAATTGCCAAAAGTGAATAAAACCATCCTCTTGTTTGATCAATTCCTTCACTGATAAAATCAGCTGGAAATTGTGATTCAAATAATTCTTTATTCTCAAAAGGATAATGATATTGAGCAAAAGGCATCGCTCCTGAATCAAACCAACAATCGATAACATCTTTTATACGAGTCATAGGTTTTCCACATTCACTACATTTAATATGAATTTCATCAACAAATGGACGATGCAATTCAATTGATTCATCAATTTTAGAAGTTGCAAGATCAACTAATTCTGCACGAGATCCAACCATATGTGTATGTCCACAATCACACTTCCATAAAGGTATTGGTGTTCCCCAATAACGATTACGAGAGATTGCCCAATCATTTAAGTTCTCTAACCAATTTCCAAAACGCTTTTCACCAATATAAGGTGGATACCAATTAACCTTATTGTTTTCCTCAATTATTTTATCTTTATAAGCTGTTACTTTAATATATAAACTTGGTTTTGAGTAATAAATCAAAGGTGTTTTACAACGCCAACAATGAGGATAATTATGAACCATTTTTTGCTTTTTAAATATTTTGTCTTCACCGGCTAGATATTTGATTATTTCAAGTTCAAGGTCAGGATCAACTACTAAACGTCCCTCCCATGGTCCACAATTATAGCATCCTTGTTCATCAACTGGGTTTAAAACAGGTAAGTCATACTTTAACCCTACTTCATAGTCATCTTGCCCAAAAGCAGGTGCTATATGAACAATTCCTGTACCATCTTCCATTGTGACATAATCAGCTAAGGTGACATAGAAAGCTTTTTTATTTACTTTCATAAATGGTAAGTATTGTTCGTACTCCAAACCTTCTAAATCAGAACCAACATACTCTTCTACTACTTCATAATCATCGCCTAATACTTTGCTAGCTAAAGCATCAGCCACAATGAAATTATAGCCTTTAGAAGCACATTTAAGATACTTTTCGTGTGGATTAACGCAAGCAGCCACATTAGCCATTAAAGTCCAAGGAGTTGTTGTCCATACTAATAAATAAGTATTTTCTTGATCCTTCAATTTAAAAGGAACAGTTACCGTATTAACGGATATTTCTTTATATCCTTGAGCAACTTCATGAGATGCTAAACCAGTTCCACAACGAGGGCAATATGGTAATATTTTCAACCCATCATATATAAGTCCAGCTTCAAAGTATTTTTTTAAAATCCACCACTCTGTTTCAATATAATTATTATCATATGTAATATATGGATTTTTAAGATCAATAAATTGACCCATTTTATTGGTGAAATCTTTAAAAGCATCTTCATTTTTCCAAACAGCTTCACGACATTTTTGATTGAATTCTTTGATACCATATTTTTCGATATCACCTTTACCGGCAAAGCCTAATTCTTTTTCAACTTGCACTTCAACTGGTAAACCATGGGTATCCCAACCAACTTTTCTTAAAACTTTAAAGCCTTGCATTGTCTTATATTTGCAGAAAACATCTTTCAATAATTTAGCTAACATATGATGAATTCCTGGCATACCATTAGCTGTTGCTGGACCATCATAAAAAACAAAGTTTTTGGCATCATTTCGTGCTTCAATTGTTTTATTTAAAATATCCTCTTCTTGCCAATAAGTACTTATTCTTTCTTCAATTTCACTTGTTTTAATGTTTTCTAATACTTCATATTTTTTCATAAAAATTCTCCTTTCAACAAAAAAACTCGCTCCTTTATCTAAGGACGAGTTTAAACCCGCGGTACCACCTTAATTTTAATACCCTCAAATACTATAACGCGTTACCGTTTTAACTTTTCTTAAAATCATCCAGAGTGATTTGTATTAACTTATTTATTAGTTTTCACCAAACACTAACTCTCTTTAAAACAACAATTAATACCTGTCTCTTTCATCTGATATGATTAAATTATATAAGAATTTTATAGGGATGTCAATTAATTTTAAAAGAAAAAAGAACCAATTGGTTCTTTTAATCCATTAATTCTTGTTCTAATGCATCTAATGGTTCATCTTCAACTAATTCATTTTCCATTTCGTAAGCAACATCACGATATTTCTTGGCACCAGTTCCGGCTGGAATTAGTTTACCAATAATAACATTTTCTTTTAATCCTTGTAACTGATCGATTCTGCCATGAATAGCAGCATCAGTTAAGATTCTTGTTGTTTCTTGGAATGAAGCAGCTGATAAGAATGAATCTGTTTCTAGAGAAGCTTTTGTAATACCTAGCAATACTGGCGAGCCAGTTGCTGGACGTTTGCCTTCTAGAATCAAGTTTTTGTTACTATTAGAGAAATCATTTATATTTACCATTGTTCCTGGTAAGAATAAGGAATCTCCTGAATTAACAATTTTTATCTTAGAAATCATACGACGAGCCATTACTTCAATATGCTTATCATTAATATCTACACCTGTTGAACCATAAACTTTTTGAATTTCAAGCAATATATACTGTTGAACAGTAATTGGATCAGTTACTAGTAATAATTCTTTTGGACTAATTGGTCCATGAGTCAAACGTTCACCAGCCTTAACCTCTTGACCTTCTTTAACAGCAGCTTTTGTGCCGTAATTAGTTACATGTTCACGAGTTTCAACATCATTTTTGACAGAAATAATTAATTTCCCGTTATCTTCTTCTATTGTTGTAACAACTCCATTAATTTCTGATATTGTTGCTTTTCCTTTTGGACTTCTAGCTTCAAAGACTTCTTCGACTCTTGGAAGACCTTGAGTAATATCATCGCCACCAGCAACACCTCCGGTATTAAAGTTACGCATTGTTAACTGTGTTCCCGGTTCTCCGATTGATTGAGCAGCCATAATACCTACAGCTTCCCCAACTTCAACTAATTGACCTGTTGCTAAGTTGCGTCCATAACATTTTTGACAAACGCCATGTTCACTCTTACAAGTTAGAACTGTTCTAATTGAAACAGCTTCAACACCTGCTTTAACAATTTTTTCAGCTAATGCTTCTGTTATATAAGTATTTTCAGGAATTATTTCTTCCCCAGTCGTTGGATTAATAACTTTCTTATTAGTGAAACGACCTAAAATACGAGTTTCTAATTTTTCAACAACGGAACCATCTTTTTCATTAATGAATGCTCTTACTTCAACACCATTATCGGTACCACAATCAATTTCACGAACGATGATATCTTGAACGACATCAACTAGACGTCTTGTTAAGTATCCGGCATCGGCTGTTTTTAAGGCTGTATCAACGGCACCTTTACGAGCACCATGGGTTGACAAGAAGAATTCAGATATTGTTACACCTTCAGCAAAGTTTGAAAGTACTGGGATTTCAATGAAATCGCCGGTTGGTTTAGTAAACAAACCACGCATACCTACTAACTGTGTTAGTGAGCCAATATCACCACGCGCCTTTGAATCAATCATCATGGCAACGGAATTATCTTTATTTTCTTTAATCATTTGCCCAAGTTCTTTAGAAATTTCATTTTTAGCACTTGACCATATTTGAATAACTTTTTCATATCTTTCTTGGTTGGTAATTAAACCACGTTTAAATTGTTTATTTACTTGTTCAACCAATTCTTGACTCTTAGCAATTACAACTGGTTTTATCTTACTTTCTTGAATATCATCTATTGAGATAGATATTCCTGATAAAGTTGAATACTTGAAACCTAAATTTTTAATTTTATCTAACATAACTGAAGTTTCAGTTGTTTGATATCTTTTATAAATTTGGGCAATCAATTTTCCTAATGCTCCTTTGTTTAAAGGATCAACAAGTGGCATAGAGGAAATTGCTTCTTTTATATTAGTGCCATAACTTAAGAAATATTTAGCAGGTGTAACTGCTGTAATATTTTCTTCAGATGAATCATTAATATATTGGAAAGTATCAGGGAAAGCTTCATTGAATATAATTTTACCAGGTGTTGTTACTAAATATGAATTTTTATATTTATCAGGGAATAATTTATGTTTAAATGATTTTACTGGTAAGGCAATACGCGTATGAAGAGTTATTTCTCTTCTTTCATAAGCCATTAAAACTTCTGAATCATCTTTAAACACTCTTCCTTCACCAGGAAGACCTGATTTTTCTTTACTTAAATAGTAGTTACCTAGAACCATATCCTGACTTGGTGTTACGATTGGTTTTCCATCTTTTGGACTCAAGATGTTGTTAGCTCCAAGCATCAATATTCTTGCTTCTGCTTGAGCTTCTTCACTAATTGGTAAGTGGACAGCCATTTGGTCTCCATCGAAGTCGGCATTAAATGCTGAACATACAAGTGGATGCAAACGAATAACACGACCATCAATTAATTTTGGTTCGAATGCTTGAATACCAAGTCTATGTAGAGTTGGAGCACGGTTAAGTAACACAGGGTGTTCTTTAATCTTTTCTTCAACAATATCCCATACTTTAGGATCTTGATTTTCAATCATTTTTTTAGCAGCTTTAATATTAGATGCAATTTCTTTAGTAACTAAACCATTAATTACATGTGGTTTAAATAATTCTAAAGCCATTTCTTTTGGAATACCACATTCATACATTTTCAATGTTGGTCCTACTACGATTACAGAACGACCAGAATAGTCAACACGTTTTCCTAGTAAGTTTTGACGGAAACGACCTTGTTTACCTTTTAACATAGATGATAGTGATTTAAGTGGTCTATTTCCTGCACCTGTTACATTTCTTCCACGACGTCCATTATCAAATAAGGCATCTACAGATTCTTGTAACATACGTTTTTCATTTTGAATAATGATAGATGGTGCTCCTAATTCAATAAGTTTTTTAAGACGGTTATTTCTATTAATAACTCTTCTATATAAATCATTTAAGTCAGATGTAGCAAATCTTCCACCATCTAGTTGAATCATTGGGCGAAGTTCTGGTGGGATTACTGGTAGAGCATCTAGGATCATCCATTCTGGTTTATTTCCTGATTGCAAGAATGCATCTAAAACATCTAATCTTTTAACTAATCTAACTCTTTTTTGTGAAGCAGAATCCTTAATGTCATCAATTTCTTGTTTAATTTGTTCTACTTCTTTGGCTATATCAACCTGTTTTAAAAGCTCTTTTATAGAGGGCTATTGCCTCTTCTGTTCGGCCACCGCAATGCAATGTCGGTATTACTGTCGCCATAATCAAGACCTCCGTTAATAAAATTAAATATTTGTTAGAACATTAATACTATTATAATTCCATTAATTTACACACAACTTAGTATCTATACCGGAAAATAGGTATAAAAAAGGGCAA
>CAZLKF010000008.1:0-51221 GCA_964560085.1 uncultured Muribaculaceae bacterium
TAACTCTATGTGTCTTTTTTATGTCCTTTTCGGACACTTAACTTTTCAATTTATACTTATTTAATAACAATAATTTAATTTTTAGTAACTAAAACTGAACCACTACTATAGTCAACAATTACCGAATTATTCATATCGTTAGCAAAGTATCTCGGAATGCTCTTCTTAAAATGTTTAACACATTTTACATAACTACCTCCCAATACTTCTTCTGAATTGGTAATAATTAAATACTTGGCATTTAAAATTGAAGCACTGCTATCAGTTACTCCACAAGTTTTATAAGCATGATGTGGTATTTTGACAACATCAACACTACCAACTTTCTTTATAATCGGAGTCAATAGTTTATCAATATATGAATCAGCACCTAAAAATGTTTTTGTATTACCTATTTTTATATACTGAACAATTGAATTGTTATTTTCATTACCACCAATATAATCAGATTGACTCATTCGTTGAACTGTATTGTATAAAGTTATATTCATTTGATCAAAGTTGAAATTATAACCTTCACTTAAAGTTTCAACATAAGTAACAGGAATATCTCTAGTGACAGCTGCTGTCATAAATAAATTATAACGATTTGTTTGAGCTTCACCGCATCCTGCATCTTTACATAAATATGTTTTTATATAAATTTTTTTTACATTAATTCCACTATTAATTATATATGGTCCACCACCAATATGATCATAATGATTATGGGTTATAAGGATAAAGTCCAAAGTATGAATATTCAGACTCTGCAAATAATCTCTTACTATTTGATTATCTTCAGCAATTCCCGTATCAATCATAGCATAATGACCATTTGATTCTAATAAGATAGCATCACCAGAATTAGTTTTTTGTTTAATAAAGTGAATTTTAACAGAATTTTTGACAGTTACTGAAGCTGATGCCTCAAAGTTACCATCAGAAGTAGTTGCTTTAATAGTTGCTGTTCCTTCTTTTAAAGCTTTTATTGTACCTGATGATACACTAACAACGTTTGAATCACTGCTTGACCAAACCAAACTCTTATTTGTGGCATTAGTTGGACTAATAGTTGCATTTAATTTAGCCTCATTACCAACATATAGAGAAATATTATTTTTATCTAAAGTAACACCTGTAACAGCTACAACTGGATTCGTTACCGTTATTGTGCAGGTGGCAGTTTTTCCATTATTTGTTTTAACGGTTATTGTTGCTGTTCCTACTGCAACAGCTGTCACTTTTCCACTATCAACACTAACAATACTTGTATTACTACTGATCCATTTTAATTCCTTATTTGTTGTATCGTTTGGTAATATAGTGGCTATTAGTTGATATGTATCTTTTATTTTTAATGAAATGGAGCTTTTATTTAAACTTACACTCGTTGATTCTACATCTTTATCTGTAACATTAACACTACATGTTGTTAATAATCCGTTAGTTGTTTTGACACTTATAGTTGCTGTTCCTTCTTTTAATGCTATTACTTTACCATTTATTACACTAGCAACAATTGAATCACTGCTTGTCCATGTTAATTCTTTATCAGTGGTATTAGTTGGTAAAATAGTTACTACTAGCTGATATGTATCTCTTAGCTTTAATGAAATTGCTGTTTTATTTAATTTAACACTTGTAGCTACTACATTTTTACTTATTACTGTTATTTTACAACTTGCTGATTCCCCATTAGAAGTTTTAGCCGTTATTGTAGCGATCCCTACTGCAATTCCCTTTATTTTGCCATTAGCATCAACAGTTACTATTTTTTTATTACTACTCGTCCATGATAATTTCGATGCTTCATCTTTTGACAATCCTTGAACCGTTAAAGTCGAAGTGTTTCCTTTTATTAATTGTTGACTATCTTCTTTAATTCTCATTACTGTTTTATAATCTACTATTACTTTTACTAGTTTGTTAACACTCTTGTCAACTGTTGATATTCTAATAGTAGTAATTCCTATTGATTTAGCCGTTATTTTGCCATCATCACTTACTTCAGCAACTTTAGGATTACTACTTGTAAATATTAAAGACTCCGTAACATTATTTAAACTATAGTCAATATCATAGATATCATTTAACCCAATATTAATTAAACTTTCTTTTGTTATTATTTCAGCATTGCTTTCAGTTTTTTCATCTGATGAACCCTTCACAACTGTGACATTAATTTCTTTTCTAGTGTCATTATTAATAAACACTACAACTTGTGTTTTTCCTTCTTTTATTCCTTTTAATTTTCCAGTGCTATCTACCATAACAATTGAATCATTTTTGCTAGCAAACACGATATTTTTTTCTAAATAATTTGGTGTTACTAGATACACTATATTATTTATTTCTCCAACTTCAATTTCATGATTGTTTTCAGTTTCTAATTGTATTCCCTTTTCTTCTATATTATCTGTAACACCATTTTTTACTATTAATTTAAATTCAACAATGTTTTCTTTAGTTGTTGAATCAACATAATATATTGAAGTTTCTCCTTCTTTTAAACCTATTATTTGATCATCAGTAGTAGCAGCTATATCGGGATCATTTGATACTAAGTATCCTTCTTGATTATATTTTTTAGTATCAAAAATATACATATCATTTTCATAAATTGATATTTCAAAACTTATATTTTTTCTATTAATGATAGCAAAAAAGACTGCAATTATAGCAACTATTAATATACAGATTATAACATTTAAAGTATAATTTTTACTATCTTTCATCATACAATACCTCTATTATAGATTATAACATTTGCGCTTTTTAACGTAAATAACTTTTAGATTTATTTGATAATTTCATAAAAAAAATAAACTATAAAGTTTATTTAAAAATTTTAAATGCAAAACAAATTACAAAGAAGGCAATTCCTAAACACAAAGTTAAACGACTAATAAATAATTCGCTTCCTCTTTCTTTACGATTTGCAAATAAAGAATCATTTGCTCCAGTTATTGCTCCTGATGCACTTTCAGCTTTTCCACTTTGTAGAAGAACAACTGCTATTAATAAAATTGATACAACTATCAAAACAATTTTTAAAACTTCCATACTTTATTCCTCCAATATCAATAATTTAACATAATATTTATTTTTTAGCAAGTTTAGATTTTAATATAACTACACTATAATTATTAAAATCCACATTTGACATAACGTCATTATACTCTTTCTCATTCATGTTATCAACATCTAAATAACATTTTTCGTTAATTTGCATGTATTCCATTAATTGATTCGCAACAAAGGAATTGATTGAGTATATATTATCACTCATATAAATATATGTACTTTTTAACATTTTTTTATTTAAGTCAAAATCATTTTTATTTAATCTATATTCTTTTAATTCTTGTAGTACTTCTTTAATAACTTCTTCATGTGCTTCAGCTTCAAACATTATCAAAAGTGAACAATAATCAACTGTCTTTATAACTTCATAAGAAATATCTGATGATAATAGATGTTTGTTAAAAAGTCTTTCTTTTAAAACTGAAGTATTACCAACAACATTGTCTAAAAAGAAGGTTAAATATTTTTGCCAACCCGGAATACTTTCTCTTAAATCATTTATTGGAAATTTGATATTAATAGCAATTTTGGGAATTCCGACATCATCATATACTTCTTCTTGTTTTTTATTTACTTCTAAAGGTTCTTTTAAATTAATTATTTCAAACTTTGGTTCTTTAAATGTTTTTTTAGCTTGATTGTTTTCAACAATTTTAATTGTTTCATTTACTTTAATATTTCCGGTAACTATTAAAAACATATTTTTTGGTTGATAAAAAGTTTCATAAGCATCATTTAACTGTTCTTTGGTGATACTCATAATATCTTTAACTTCACCACTTATTTTATAACGAATGAAATCTTTCTTATAAGTGTTCATAAAAGATTTAGAATATAGTACTTGATAAGGATCATCTTCATACATTAATATTTCTTGTTTAATTATATCTTTCTCTTTTAAAACATTTTCATCAGTAAAATAAGGTTTTTGCACATAGTCAAGTAAATAATTTAAGCAATCATCATAATTAGTGCTACCAGAAAAAATATAGTTGGTTTTTGAATTTGTTGTACTAGCATTACAATCTGCCCCACGCGATGAAAAAAAATCAAAAGGATTTTCACCATCTTCTTGTTCAAAAACTTTGTGTTCTAAAAAATGAGCTATTCCCTTTGGAAGTTCAATTATTTCATCACCAATTTTATATTTTAATATATTTGAACCATATCTGATATTTAAAGTTGCAAAAAATGTATGCACAGTTTTATTAGGAACTAAATAAATTTCTAAACCATTTTTACATACATGTTTATAGATATTTATATCAAGTTTTTCTATTCTATATTTTTTCATTTCTTATTTCCTTCTAGTAAAAATATTGTATTAAGTTTTATTTTTTTAGCAACTTCCATAACTTCTTCTTTAGTGACTTTTCCAATTAATTCCATTCTTTTCTTCAAAAGATCATAACCAATATATTTATGACCTTCCTTTAAAGCAATAAGATAATAAGGATTCTCCCCTATTTCTTGATAACCAGTTTTAATATTTATTTTGGCATTTTCAACATCTTTTTCTTGAAAGTTACCATTTATCATATCTAAAACCTGAGCATTTATTATATCTATTGTTTTTTTCACTTTGGCTGCATCAATACCAGCTCTGATTATTAAAATTGAGCCTGTATATTTTGCATTAGCAACGACATTGTAACAAAGTGATTCCTTTTCACGAACATTTGCAAATAATTTTGAATCAGGACCAGATCCTAGAATATGTAGATATATTTCTAACGGATATTTTGCTTCATAAAGACTTAAACCATTCATATTATAACCCATTACTAATTTACTCTGACTAGTATCACTTTTTTCTGTCGCGAATTTTATTGTTTCCCGTTCTTTTGATTTATATATATGTGATAATTTTAGACGTTTAGGATTAATTTTCCAACCATTAAAGTATTCTTCTTTTATATCACCTAATGCAAAAATATCAATTACTGAATTGTTAATCATATCTAAATAAAATTCATATAAATTTTTTTCATTAATTTTTTCTAATTCTTCTAAAGTGCCAACATAATTAATGGCATAAGGCGACTCGGGATCCATCGCCTCAAACATTCGTAATTTACTATACGCACTTTTATCTTCACTAAATGTTTTAATATCATCGCTTAATTCTTGTTTGACAATATTAAAAGCATCACTAGCAAATTGGTTGTCATTAACATTTGGATTAAATAATACTTCTTTAATAAAATTCACAGCTCTTAAAGTATTATTTTCTTCAGTATACTTGTCCATTAAAAATGTAAAACGAAAACTAATAATAACACAATTACCAGAGATATTAGCAAAGGCTTCGGGTGTTAAATTATATAGATTTTTTGTTTCTAATACTAATTCACGATTAGTTTGATATTTTTTTGATGACATTAATAATAATGATAATAAGAAATTAATTTTTGTTATTTCATTTTTATTAATTTTCCTGCGAAAATTTATTTTTAAAATATTTTTTTTAAATTTCTTATTTTTTATAAATTCAATATGCTTTGTCAATTGTATCTACCCCTTTATAATGTTTCTAAAGCTATTTCAATCATTTCATCCAATTTTTGTTCTCTTTCTAAAGAACTTAATTTTTCTTTTGTTATAAAATTATCAGATATTGTTAATAAACATGCTGCTTGTTTATTTAAATATTTAGCATTTTGAAATAAAGCAAATGTCTCCATTTCAACAGCTTTGCATTTATATTGATTTACTATTTTTGTTGGTTCTTCTGTTTCATTATAGAATGTCTCGGTTGAGAGTACGCGGCATTCTTTTAATTCATAATTTTTCTTTAAAGCCGTTTTTTTTATTTTATCATTCAAATTTATTGATGAATACAAAATTTTCTCATCACTATTATTTTGAACTTTTGCATAACTTGATTCTGAATAACAGCTATCAACTAAAATCACATCAAATATTTTTAAATCTTCTGTATAAGAACCAGCCGTTCCTACTCTAATAATATTTTCAACATTATAAAATTTATACAATTCATATGAATAAATTCCCATACTAGGAATTCCCATACCTGATCCCATTACTGTAACTTTTTTCCCTTTGTAAAAGCCTGTGTAAGCATACATATTACGCACACTATTAACTAACTTATAATCGGTCAAAAACTTTTCAGCAATATATTTTGCTCTTAATGGATCACCTGGCATAATTACTGTTTGCGCAATCTCGTCAATTGCTGCACTTATGTGTGGTGTCATTTCTTTTCCTCCTTATACTCATTTATAAATTTTTTTAATTCTATGGCAACTGTTTCTGGAATTATTTCTTGCAATTCTGTAACTGTCGCTTCAGCCATCTTATTAATACTATTATATTTTCTTAACAATTGATTTTTTCTCTTTTGACCAATTCCATCAATATTATCAAGAATACTCGATAACATTCCCTTACTACGAAGCTTTTTATGATAATTAATTGTAAATTCATGAACTTCATCTTGCATTCTCTCTAACAAATAAAATAGATTGCTTTTTTTATCAATTTGGAGCTCTTCTATTGGGTCAAAAGCTAACAAAGCATTAGTTGTATGTTTATCATCCTTCTTCAAGCCTACAACCATTATTTTAAGGTTTAAAGAGTTAATTATTTCACGAGCAGCATGCATCTGGGTTATACCACCATCGACAATAATGAGATCAGGTACGATTAAAGAATCTTTAAGAACGCGAAAATATCTACGATATACTGCTTCTTTCATAGTATTGTAATCATCATTTTTGTCAAAAGTTATTTTAAATTTACGATAGCCATTTTTATAAGGAACTCCATTTTGAAAAACGACCATTCCTGAAACATTAAAATTACCAAATAAATTAGAGTTATCAAATATTTCAATTCGATCTAATTTTTTTAATTTTAGCAATTTTCTTAATTCTTCATTTGCTTCTAATGTTCTTTCTTCATTTTGTTTTATTAAAATAAATTCTTTATCCAAAGTTTCTTTAGCATTATTATTAGCCATTTTAACGATTTCTAGCTTTGTCCCTTTTTGAGGAATTAAAACTCTTATTTCTAAAAATTCTTCTAAAAGTTTAGCATCACATATGTCAGGAACTAATATTTCTCGTGGTTTTAAAACATCACTTTCATAAAATTTAGCAATATATCTTGTAAATTCATCAGTATATTCTTCAATTGTTGGAATTATTTTGCTATGGCGTCCTACTATTTTACCATTTCTGATGAAAAACACCTGAATACTTAAATAACCAGCATTGAAATAGAAACCGAAAACATCACGATCCAAAGAATCACTTATTTCAACTTTTTGATGATCTAAAGTAATAGTTATATAATCTAATAATTCTTTTAATTCTTTTGCCTTCTCATAATTTAATTTACGAGATTCTTCGAACATTTCCTCTTTTATTTTGGCAGTTATTAAAGTATCATCACCTTTTAAAAATCGGATGATGTCAGAACGCATCTCTTTTATTTTATTTTGATCAACAGCATGAGAGCAGTATCCTAAACACTCACCTATGTGATAATAAAGACAAGGCTTTTTTTCAAAAGTACGGCATTTTCTTAAAGGATATATACGATTAAGTAAATTAACTGTATTTCTGGCTGCAGTCACATTAGGATATGGTCCATAAAGATTAGTATGATTTTTTTTCATATTAATATTACGGACAACTGTTAGTTTAGGAACTGCTTCATTAGTTAACTCAATATATGGATAACTCTTATCATCGCGAAGTAAAATATTGTATTTAGGATCGTATTTTTTGATAAGATTAAGTTCCAAAATTAAAGATTCTTTTTCACTACCAACCACAACATATTCAAAATCAACAATTTCACTGACTAATTTGGCAGTTTTACCTGTATGTTTACCACGGAAATAAGAACTAAGACGATTTTTTAATTTCTTAGCTTTACCAACGTAAATAATTACATTATCAATGTTTTTCATTAAATAACATCCTGGTAAATTTGGTACCAAAATCAGTTTTTCTTTTATCATAAAAACTCCCTATAAATATTATAGCAAAATTGTAAGTTTTTTTACACCCTTAAAAAAATAACATTGTTAAATGTTATTTTAATATTGCTTTTATTCGTCTAACACCTGCGCTACTGGCTTCTTCTTTAATTATTTTAAATTCACCTAGTTCACTCGTGTTTTTTACATGTGGACCACCACATAATTCTTTTGAAATATCGCCAATTGTATAAACTGTTACAATATCTGGATATTTTTCAATGAACATACATTCAGCACCGGTTGCAATCGCTTCATTTTTAGGCATCTCAGTTACTTTAACATCTAAAGAGTCTTTTATATAACTATTTACTAATTCCTCAGTTCTCTTAATTTCATCATCTGTTAATTTATGATCACAAGAGAAATCAAAACGCATACGCTCATCAGTTATATTTGATCCTCTTTGATGAACATCTTTATCAACAACTATTTTTAAGGCTGCGTTAAGTAAATGAGTTGCTGTATGATAACGAGTTTCAATTTCATCATTACCAGCAAGACCACCTTTAAATTTTCCGGCTGAGGCTGTTCTTGATAAATCTTGATGATTTTTAAACTTTTCTTTAAAGCCTTCAACATCAACTTCAATATTTTGTTCATGAGCAAGTTCAACTGTTAATTCAATTGGAAAACCATATGTATCATATAATTTAAATGCTAAGTCTTTATTTAATGTTGATTCATTTAAAGAAGCAATTATTTTATTAAATTCTCTTAATCCTTTTTCTAAAGTGTGATTAAATTTGATTTTTTCTTTATTCAAAACTTCCAAAACAACATCTTTGTTTATTTGTAGTTCTTTATAATAATTCTCATACTTGCTAATTATTAATAAAGCTATTTGTTGTTCCCAATCACTATTAATATCAATATTTAGCTTTTTAGCATATCTGATTGTTCTTCTAATTAATCTTCTTAAAATATAACCTTGATCAGTATTAGATGGTTTAATTCCTGCAGGATCAGCAGCAATGAAAACCGATGTTCTTAAATGATCAGCAATAATGCGCATTTCCTTTTCATGACCTTCATATGTTAAGTTAGATATTTTCTCAATTAAAGTAATTACATCACGCCAAGTTGAAGCCATGTAATTATCATTAACACCTTCTAAAATAGCAACTGTTCTCTCAACACCCATACCTGTATCAACATTCTTTTTTGGTAATTCGGTAATTTTGCCTTCGGAATCTTTATTATATTGCATAAAAACATTATTCCAAATCTCAACCCAACGATTATCATCAGGATCAAATGTTTCAGGAATCGGATCATCACTACGCCAATAAAACATTTCAGTATCCGGACCACATGGTCCAGTTGTTCCAGCTATCCAAAAATTATCATCAGCCGTTTCACAGATACGTTTTTCACTTATTCCTAAGCTTTTCCAAAGTGAAAGTGCTTCTTCATCTCTTGGAATTAAATCGTTACCAGCAAAAACAGTAACTGCCAATCTAGAAACAGGAATTTTTAATACTTGTGTTAAAAATTCAAAACTCCAACCAATTGATTCTTTTTTAAAATAATCGCCTAAACTCCAATTGCCTAGCATCTCGAAAAAAGTATGATGATAGTTATCTCCGATATTATCTAAATCGTTTGTGCGAAGACATTTTTGATAATCACACAATCTTGTTCCATAAGGATGAGTTTCTCCCATCAAGTATGGAATTAACGGTTGCATTCCTGCCGTATTAAATAAGACAGACGGATCATTTTCAGGCACAATTGGGGCGCTTGGTATTTGAGTATGTCCTTTACTAACAAAAAAATTAATGTATAAATCTTTAAGATTCATTTTTATCTACTTCCTCTAATATTTTATATACTTTTGCTCTTAATTCTTCAACGGTGCCATCATTAACCACTTCATAGTCATAAGCATCAAAATCATCTAAATCAGTTTCTGTAAAATGATGCTTTTGCTCTTCTGTTAAACCATTATCAAAATTCGGCCTCACAACATGAATAGCAATAACTTTTGTAAGCTCTTTTTTTGGTAAAGAAACTTCCACCTTTGCCCTGGCATCAGTAATGGTTATGGCATCGAAGAAAAATGAGTAAACTTTTATATCGCCTATTATTCTATCAACAAAAAAATTATAGTCAATCTTTTTTCGAATTATTTCAGTACCAAGTTGTTGTAAAAGACTTCTTGGTTTTGTTTCTTCACTGCCATCCCAACCAGTGATTGTTTTGGCATAATTCTTAATGTAAGAACTATATTGAAGATTAATGACACTTCTGTTTTTACTTTCATAATGTTCTTTGATGATTTCACCAATGGTGTCTTTACCATGGCGGGCTTTGCCACAAATAATGAATGTATAAGGTTTCGTATCTTTTATTTCCATAAATCCTCCATAATAGAAAAGCACTGATGTAGTTTAGTTGTTATATTTAATTAATTTATATTTTTCATTGAAGAATGTAAATAATGCTTTAAAAGCTGCTATTATTGGTGATGATAAGATCATACCTAACACGCCCCAGAAATAGCCAAAAACTAATAACGCAACAATGACAGTAACTGGACTCAATTTCATAGTTCGACTCATAACGATTGGTTGAAGTAAATTTCCTTCAATTGCTTGCACAATTAGAACTACAAGTAAAACCGCAATACCTACTCCTGTTCCTTGAGAAAAAGCTACAACGACTGCAGGAACACCACCAATATATGGACCGGCATAAGGAATTATATTAGTAATACCACAGAAAAGTGCAAATAAAGCTGCTGCTTTTAAACCAGCTAATGAAAAGCCAATCGTACATAATACAAAAACCAATGTTGACAATAATAATGTTCCATTAATAAACATTCTAAATATAGAGTTTATATCGGATAATAATAATTCAACATCAAATTGATATTTTTTTGGCAACAATTTTGTCAATGAATGGGTTGGATTACTTGGTTTCAATAAAAGGAAAGCTCCAACAATTAAACCAATTACAAATGTTCCTACTCCAGAAACAATTGTACTACCCAAATTAATTAAAATATTAGGTAAATCTTTTGCTAATGTTGTCGCATATTCTTCAATTTTGATAAACAAGTCGCCTTTAGCACTACTAAAATCTAATCCAGCAATGCCATCAATGCTTTTGAAGAAATTATCAATCCATTCTTTGATTGTTGTGAAAACAGTTGGTAAACTCTTTGCTAAGTCACTTACTTGTTCATATAAAACCGGGATAATAGTAGCAACTAACAAATATAGAAAAGCAATCAAAGCAATATAAATTGCTGCTATTGAAAGTCCTCTTCTGACCTTTTTACCATCTAGATAATTAATTAATGGTTTAAATAACCAAGCAACTACAAAACCAATAAAAAGTGGTGTTAAAATTCCAAGGATAATTCCTATATATTCAAATACTTTCCATTCTTTTACAACCAATGTACAACCATATATACCTAGTATTAAAATTACAAAATAAAATATTTTTAATATTTTACTCGACAAGGAAACAACTTCATTAACTTTTTTATAATTAATTTCTTTTTCATTCCTTTGATCCATATTATCACCCTCATTATAATTATATCTTAAAAGTTAATAGTTATCAATACAAAAATAAGCATTACTGCTTATTTTGATAGCTCATAAAAAGTAAAATTTTCACCTTTTTTTTGATAAATGACTTTATATACACTATTATTTATCTTTGCTTGATTAATAATATCTTGCTTTAAATTATTTAATCCTTTAAACATACAATTTTCTTCTATTTTACAACAATAATTATAGTCAGTAGTATAATAAATTTTTCCATCTAAATCAGAAAGCTTTAAATTATAAGACAATGGCTTTTCAGTTTCTAAACATTTATTAGATATTATATTTTCATAATTAGCAACAGCAACAAGAAATTCAACAATGTAAAAATCATCTTGTTTATAAACATCACCGATTTGATATATTGTGTCTTTATCATCGCATAAATTATTTATAATATCTCCTTCTAAAGATGAATATTTATGTAATCCACACTCATCAATATTGACAGTAAAATTTTCGAATACCACTTTATTAGTATCAAATAGTTCGTTAGCTAAAGTCAATATTTCATCATATAATCGATTATTATTTTCTAAAGAAATCTCGTGATTAAGTAGATAATAATATTCAGCAGCAATGGCATATTTGTTATTAATATTTGAAAATTTGTATTGATTGAAAAGTCTTGAAAATGAATAAATATCTTCATTTTGATTTAAAAATGCTTGTGTCATTAGTGATAATGCTAATTTTTCTTGTGAATTAACTTCATATTTTGGTTTTTCCCCAACAAATGGCTTTACTAAAGTTGCATACAAAACAAAAGTCATTGCAATAACTAATAAAACAATAAGGATTGATTCCTTTTTGCCTTTTCTCATGGTCTCCACCTATTTACAATATCACAACTACTACTTGTTGGGACCGGATTAGGTAAAGGCATCTGAATTATTTGAGAAACTTTAAAAGCACGACCAAAAGCAACGCAGGTTCCAGCTTGTAAACTTTTTTGTTTTTCTACAATTTCATTATTAACATTAGGGAGCATTTTCTTTATAAATTCAATATCTCTAGGATGAGACATTTTGAAGATAAAGAAGTTTGTACATTGAGAAATTACTGTCTCTGATAATTCAACAGGTCTTTGAGAAATAAGGTTATATATTAGGCCGTATTTTCTTCCTTCTTTAGCAATTCGCTCGAAAATATTATAACCAAGTAAGTAAACATCGGAGTCATTTTGAACATAACGATGAGCTTCTTCTAAAAAGATATTAAAAGGAATAGCTGCCCGATTATCTAAATTCTTAGTAAACTCAAAAAGCATTCTTGAATATATTTTTGTGATCACTTTTGCCAAACTATCATCAATATCTTCAAGATTAAAATTAATAATTTGGGATCTTCGACCTTCTTTAGCTACTAATAGGGCAATATATTTTTCCAAAGAAATATATGCTCCATTACTATCATAATCAAAAAATCGAGCATTTTCACTATTGATAATACTATGTAAACGTACTTTTAAAGTAATGGCATCAGAATATGCCTTTTGATTATTTAAAACACCTTCTGATATTAAAGCGAAATCAAGGGCTTCTTCAATATTTTTCAATGAATATGGCTTCATTACTGTTGCAACATATTTTTCGCTTTCAGGATTTAAAAACTTTGAAATATAACTATTTAATAAAATGCTTTCGGCAAAATTGCCACTACTATCAACTTCAAAACATTCACGAAATTTTCTAGTATAACCTGTTCCTTGTATAACACTTTCAGTATTGAATTCACTTGTTGAACATGCATTTAAAATTGAAAATATATCATTTCTTTTATTCATTGCACTCTGGTTGTTATAAATTATATTTATCAAAGCTCTAGCAATTAAACTATTCTTACATGCTATTGCTTTATCTTCAGTTTGAGCAAAAATTTTCACTAAATGTAAGGTTCTTTCAATTATTGGAATTTGTGAATGATTATCAGCTCTCAATAAAAGAGCAATGTCATCAACTGTCAAAAGCCAAGGAGGAATACATAATTTCTCACCATTGCTATTTTTATTTGTTGAAAAAAACTTAAAACTAAAATTAGGATTTATTTTGTTTATGTCTTTAAAGGCACTATGATATTCACCATAAGCATCAAATATAATAAATATTGCTTTATATGGCGGTAATTTAGGATTTTCAAAAACATTTTGTAAAATTCGCGCAACTCCATATGACTTACCACTACCCGTATTACCAAAAATTGCCATATGGTTACTAAATAGATCATTGATTGGACAAAATATAGGATAATTATTATAAAGTGGTGATGTTCCAATAAAAACACTTTCATTAGTATTTTCACCCATTATAAAAGGAATTTCCTCTTTATTTATTAATCTTATTCTAGCATTTAAAAGTGGTTTTCTAATAGTCCCACTAATAAAATGATTATTGCTGAATTCACCTAAAAAGCGAATTTTTACGATCTTTTCATCAATGTCTTCAATTTCACCTAATATGCATTTTTCTTGATCTTCAAAGACAACATGCATATTCATAACATTAAATGAAAGTGGCACGTTCGGTAATAATGAAACATGAGCCATATTGTCACTTAAATATACAATTTTATTGAACATACCACTTCACCCTTTTTATATTAATTTTTCAATTTCTTCTTTTGTTTTATTAGGTAATTCTTTTATCAATTCTTTTATTTTTAAACCATTTTTATATAAACTTAATTTTTTCTCATAATCATTCAATTTTTGAACAGTTATGTTTATTTGCTTATTAACAGCACTTCTACTAACTTCATAATTTTCAGCCATCTCACTTAAAGTCAAATTGTTGAAATAATAATCTTCAAAATATTGACATTGTTTCTCAGTTAGCAAACATTTATAATAATCGTATATAATTGTTAGATAAATTGTATTTTCTATCATAATAATCCCACAATATTAGAAACAATTAACAATAAACCAAAAAATATATAAATAATTGTCATATTTTTCTTTTGGTAAATTACATGATTACTATACCCCATCATTAAAAGAACAATTCCAAGTACAATTTCACGATACAAAGCTAATGGTTCAATAAAAAATGAACATATTATAAATATAATTACTATAATCATAAATACTAGCTGAACGTTTAAAATTGTACGCATTTTTTTAGTTATCTCTTTTTTCATCATCAATCAATCCTTTAAATATTCCGTGAATATATTTTTCTATATCAAAAACTCGTAAATCTTCTATTTTTTCGCCTAAACCAACGTATTTTACCGGTATACCAGCTGCTTCCTTTATTGCCAAAACAATACCACCTTTTGCAGTTCCATCAAGTTTAGTTAAAACAATTCCTGTTATATTAGTTATTTCTTTAAAACTTTTAGCTTGAGCAACACCATTTTGACCAGTTGTTGCATCAACCACAAGTAAAGTTTCATGTGGTGCACTTGGAATGATATTGGCAATAACACGATTTATTTTATCAAGTTCATTCATTAAATTTGTTTTATTTTGAAGTCGGCCAGCTGTATCAATTAAAACAACATCATAGTTTTCGTTTTTAGCTTTATTTACTCCCTCAAAAACTACGCTAGCAGGATCGGTTGCATTATTATAAGCAACATCAACATCCGCTCTTTTTCCCCATTCAATCAACTGTTCAATGGCACCAGCTCTAAATGTATCAGCAGCTACCAATAAAACTTTCTTATTTTGCTTTTTTAAAATATCAGCCAATTTACCAATTGTTGTTGTTTTGCCAACTCCATTAACACCTACAAATAATATAACTGTTGGTCCTTCATTACTATAATTGATTTTATTAACAATAATGTCATTATTAACATAGATAATAAATAATTCATCAATTATTATTTCATTTAATTCTGCACTATTTTCTATGTTTTCATGTTTCACACGTGCTTTCAACTTTTCGATAAATTCCATGACCGTATTAACACCAACATCAGCCATAATAAGAATTTCTTCTAATTCATCAAAATATTCATTAGTTACCTTTTTATATTTTGTATTTAAACCAACTAATTTACTTGATAAATGATTACTTGTTTTTTCTAATCCTTTATCGTATAATGTAATTTCTGCTTTTTCTTCAGCAGTTTTATTTTTTAAATTTTTAAAAAAACCAAAAATCCCCATAGTTCACCAACCTATCATATTTAATTTTACACTACAATGTAGGAAAATACAAGTACAACGCGCTAGACAATATAATTTTTTTAGCGTATAATTGTATCAGCAATTTTTTTAAAGAAAGGAGGTTCTTATGAAATTACCAGTAAAAGAAAGCACAAAAATATTCGCCTTAGGTGGATTATGTGAAGTAGGAAAAAACATGTATTGTGTAATGCATGAAGATGAAATAGTTATTGTAGATGCTGGCGTTACTTTTCCAGAAGGCGATTTGCTTGGCGTTGATTATATTATTCCTGACTTTTCATTTTTGAAAAAGAATGAAAATAAAATTAAGGCATTATTTATTACCCATGGTCATGAAGATCATATTGGCGGCATTCCATTTTTATTACAAGCAGTTAATATTCCTGCCATATATGCTCCCAATCAAGCAGTCGGTTTAATCAAGAAAAAACTAGAAGAAAAAAATATTAAATTTAAAAATTTGTTTATTTATAATCAAAAAAATAAAATTAAATTTAAAAATATTGCGGTTGAATTTTTTCAAACTACCCACTCTATACCCGATTCTCATGGAATTCTCATTACAACTCCAAACGGATCTGTTGTAATGACGGGTGACTTCAAGTTTGATTTAACACCAATTGGACCAATGGCTAATTTACAAAAAATGGCTGAAATTGGTTCAATGAATCCAACAATTCTTTTAAGTGATAGTACAAACGCTTTAAACGAGGGGTTTTCTACTAGTGAGTCAAAAGTTGATGAAGCCTTAGGCGAAATATTTTTAAAACATAAAGGTCGCATCATTATTGCCACTTTTGCTTCTAATATTTATCGTCTTAAACATATTGTTGATACGTGCAAAAGAAATAAAAGAAAAATTGCCATTTTTGGACGTAGTATGGAAACTAATATCGATATCTCTATTGCTGGCGGTTATATTAAGCATCGAGAAATATTTATTCCAGCAGAAGAAGCCAATAAGTTACCGGATGATAAAGTTTGTCTACTTTGCACAGGAACGCAAGGAGAACCATTAGCAGCCTTAAGTAGAATTGCTGATGGAACTCACAAACAAATTCGCATTCGCGATAATGATTTAGTTATTTTGTCTTCATCAACAATTCCCGGTAATGCCTTGAGCATTTCTAGAATTATTAATAAACTTTATATGCGTGGAGTGTCTGTTTATACCAATACATCATTAACAGATATTCATACCTCTGGTCACGGCAGTGAAGAAGAATTAAAATTAATGATTCGCTTGATTAATCCAAAGTATTTTATGCCATATCATGGTGAATATCGTATGTTAAAGAAACACGCGAATATTGCAATTAATTGTGATATTCCTCGTGAAAATACATTTGTTTTAAAAAATGGTGATGTCTTACTAATGAATGATAATAAAATTACATTATCAGATCAAAGTATTACAGCTAGTGATATATATGTTGATGGTAGTAGAATTGGTGAAGTTCGCAGTTCAATTATAAAGGAACGTCAAATCATGGCCAATGATGGAATCATAATCGTTATTGCCAATCTTGATGTTAATACCAATCAATTGTTATCTAAACCAATTATTACAACTAGAGGATTCGTCCTTGTTAATGAAAATGAAGAATTATTGAGTCAATTAGAGGATATTTCCCTTAAAGCAATCAATAGCAAGCTTAATAAAAACATCAATTATGCAGACATAAAATCAGAAATAATTGCTAATCTTTCGCCTTATGTTTTAGAAAAAACTGGTCGAAAGCCAATTATACTACCTGTTATTATGGATATTAAGAAAAAAGTATTAGTAAAATAAAAAAGGATTTAGAAACTATGTTCCTAATCCTTTTTTTGTTGTCTATACATCCAATTAAATATACTTGTGTGCAGATAAACATCATCTTGGATAGAATGTCCTTTACCATCTAACACGGTTATCTCTGCATCCCCACCTAAAGCTTTGATTGCTTCTACCAATTGTTTCATTCTTGCTTTAGACGAATCATTTTCGCCAACATATGCATAAACTGGCAAATATGTTAAATCAGCTGCTAAACTAGTCGCATTTCGTTCAAGAGTATCTCCATAGCTTAAGGGAACAACGCATGAAAAGAAATTTTTGTAAGTTGCTGCCATATGCCAAACCCCAATTGCTCCGCCACTATGGCCTGTCAAAATAATTCTTTTAGAATCAATATTGTAATTTTTGACAATATAGTCAATCAATTCTTTCAATTGAGCTTTGCCTTTACTACTATACCAATTATATCCACTCAGCATTTGCGGAGCAATCACCACAGCTTTAAAGTCGATTCCTTGATTAAGATATTTAGGGATTGAAACTTTAGCTGTTATATCTAAATTGTCACCTTTCTCTCCATCACCATGTAAATAAACAATTAATGGTACTTTTTCAGTTTTAGATATACTCGGAACATATAAAAAGTATTTCAAGTATCGGCCATTAGTATTGTTAAATCGTTCTTGCGTTAAAGTTGCACCTGGATCATTTGGTGTATCGGTTATTAATGAATTATCATCTTCTATTGTTATTTTACATGATATGCGTGATACATTATCAGAAATGTCTTTTATGTCAACTGCAACAGTTGAAGATTTTGAAGGATTACTATAAAAGCTTTCTTCTTTAAATGGTGTTGAGACACCATTTATTATATAACTATATTCGGCAACACCCTTGTTATCAGTTGCAATTACTTCAATTTCTGTTTTACTATCGCTAACTTTTGCCGAACATGTTCCCGTAGGTGGTATATTATCTACATTTGTTATTTCAATTTCTTTAATTATTTTATTATTGTATATATCATAAATAGCAAATTCATATATTCTATTTTCATTGGCAGAATATGTAAACGATCTTAGCGCATTCTTTGCACCATTTGGTAATATAGTATATTTGTAACCTTCTCCTTCTATATTTAATGATATATCAACATTTTTACCAATATTTTGACTGTTTGATATTGTAATGTCTAAAGTTGCCTTTTTTTGAACGATTTCAACTATACGTACCGCTACATTTGATTTTCCACGACTATTACTAACTTTATATAAAATTGTATATTTTCCAACTTTACTTTCATCAATTGGCACACCCTCAACAACAACTTTTCTACTAATTTTTCCATCAATATAGTCAATTGCTGTATAGCCTGGTTCGCTATATTTTTCACCAACATTAAGCACTATATTTTTATCACCATTCAATATTATTGTTGGTACTTCCGCATTCTCAATTCCACTAATATTTTGAGTTTTATCGTTTTGAGCAATTATTATCTTACGAATAACAGTATCTTTTAATTTATTTCCTACATAAACATCATATTTTAAAGTATATATTCCAATGTCAGATCCAACAACCCCAGTAATTTCTACTTCTACTTCCTCATTTTTAACATACATAGGATCATTAAATGCTTCACCTTTATTTAATATAATAATTTCTGAATCATTTAAAGTAATGTATTTAGTTTTATTATCAATTATTTTACTTTGATAGTCTGGACATTGTAAATATGCTTTATATTTTAATGTGCCAGCATCATTTGTAACAATCACTCCACTAGCTTTACTACATAGCTCAGTTCCTTCAACTTCACTTAGATTAGCCAATTCAAGATATATTTCATCATTAACACTTATATTTTTTGTAACAATATATTGTTTAGCTATTTCAATCATATTAGCTTCTATATCACTATAGTCACTTTTACAACTACGAATAACAAAAAAAGCTACTAATATCACAAAAACTACTATTACGTATTTTCCATATTTTAATATTTTTATCAATCTATCTTCAGCATCAAATGAGTTCATATCATCACCATTTTAATTATAACATATTAGAAAATTAATATAAACTTAAATAAAAAAAATTCATTGATTTCAATGAATTATTTTTCAACCTTTTTTGTAGCTTTAACTTCTGTAATTGGTGTTGCTTTTTCTGGTTCAGAATCTTCTAATTTCTTGACAATTTCTTTTGTAACACTTAAAGTTTTTTCACGAATTACAGCCGCAGTTTTTTCTAAAATAGGTGTTCCTTTTTGAACTGCATATTCCACTAAATCATTAGCTTTTTCTTGTAATTCTTTCGATTTTCTCTTGGCAATTTCTAAAACTTTTTCTTTATCAAGTTCTTCCAATTCCTTTTTGATTTCAGCAACTTTGTTTTCTATTTGTAGTTTTACTTCGCCAGCATCCATATTTCTTACACGATTAATCATTTCATCAAGTTTAGCTTTCAATTCTTTTCTTGTTTCTTCTCCAGTTTTTGGGGCAAACAAGAAGCCTAATCCTAAACCAATAGCAGCTCCTGTTAAAATTTTACCAAATCCTCCACGTTTACTCATCTTTTTCTTCTCCTTCCTTTTTTTTGTTAAATAAGTTGCCAATTGCACTTGTAACTTTTTCAACAAATTTATCGCTTAAATTTGCAAGATAATCGGTTGTATTATCAATTATTTTAAATACGCCCGACAATTGTTCCACTTTTGTATTAACATCATCTAATGTCTTGTTAACACGATTCAAAGTACCAAATAGTTTAATCATAAATACAATTAGCACTACTAATAGTATAGCAATTAAACAATAAATTATGATTAATAAAGTTTCTGTCATTCTTCTTCCTCCTCTGTATTATCTTTATCATACATTGAATCAATCAAGTTGAATAAATCACTTTCTATTAAATCATCTTTTTTTGCAAGTTTTGTCACTTCTTCGTCATCTAACTTCGATTCATACTTTGACATAGCTTCTTCTAGCGTCATATCATTGTCAAAAAACATGCCTTCTAGTTCTTCTTTTTCCTCTACAGCTTCTTTCTCTAATTCATGTTTTACTCTTGTTGAAACAGTTTGTTCAATCTGACCATCATTGTTAATTTCTATTTTGCTTAAGGTATTTTCAAGCTCGTCCTCTAATGTACCAAAAGCCTTTTTACGAATATCTTCAACAACCATTGCATCATTGCCACCTTTATAACTAAAATAATCAACTCTAGTTGTTCGGGGTTTGCTAACTATGTCATCTTTTTTATAATTCTTATCCAGAACGCCATATACTGGTGATATAACTGGTGATGGTTTAAATGTTTTTTTAGGTTCAGGAGCTTTCTGCGGTTGCTGACGCGTTTTAATTGGCTGATTAATAACTGGTTGAGGTTTTTTTACAGGTTCAGCAGCTGGTTCAAGATCCGATTCATCAAAATAAACAGGAAAAACAAATTTGTCTTCTTTTTTTGGTTCTTCAACTACTTCTTCTTTTTTTTCGATTTTAGGAGCAGGTATTTCAACTTGGAACATTTCTTTTTTTATCGGCTCTTTTTTTTCTTCTTCATACTCTTCGGTAAACATATTTTTTAATTTATTAAATATCCCCATTTTTTCACTCCTCTTCACTTTCTTCATTTTCCTCAATTTCTTCATATTCTAGTACAAAGCTATTGGTACTACCTGTCGAAGAAAATATATCATATCTTTCTTCTTTACTTGTAAAGTAATCCTCATCTAGAATTAGTTTAATAACATTATCATTATATTTAACAGTTGAAAGTATATATGTTGCATTTAATACAACATCATTAATTGAATCTTTTAATACTAGTGCTTCTAATTTTGCATAGTTGTACATAAATTCTACTAAATAATATTTTTCGTCTATTTTATTAATTTCTAAATAGCCTTTTTTACCATTAATATCAATATTTTTGGAATAATACAACTCTTTATTTTCTGTGTATGTAAATTCCTTTTTATGATAATAACCAATTACATCAAGGTATAAATAGTAATATTCACCATTGCAATACAATTTTTCATTGAAATCATTACTGTCAATATAAACTACACCTCTAGGAATGTAATATTTATATCCCTTACCAATTGTATTATATAATGTATTTTCCTTTGATAATATTACTGACACAATATTATCAATACTTTTAGTATTAATTCTAACAACAGTGCATCCTGTTAAAAAAACAAGAAGAAGCAACATAATTATCGCTTTTTTCATAATCCACCACACTTACTATAAGTATACCAAAAAAAATCTTTTTTACCAACTTTTTTCTAAGTTTACAGTAAAGATGATGTCTAATCCTTAATAAATATCGCTTTATAAATTATTTTTCCCATTTTCACAAATTTTTTTTCGTATTCTGTTTCAATATTATCATCATCATCATTATGTAAATCTAAACTTATTTTTTCTATTTTATAATTATTATTCGTTAAAGATGTTAATGAATATTCAAATAAATAACGATTATCAGTTTTCATTTGAATAATCTTTCTATCTTTAAAAATTTGCTCATATTTTTTTAAAAATATTGGACTTGTTAATCGTCTTTTTGCATGACGTTCTTTTGGCCATGGATCTGAAAAATTTAAATATATTTCATCTATTTCATGATCAAATATATCATCAATTTCAAAAGCATCCTCACGCATGAAATAAATGTTTTTTAAATCCAATAGATCAACTTTTTCAACCGCTCTCACTAAAACACTATCATATTTTTCAATTCCAATAAAATTAATATTAGGATTTTTAATAGCCATAGCAATTAAAAAATCTCCCTTGCCTGTGCCAATTTCTACATGTATTGGGGCCTCATTTTTAAAAATTTCAAAATATTTTCCTTTATGTTCTTTTGAATCTTTAATTGTATAATTTGAAGCATTAATTCTTTCTTTTGCTCCTTTTACATTTTTCAATCTCATGCTATCACCAAATATATTATACACCGAATTAATGCAAAAACATATAATAAGAATGAAATAAAATAAAGGAGCGTGCCAATGAAAAAAGATCGAAACTGTAACAATTTTGGGGTTCAACCATTTCCTTATCAACCTATGATGCCAATGAATCAAGTAATGCCTGGACCTTATAACCAAGGTTTTCAAGGAACTCAAGGAATTAATGAACGCCTTGACAACATTGAAAAAAGATTATCAATTATTGAAGCCAATTTAAACAATCAACAAATCAATAGTACTTATGGTAATACAAATTATCAGATAATATAAAAAGGATTATAAAATCCTTTTTAATTTGTGTCTCTACTTACTTCACAATAGCTAATATTTCCATTATTGTCTTTGATGTAAGCCCTAAATAAGTTTTCATTACTACCCATAAGTTTGCGGTCTGAAGAAGTCCAATTAATGTTATCCCAAGAGTATGGATTAGTATCTAAAGAGGCATATTGTGAATTTATAACAACATAATCATTATCAAATATTAAATTACATGACACAGCATTTTCATTATAGATAATGCTATCTGAAGCTCCACTAACACTAATATTGCCGGCTAAGTCTTTAAAGAAAGCATAAATTGTATGAGTTCCATTTTCACGTTCTATTCGATAACTTACCAAATGAGAATAATTATACCAAGTACAGTCATCAGAATTATTAGTCTTGCTAATGCAGTAATAGCCTGTATTAATATCACTAGATAAACTAACTGTTAAATTTAATTGATTGGTAATAGTAGATCCATAACCAATTATTATCTCATTGTTTTGAGGTGGTGTATTATCAATTAATAAATTACGGGTAATTTCTCCTTGAACATTGTAATTACCAGCCAAGTCTTTTATAACATCTTTATTTAGATGAACACTAACATATCCATCCCCTTTTAAGGCAGTTATTCTAATGATGTATGTATTACCAATGACATTAACTACTTCTGCTTTTGCTAAATTATTATCGCTTACTATTAAATCAGAAGTTTTAATCTCGTAGCTACCAATTTGTACGGTATCGCTACAAGTAGCATTGTATTCAACATAGCTATTTTCTTTCAAATTCAAGTTATTAGCAAGAGGTAATGAAAATTGACAAGTTGGAGCCACTGTATCTAAATAAATATTAATGTCTTTTGTTGTTTCATTTCCTGCACTATCTCTGAAGGAAACATAGACTGCTTTAATGCCATCTAAAGGTGTTAAGGCCCAATCATATACATTTTTGTATGGCTGCCAATTATCGCAATAATTACTAGTTGAACTAATACATACTTTATCAATATCAATGGCATTTTTAATTTCTAATTGGATATTTCTATTATTTGTATATCTATTGGTAATCATTTCGCCATTCTTTATTGATATTTCACCAGTAGGTAAAATATTATCTACAACAATATTTTTAACATTGCTGGCTGAGGAAGCAACATTTCCCGCCCCATCTTTGATTAAAGATGAGCTATAATCAAGGGTTACACTTCCATTGCCTTCTAAACCACCAACTATAAATTTAAAATCCTTATTTAATCCATTACTTGAGATTATTGCGTCACTTAAACTTATTAAGGTTGGGTTATTTATTGTAATTGCACTTCTTAATAATTCAGTATTACTAATACCAGAAGTATCCAAGCATCTCAATGTTACTTCTAATGTGCCCCCATTATTAACACGATTATTCCCACTATTAAGCCAACTGCAAGTTGGTTTGATTGTATCATAATATATTGTGTCTTCCATTGAATTAATGATATTTTTATTACTATTTCTTATATACAAATGAATTGTATTTGTTTCATTTTCAGCTATTAAATTAACTTGTCCATTAATAGATGTTGCATTTATATTTAATTTCTTCCAATTACAATTAGCTTGAGTTCCCAAAGTAACACAATATTCAGCATTTATAGCAGTACTATATCTTAAATAATAAGTAATACTTCTTTTGTTTGTATATTGAGGATTTCCGTCTTCTGCATAAAAGCTACTTACTATTACTTTTTCAGTTACTGCCTCTATTTCACAAGTTTCGATAGTGTTTAAACATTGCTCATTATATTCGTAATCAAATCTTGAATAAGTATCATTCCATTTTACAACAACACAACCGCTTAATTCGGCATCCTCTTCTAAATCTCTAATTGATTGGTCTGACAAATAACCATATCTTTTCATATCAGGTAAATTAATTCTGATTCCATCAATATTGTCTTTTGCTTTAGTTAAACAATTTTTATTGTTTAACGTTATATCTTGTGCCGTTGCCTCTAAACGTTTCTTTTGTTCAGCATTTAGAGAAACTCGACTATTTTTTATAGTTCCCATAAATTGTAATGTTACAAGTGATGCAAGAATTCCTAATATAACTAAAGTACATATAACTTCGATCAATGTAAATGCTTTATTATCCTTCACTAGTATCACCTATTATATATTATATATTTTTTTTGTTTTTTTTTCAATAAAAAAGGTGTTCTATTTTAGTATAATTTTTTTCAATATATAAATACTAAGTAATGGTGATTAATATGAACATTCGCGATTATATAAAAAATAATTTTAAGGATTCAAAAATAGATGACATTAAAGCTTCTATTGAGAGCGCTATTGTAGAAAATGATGAAATAACTCTACCAGGTCTCGGTGTATTGTTTGAATTATTATGGATAAGTTCTGATAAGGTAAAGCAAAATAATATTTTAGAGCAATTAATTAAAGAATTAAAAAAAGAGAATCAATAATTGATTCTCTTTTACTATTGTGTTCTCGGTAATCCAGGTGTCTCTGCTAGAATATGTGTCCTGTTTTTTTCTGCATCTTCTATAATTACTATATGTGCGCACTTACAATCCGACCCTTTTTTATAAGGAATATCTTGAGGATCGCTTTCGCACTTACAATCCGCCTCATCGCTAGTAAAACAGTCGAAATTCCCAGGTGTTGGTATTGTTGTAGCAATACGATCAGCATTTGTTTCTATAAACTGATTGTATACAGCTCCAGTAGTCCCTGTTTTTTTGCACGAATCATTATACTCTAAAAAATTTCCTATATCGGCATCGCTAACAGAACAACCAGGTGTATCTGATGTACATTTGTGAGTTGTGGCATTATAGTTAAGTAAAGCATCAAAACAGTTAACAATTGATTCTTTATCATTATCAACTGAAATTACATTGATTAATAATTTTGTAAGTGTTAAAAGAAGAAAAACTATTACAGCAGCAACTGCTTTTTTTACAAGTAATTTTTGGGCTTTTTTAATATCTTCTTCTTTTTGCTTAGTCGTAGCTGTAAGTAATGTTGCCATTCCTGTTATTATTAACAATAAAGGTACTACATATCTTATAGCGGTAAAGATTGCTGTTACAATATTAGCAACCTCACCAGGAATACAAACATTGCATCCATTTACCCAACTACTCATTCCATGACATGATATTAATATCATAAAATCCTCCTATTTTGCTTCTTCTGTTGCTCTAGTTTCTCTTATAACTGTAACTTTTATTGTTCCTGGATATTGCAATTGTTGTTCAATTTTTTCTTTTATCTCACGAGCAATTTTGAAACTGCCTAAATCATCAATTTGTTCAGGTTTAACAACAACTCTTATTTCACGACCTGCTTGTACTGCAAATGTCTTATCAACACCAGGAATATCCGTTGCAATTTTCTCTAATTCTTCCAATCTCTTGATGTAGTTTTCTAAAGAATCATTTCGAGCTCCTGGTCTTGATGCTGAAAGGGCATCGGCAATCGCAACAATTGATGAAATCACACAAGTTGCTTCTGTATCACCATGATGTGATTCAATCGCATTAATTACTTCTTTACTTTCGCGATATTTTTTCGCTAATTCAGCGCCAATTTCAACATGGCTACCTTCAATTTCGTGATCAACTGCTTTACCAATATCATGAAATAATCCGGCTCTTTTAGCCATCATTACATTTTCACCTGTTTCAGCTGCCAATAGTCCTGAAAGGTTAGCAACCTCAATAGAATGTTGTAAAGCATTTTGTCCATAACTTGTTCTAAAATGTAAACGTCCTAATATTTCAACTAAATCTGAATCTACTTTTGTAATACCTAGTTCAAACAAAGCCGTTTCACCAATATCACGAATTTTAACTTTCATATCTTTAACAGTTTTGTCGTATAATTCTTCAATTCTTGTTGGATGGATACGTCCATCTTTTATTAGACTTTCAATTGTTATACGAGCTATTTCCCTACGATATGGGTCAAATGATGATAATACTATAGCTTCTGGAGTATCATCAATAATTAAATCAACTCCCGTTACTGCTTCAATAGTACGAATATTGCGGCCTTCTCGACCAATAATACGTCCCTTCATTTCATCGTTTGGTAATGTTACAACTGTAATTGTTTGTTCATTGGCGACTTCACTTGCATATTTTTGCATTGCACCAACTAACATCTCTTTTGATTTTTTATCTGCCTCTAATTTTGCTTCAGTTTCTCGTTCTTTAATGTAATTGACAATCTCAAGGTTCATCATCTCTTCAACTTTTTGCATTACTAAATCACGAGCTTGGTTCTTAGAAAAACCAGCAATTTTCTCTAATAAGTCAACTTGTTCTTTTTTAATTTCTTCTATTTTTACTTGTTCTGCTTGTATCTCGTTTTGTTTTTCAATTAAATTTTGTTCTTTCTGTTCCAATTGATTCTCACGATTTTGGATAGTTTGATCACGACGATCGATATTATTTTCTCTAGCTAATAATCTATCTTCTGATTCTTTAATCTCATTTTTTCTTTCTTTAATATCCTTTTCCGTTTCGACTTTCAATTTATAAGCTTCTTCTTTTGCTTCAAGTAAAAAATCTTTTTTGATTTTTTCAGCTTCGTTATGAGCTTTTTCAAGCATCGATTCAACTTTTTTTGATGTTGCAGAATTTCTTAAATAATTAAAAACAATGACGCCAATTGCGCCTAAAAAAAGACCAACTAGACCAAGTAATAAGGAAGTTCCATCCATAAATTATTCCTCCTAATCACTTAAAATTTATGTAAATATACTAGTTCAGTGTGCAACCTACCACACTACTATTATTGTAAAGGTTATTTCAACATAAGTCAAGAAAAAACAAAGTTCAAAAATTTCATGTTTAATTGTTAAAACTTTACAAATAAATAGTTCTTTATCTTCATTAATTCTTATCGTTCAACTTTGTTTTTATATAGACAATATTTTCTTCAATTCTTTTCGTTCCATTAATTTTTATAATGGGACAATCTAAAGTTTCAAGCCAGTCATCGACATAATTTTTGCTTCTTTTGCTTACCATATCAACAAATTTCCGTTCATTCTCATAGAGATCACCACCAGGCATAACTCTATTTCCAAACTTTTCATATGAACGTTGATTTATTCTTTTTAGGCGAATTTTCTTTGGGACATCTATTAAAATCACATAATCATAATCATGCTTTTCAATTCCATAATCTCCTTTTACAGCAGCAAAAACATAACTATCATGTTTTCTTTCTTCTTCGTCAAATAATATATTTACTTCGTCACGTGAACGAGGATTATCATATATATAATCAGAATTAGTTTTTGGAAAATACAAATCCTCATTATCAAAAAAATAAATTCCTAATTCCTTTGCAAGAATTTTTCCTAATGTACTTTTTCCTGCCCCATTTAAACCACATACGATTATTTTCATATACATCCCCTTAATTTTGTAAAATAAAGGTGAAGTAATTATCTTCACCCTTATTTATTCAGCTTTTTTTAAAGTTGTTGACGGTTTTACATTACCTGCAATACCATAATAATCACGAACTTTTGCTTCTAATTCATCGCATAGTTGATGATTATTTTTCAATAATTCTTTAACATTCTCTTTACCTTGTCCAAGCTTTTCCCCCTTATAGGAATACCAAGCTCCAGTTTTTTCTAGAATGTTCACTTCAGAAGCCAAGTCAACTATCTCGCCTTCTTTTGAAACACCATAACCATAAGTAATATCAACAGTACAACTTTTAAATGGTGGCGCCATTTTATTTTTTACAACTTTAATATTAGTTTTATTGCCAACAATGTTCTCACCGTTTTTTATTTGTTCAGATCTTCTAATTTCTAAACGAATTGATGAATAAAATTTTAAAGCACGACCACCAGGAGTAACCTCGGGATTACCAAAAATAACACCTACTTTTTCACGCAATTGATTAATAAAAATTGCTATTGTATTAGTTTTACTAATTATACCAGATAATTTTCTTAATGCTTGGCTCATTAATCTTGCTTGTAATCCAACATGGGAATCACCCATTTCACCTTCAATTTCGGCTTGTGGGACTAAAGCAGCAACTGAGTCAATGACAACAACGCTGATTGCTCCACTTCGAACCAAAGCTTCACATATTTCTAAGGCTTGTTCTCCATTATCAGGTTGTGATAATAATAGGTCATCTGTATTAACCCCTAAATTTGCTGCATATTTTGGATCTAATGAATGTTCTGCATCTATAAAAGCAACTTTTCCACCTGCTCTTTGTGCTTCAGCAATGGCATGTAGTGCAAAAGTAGTTTTACCACTTGATTCAGGTCCATATATTTCAATAATTCGCCCCTTTGGGTAGCCACCAATTCCTAATGCTACATCTAAAGCAATTGATCCACTAGAAATAACATCAATTTTAGTAGTTGGATGATCCCCCAACTTCATAACCGCACCTTTACCAAATTGCTTTTCAATATCCGCTAATACTTGATCTAATGTTTTATCATTAGTTGATTTTACCATTTATGTTCCTCCTAACATCTTAATTAAATTATATTTCATTTAAAAAGACTTGTCAATACCAATTACGAACATTTGTTTTCGTTTTTCTGATTTTGTTTTTTTTGGTAAATAAAAACAAGTAATTTTCTATAAAAAAAAGATATTTTGTAAAAATATCTTCACTTATTTATTATTTTGATAAATGTATTCTTTATTAACATAGTAATATTGTACCCCTGAAATAATTGATAAGACACATGCAATTATTAATAATAGATTGGAAACATTTAAATTCAAAAGTTCGAATGGTAAATTATTGAATAGAGTCAATGATATACCTGTCATCATGCACGCTGACTTAATTTTCCCAAGTTTACTTGCGGCAACTACTTTTCCTTTATTGCCAGCAATCATTTTAATAGAATTAACAATAGTATCACGAACAATTATGACTGTTGGAATTATTGCATTAATATATCCTTGAGAAGCCAAAATAATTAAAACTGAATTAACTAATACTTTATCAGCAATCGCATCAAGCATTTTTCCGAAATCAGTAACTTGATTACGTTTTCTAGCAATTTTTCCATCAAATAAATCTGTTAATGATGCTATTACAAATAAAACGCCAGCAATAACATATTTTGAATCAACTTTCAATAATTCATTAACGAAAAGTTGTGGAAATTCAATGCCAAAAGTATCAAAAGGCGTTAATAACAAAATTATAATTAGAAATGAAAGAATTATTCTAGACATCGTCAATTTGTTTGGTAAATTCATATTTTTTCTCCTATCTCACAACAATAATCAGAACAACAATAACGACAATAACTGCTAAGCAAATCAAAGCTATTTTTGCAAAATTACTTTTATTATAGTAGTCAATTGTATAAGGTGATCTTATTTTATTTTGCTCTTCTTTTTCAATTTCTTTTTTCTTAGCTTCTTCAATATCATCTATTGAAATTTTTGATGTGTAATCAAACAAATATTCATTAAACTCATCAACTAGTTCATCATATTTTAAACCTAAGTATTTTGCATAATCACGAATAAAATACTTTAGATAAAAAATATCTTGAAATGCTTCTAAATTTCCAGCTTCAATATTATCAATTTGACTACTAGAAACCTTGAGGTCATTTGCAGCCTCTTCAATACTAATATCAATACTTTCCCGGGCTTCTTTTAATTTTGCTCCTATATCTTTCAAGCAAAATAACCTCCTTATAAAACAATAACATTAATAAGCCATGTTCTGTACCTTTAAAGGTGGCAATCATTTATCTATCTTTCGATTCAACAAAAAATTCTTCTTCTTTTTTATTGATTCCCCTACCAAAATTTGGGTTTCTCACTCGTGGGGTTTACGTCGTCTCACTTAATTTATTACTAAATTAAATCGTCACTATAGCACTTTTATATCTAATTTAATCCCATAAGGACTAATTCGATGCCGTTAGCATAAACTACCATAGGTTATTTTTTCCCTATGCACGAACACTACTTTCATCACAGAAAGTGTGAGCATGGACTTTCCTCTACATCAAAAATGCAGCGATTACCTAAATGTCATTATTTTTCATTTTCATAAACAATTTTTTCAAGATTTGATAATCTTCTTAAAACATCAGCGTTGTTTGTAGAATTATCACTAGTATTATTTGCTAATAATTCTATTTTTGCGCGTAGATTTCTAATTTCTTGTTTCAATGCGATATTTTCATCAATTAATTCTTGCTTTTCTGATGTCATTTCTTTAACTAAACGATTATATGCTTCATAGTCACTTATAATGACATCTAAGAATTTATCTACTTCTTGTGGACGATATCCTCTTGTATCTATTTTAAATTCTTTGCTAAGAATATCTTGACTAGACAACTCAATCTCATTATGAATCATTTTATCTCACCTCTATTGTTAAGATAATTTTCTCAGAAAAAGACCTTTTTGTCAATTAATTTTTAAAGCTTCATTATTATATAGTATTTATTCTTTATTGTCAAAGTTTAAAGATAATTTTATATATTGTAGTTGTTTGGCATATCTAATATTAGTAAAAATTTCGTTGTATAATTTGTTGATTTTTTCTTCTTCTTTCAATATAATCACCATAAAAACTATATCATCATTTTTATTCGTTGACATCTAATTCGACAAAAATAGTTAATATATTCCACATTTTATGTGGAATTTTTATCCTATATATAGTATAATTATATAGGTGAAATTATGAAATATCCTGGTAAAGTTAATAATAACTATCACACCAATATAAATTATAGTAATAGAGGTATGTCTTTAGAAGAAGATATTAATAATACTAATGCCTATTATTTACTTTGCGATAGAGCTGTTGTTTATAAAAAACCAACACCTATTACTATCACTAAGGTTGAATATAATAGCAACAAGGAACGAATTATTAAAGAAGCGTATTTCAAAATTCCATCAACAACCGATTACAATGGAATATATAAAGGGAAATATATTGATTTTGAAGCAAAGGAAACCAAAAGAAAATTTTTTCCTCTTATAAACATTCATAATCATCAGATTGAACATTTAAAAAAAGTAAACGAGCATGGAGCAATTGCATTTATAATAGTGCGATTTTCTAGCTTAAATGAAACATATTACTTAGATATCAATAACTTAACATTTTTTTTAGAGAATAATAAGAAAAGTTTTATTCCTTACGATTTTTTTGTAAAGTATGGTTACAAAATTGTCGAAAAGTTAAAACCGCGTTTAGACTATTTAAGTGTAATTGATGATATCTATTTTAAAGGAGAATTATAATGAATAAAAAGAAGAAAAATTTAAAGAAAGTTCCTAATGGTGAAAAAGTTAAAAAAATAAAAGAACCAACAAAAAAAACAACTGAACAAAAAAAGGAAAGCAAGATAAATCTTAAAAAATTCGTTAATAAGTTTGGGGTCTATATTATTGTGTTAATCCTAATTATTGCAATTTTGGTAATTGGTTCTTTCGCAATTGGCCTTAAAAAAACTGGTCTTATTTTATTAGGCGTTATATTTATTGGAGTTGCTTTAACAATTATTAAAAAGAAAAGATTGAAGGTCAAAAGTCCAAAAAATGATGATAATAAAATTGAAAATAAAAAAAATGATATAAAAAAAACACCTCACCGAAAATTAAAAATATTTTTAGTTATTGTATTTTCGCTTGGCATTGTTTGTTTTGCATTAGTCGGAATATTTTTCTGGCAAGTAGTTAAAACAGCCGAACCAAAATATGACATTACGAAATTATATAATCAAGAGTCAAGTTTAATTTTTGATGCCGACAATAACATAATCGCTGAATTAGCATTTGAAAAACGTGAAGTTGTATCTTACGAAGAATTACCGGAAGTTTTAGTAAATGCAATATTAGCAACCGAAGATTCACGCTTTTTCCAACATAACGGTTTTGATTTACTTCGTTTTGTTAAAGCTAGTGCTGGTCAATTATTAGGACGAAATTCAGGTGGAGCTTCGACTCTATCAATGCAAATAAGTAAGAATCGCTTCACTTCTGATGAAGCAAGTGGTTTTGCAGGTATTTTAAGAAAGTTTCAAGACATATATTTATCAGTTTTTAAGCTTGAAAGAGATTATACCAAAAAAGAAATAATTGAAATTTATGCTAACTCTTTCTATATGGGCGGAAGTTCATATGGAGTTGAACAAGCAAGCCAAACATACTTTGGTAAAAGTGTTAAAGATATCAATCTAGCTGAAGCTTCCCTTCTTGCTGGATTATATCAAGCACCAAACTCTCTGGATCCTTTAGTTAATCCTGAAGGAGCAGAAAAAAGAAGACAAACTGTTTTATATCTAATGGAATACCATGGATATATCACTAAAGAAGAAAAAGAGATTGCATCGCAATTAACTGTACCAACTTTATTAAAACAGAATGAAAAAGAAAACAACAGACAATATTTAGCATTTATTAATACTGTTATAAAAGAAGTTCAAGAGCGTACTCAGAAAAATCCATATTATACAGCTATGCATATTTATTCCACAATGGATGCTGAAAAACAAGCTCATCTTGATAAAATCATGTATACCGATGAATTATTTAAATGGGAAAACCCTGTAGTTGATGCAGGAATAATTGTTTTGAAAACTGGCACTGCAGAAATTGTTGCTGTTGGTGGTGGACGTAACACTGTTGCCCTAGGCTATAATAATGCAACCGATATTAAGAACCAAATAGGTTCAACTTCTAAACCATTATTTGATTATGGTCCAGCCATTGAATATAATCACATATCCACATACAATTTAATTGCCGATGAGCCATATGGCTATAGCAGTGGCGGAATATTACAGAATTATGATCGTAAAAACATCGGCTTAATAACTACTAGAAATTCTATAAGGGATTCAAGAAATGTTCCCGCTTTGAAAACTTTTCAATCAGTTAAATTATCTAATATTAAAGAATTTGTCACTAACCTTCACCTTCATCCAGAAAGCGACTTACATGAAGCCCATTCAGTCGGTGGCTACAATGGTGAAAGTCCACTTACATTAGCAGGTGCTTATCAAACGATTGCTAATGGTGGTTATTATATTGAACCTCATAGTATTAGAAAAATTGTTTTCCTTGAAACTGGTGAAGAATATAATGTTGTCACTCCAAAAGAAAAAGCTATGAGTGCTTCAACTGCCTATATGCTTACTGACATGTTAATTACAACTGCAAAAAAATCAATTGGTTCAGCTATTAATGGTGCAACTTTTGCATCAAAAACTGGAACAACAGATCACTCACCAGCAACGATAAAAGCCCATAAATTCCCAAGTAGTGTTGTCAAGGATTTATGGTATGCTGGATTCAATAAAGAATACACTTTAACCGTTTGGTATGGTTATAGTGAAATAAACGATGAATATTATACAAAGCGTGGTAATGCAAGTCATAAGAAATTATTTATTGCTATGGGAAAAAAATTATTCACAGGAAATAAAATGATGGGACGCCCAAGCAATGTTGTAAGTGTTAATGTGGAAACCGATAGTTATCCAGCTAAATTACCAAGTGAATATACTCCAACCAATTTAATTACAAAGGAATTATTTATTGCTGGGACAGAACCAACAGAAATTTCTACAAGGTTTAGTCGTTTAGCAAATGTTACAAATTTAACAGGTAATTATGAGAATGGTAAAGTAACGCTTGCGTGGTCACCTATTGCAACACCGGATCCTCTAAATGAAACATTCTTGCGTTCTTCATATGAACCATTATTTACAAATAAAGAATATTTCGAAGAATTCATTTTAGAAAGAATTACTTCTGAAACTGAAAGATTTGGAAATTTAGGTTATCGTATATATTTAAAACATACTGATGGTAGTCTTGAAGGAATTGATTTTACAACAGGAACTATTTATTCACATACAATTTCTTCTACTAGTCAACCGCTAACATATGTTGTAAAAAGTGAATATGATATTTTTAACACTAATGCTAGTTCTGGAGCAGAAATTACAATAACATTTAATGATAATGACAACATTGTTACTGCTCATTTAAATGGTGAACAAACAATAAATGTTGAAATTGGAGAAACATATGCTGATCCATATCCAGCAGTCAGTGTTCAAGAAAATCTAATAACAGTAACTACACTCGCAACTATCACAAAAGAAATAAAAGTTGCAGGAACTGATACTATTGTTTCAACCATCGACAATACTAAAACTGGCAAATATGTTATCGAATATTTAGTCAGATACAAAAACTATGAACAAACGTTGAAACGTTACATTAATGTTATAGAAAAAGACATATGATAAATTTCATATGTCTTTTTTGCAATATTTTTTTAACTTACAATTTTCACAATTAGGCTTTATAGCTTTGCAATGATAACGTCCAAAAAAAATTAATTGATGATGAATTTTTCTTAAATCTTCCTTAGGAATTATTTTAGTAAGCTTTTTTTCTATTATAAAAACATCATCGTCAATTTTGGCAATTTTCAAACGTTTAGCAATTCTTTTTATATGAGTATCAACAGCTAAAAAAGGTTCATTATATATCTCTGATAAGAAAACATTGGCCGTTTTCCGCCCTACACCATTTAAAGATTCTATATATTCACGATCATTAGTTAAAGGCTTTTGCAATAATTTGTTGCTTATATCAAGAATATTCTTGGCTTTAACATGATAAGTACCTATTGGCTTAATAATATTTTCAATGTCACTCAATGATGCTGAAGCTAATGCTTCCAAACTTGGATATTTATCAAATAGAATAGCTGTTACTTCATTAACACGTTTATCTGTTGTTTGAGCACTTAACATCACGGCTAATAATAGTTCATAATCTTTGTTATAATTCAACTCACATCTAGCATTAGGAAAAAGCTCATCTAGATATGCAATTAATTCATCAATCTTCATTTAAATAATCATACTCAAACAACTTTTTTGTTTCTTTCTTAGTCTTTTTATATTCTCTTTTACTATTTTCAACGTCAATTTTATTTTTAAGCCCTTTTTGCTGCCAATCAGCTAATATATGATCTATATATCGCAGATTACGAACCCCATTATAAATAGCTTCACTTAAAGCGCATGACACTAATTCCTCACCATATTCTTCATCAAATTTACCAATAACCATAAATTCATTAGGTGAAAGAGTACGCCCAAATTCACGTTCAAACATATCATATAAATTCGACTTGTTTTCTTCTTTTTCGGTTTCTTCATTTACAACATTAAAAGCTAATTTTTTGTATAGTTTTTCAATATCTAAATATTCTTGATGAATATTTCCCTCTTTAACCATTTTTATTTCGATGACATCTTTAGTTGTTAAATTGTTAATTGTATTCAAAACATCTTCAAATGATAAACCTAAATCTTTACTTATTTTTTCGGCATCAAAAACCAAACTTTTTTCATTTAGTAAATAAATTAAAAAGATAAGTTCTGATTCATCTAAATTCATTTTTTTATAATTCTCAAGTAATTTTCTTGGAAAAGTTAAAGAACTATCTTTTAGTAAATTAACAATTTTTTCTAACATTATATCACCTACTTATATTGATTTTTTATATATGACTTTAAAATCCTTTTTTTATTACTTAATTTATTATACAGGATTTTTCTTTCTAAATCAAAAAATATTTCTTTTAAAAACGCATCAGGCTTTCTTTCAAGAATTTCACAAATTTCTAATACAGTAATATCAATATCTTCAATTCGCTTAATTTGTAATGAATTATAAGCTTTAGTAATATTTACTTTATCTATATCTTTTAATTCACCTACTATTTGTGATATATATAAACCATAATGATAGAGATTATAATTATCTAACACGCTTTCATGCAATAATTGTCTTATATACTTAATTTGATCCTTCTCAGGCTTGTTGAAAGGATATTTATTAGTACCTTCTAATTGAGCCCAAATGGCAATTCCTGGCACCTTTGTATTAATCTTAGATAGATTGCTCAAACCTAGATATTTTGTTAAACCTAGTTCTTCTATAGTGGAAATACCCTTATTTACATTCTGACTATTAAATATTCTATCAAGCTCCGCTTTTTTTCGATAAAAAGATAGATTTAATAATAGATTTCCATTATTTTTAATAGCTTTTTTTAGTTCGTCATCTATTTCGAAATCTAAAACAGTTGCAAATCTAATTGCTCTTAAAATTCTAAAACTATCAACCTGCATACTTTCATTAGGATCAATAACGCATTTTATAATTTTATTGTCAATGTCTTTTCTACCATTAAGTAAATCTATATAATTACCATCGGCATCAATGCAAATTGTATTAATAGTAAAATCGCGACGCTTTAAGTCTAACGATAAATCATTTATATATTCAACTTTACTAGGAATACGATTATTAATATACTTCATTTCTGTCCTAAAAGTTGTTATTTCAAAACGAATATTTTTATATATTAGGGTTACACTTCCATATTCTTCTTTTGGTAAGATTGCTTCATTAAAAATTTGCTTTAAATTTTTAGGAGTTGCCGATGTACAAATATCAACATCATCACTTTTTTTATTAATGTATAAATCACGAACATAACCACCAACGATATATGCTTCAAATCCGTTGTCTGTTATTATTCTTAATAATTCTTTAGTAACCTCTAGCAAGACAATTAACTCCTTCCGAAAAAAAAAGGTTTACAAAAACCTTTTAATTTAAAGCTTCTTTAAGTTTTGAGCCAGCTTTTACTGTTGCAGCAACTCTTGCTGGAATCATTACTTTAGCGCCTGTTCTAGGATTGCGAGCTTCCTTTGCTGGTTTATTCTTTGCAGCAAAAGTACAGAAACCTGTTAAAGTTACTTTTCCGTTCTCCTTTAATCCTTTGATTACTCCACCCATCATTGCATCTAATGCACGAGTAGCATCAGCTTTTGTTAAGCCTGTTTCTGCAGCCATGTAATTTACTAAATCTGCTTTTGACATTTTAAATACCTCCCTATTGTTAAGCTATATTGCTTACAATCTAAATATAGCAGATTTCAATAGTAAAATCAAGACTTTTTAGGTATTTTATAAGTTTTTTATTGTAATATAATTGATATCTTCCTTGTAAAAACAATCAAGCTTATGAAGAATACCTGTTCCTTCACTTAATTTTGTGATTCCTCCACTAATAATTACAGATATCTCTTTGTTTTTAAATGAATTCCGTACATTTTGACCAAAAATTTTTTTGTTTGGAGTAATAAATCCAAAATTTCCAGGTATAAAATGAGGAACCAATCCATTGTGAGTATGACCACACAATACTAATTGAAAATCTTTTAATAATTCATAGAACGGCTCTTCTTTTAAATGAAATGGCGTATGAACCAATAAAACATTGTACTCTTTTTTTATAATACTTATTTTTTTCATTTCATTTTGCAAAACGATACTATTTTTATATTCATCTTCATAATATTTGTCTGATGGAGTAAAGCCATAAAAACAAATATCATTTTCAACATATTGTGAATTATTTAAAACTACAACATTATTGATTTCTTTTAATTTTAGATACCAATTATTGTTATTTAAATCTTTATATTTTCTTAGATCATGATTGCCTAAACCGACAATTACTTTAGCTGTTTTTGAAAGTTCCATAAAAAAACTTTCTAATTTCATCATCATTGATTCAGTAACATCTATATTATCGACTAAATCCCCAGTTATGCATATATAACTAGGGTTTAATTCTTTTACTTTATTTATTATATTATCCAATTTGACATCATTAAAATTTTTCGAATAATGAATATCAGAAAAATGGACAATCGAAAACTCTTTTTTTCCATTTAATACATAGTTGTTAATTTTTAACATATATTCACCTATTTAATTATATGATTAGTATTTAAAATACTGCCATAAATAAGTTTATATACTACACCATTTGAATCCAAATGTAAACATAGGATGCTAATAATAGTAATGATAAACTTGTGCAAATAATTTTTTTTGTCATTTTAACCACTTCCTATTTTGACTATATCATATAAGATTTTCACTTTCAACAAAAAAGAACTTATCGTATGACAAGTTCTGTAAACTTTTCAAATATTTGTTCTTTAGTAAGTATTTCTTTGGTATCATCTTTTGTTTTCTCAAGTTCGATCATTGTTTCTTGAGTGTTATTACCTAATATAGCAATATAAGGAATTCCAAGTATCTTGGCATTTCTTATTTTTTTACCAATAGTATCATTAGTGTCATCAATAATAACTGGAATATTTTTACTTATTAATTCGTTATATAGATTTTCAGCTTCCATTATTCTTTCGTTATTACTAATAATATAAATATAATATGGAGCAACACTTAATGGAAGTGAGAAACCTATAATTTCGTCATTATGTTTAATGACATTATTTTCATAAATTACTCCTAGTATACGACTAACTCCGATTCCATAACACCCCATATAAAATGGTTTAATTTCATTATTTTGATCAGTGTATTTAATGTTCATACTTTCAGAATATTTCGTTCCTAAAGCAAAAATATGACCCAATTCAATTGCCTTCATTTTAGCTAAATTGCTAATATCCGTAATATTATATTCTTTATTCAAATATTCTTGATAATTTTCTTTTTCTAAGACCTCAACATTAAGACCAATATTTCCATCATAAAGAATAGTATCTTCGCCTGAATCAGAAATAACCATCATTTCCTCAGAACGAGTTCCACCAATTGTTCCATTGTCAGCCGCAACTGCTACTAATTTTAGGTCCAATTCGGCAAAAATATCGAAATAAGCTTGTTTTATTTTATCATATGTTATATTTAAAGATTCATTGGTATCATCAAATGAATATAAGTCAAACATTAAAAATTCTTTTCCACGATATAAATAGCCACGATTTCTAATTTCATTTCTAAATTTTTTTCCTATTTGATAAAATGAAACTGGTAATTGTTTATATGAAATGACTCGATTTTCAACAAATTTAGTAACAGCCTCTTCAGCAGTTGGTGCTAAACAATAGTTCTCTTTATCTGTCTTAACTGTTAACATTACACCATCATTAATGTATTTATCAAATCTACCAGATGAACGCCATAATTCTTCTTGTTGAAGAAGTGGTACTTCTAATTCAATGCTATCAGCTTTATCCATATGTTTTTTAATAATTTTCTCAACATTGTCTTGCACTCTTAAAACAATATTATCGTAGGCGTATAAACCACTCCCATATTGCTTTATTTGTCCCGTCTGTAAAAGAATATCTTGACCTGGATACATTTTATCGAGTTCAGTCAATTTAATATTTTTAAGGCCCATTTTTGATACTTTCATAAATCTCTTCCTTTCATTTGGTCGGAAAGATGGGATTTGAACCCACGACCTCCTGGTCCCGAACCAGGTGCTCTACCAAATTAAGCTACTTTCCGTTAAAAAAAGATGATACAAGGAGTGCTTTTGCACGGTACCATCCTATATTTACTTAATTTTAATAACGGTTTTACCCGGGAATTTTTAATTCCTCTCCGAAGGCCGGATTTATAGATTTTGTAACTTGTTTCCACTATACCAAGCTCACTAATACAAAAGGTACTATAAAATTCCTTCATCAATCGATTTACGAGTTGATTATAACAAATAAATATGATATTTGTCAATCAAAAGCTCCATAAGTTTTACTATTTAAGGCTGAATCAAAAACTTTTACTTTATATTTGTGTGATCCTTCTGCAATTATTTCTGACATCAAAATTTCACTTTTGTCAGTTGTATAAACTAGCTTTTCATCACGATACCATTCATACCTTAATATTTTACTATCATCTGGTACACAACTGACACTTACAACAGTATGAGCTTCATTCTTTTTCCCAATATTTGTCACTTCACACTTTGGGGCATCAGTATCAACTCTAAATGTTTCATTATAATTAATTTGCCTATTGTTATTATCTAGGCCTGTTAAATATAAATTCCAAATTCCTTTTTTTATTATTATTGATTTTTGATAATTCTTATCAGGAACACATATTTCTTCTTTTGTAACGCAATATTTAATATATTTTATATTAATTGTAGATACTTCGACACTAATTTGCTTATTATACCAACCACTATTTTCTATTGCATCATTTACTTCAACTCTTAAAGAAACATCATAACTTTTAACTCGTACAATCATCGTATCCGAAGCACCATTTTCAAGAGTGGCAGTTATTTGAACATCACCAAATGAAACACCTGTAATATTACCTTTAGAGTCCACTTTCGCGATATTCTGATTTGATGTTGACCAAGTAATCTGGTTTAACTCATCACTTTCATAGATTGTATAACCAACTTTAGTAATATCATCAATAAATATTTCTCTTTGATCTTCATGAAATACAATTCGTTTTTCTACATCTTCATTTTTCGGACGATTAATTATCAATATACTATAAAAGATTATAGCAAATATTAAGGCAACAAAAAAATAGAATCTAGGTTTAAATCTTTTTATTCTTAATTTTTTTCTTCTAGCCATCTTTTAAACACCCTTTATATTAACATTATATAATCTAATCAGAAAAAATGAAAGTATTTATTAATAATTACTAAGATTTATGTTTGTATCTTTTTTGGTAACTTTTAATTTCTTCATTTCCTTTTTCAACTCTAGCTTCGATTTCTGCCATATATCGTACATCTAATAATTCTGTCAAAAATATTCCTAATTCTCTCATCATTGACGAAAATTCAGGACGATGATCGTAATTTTTTAACTCATACATCGTTTTTTCAAAATCAATGTTTCCACGATGCATTTTCAAAACTAATAATTCACTAATTGTGTATTGATGTATAAAATATTGACTATTTAATTCGTCAATCTGCAAAAATTTAGAAATTATAGATCCATTATAAACATTCTTGCCTAGTAATGTTGTATAATCACTACTCTCCTTAAACCAAGTTCGATAGTCATATGGCTTAACTATCGCTTCGATTAAATCATTATGAAAATCTAAAATTCCTTCAACTTGTGCAATAATTAATTTATTTTCTAACAAAGTTTCAATTGAAAAAACATCTATGCCAAAAATATTTGCAAACAATCCTTTTAGAAATGTTTCATCGGAATTAATAGTAAAATTAGTGGAATTACATACATCGTTGGAAACAAAGTTAATAATGTAATTTTCAATCAATTCTTGATTAATTACAGGTAATGATAAAAAAAATTTATTATTTCCAATATTCTGTTTTTGGAGAATAACTTGTTCAGTATTATTATTAGAATCTAAGACGAATATTATATGTTGATCAGCAAATTTTTGAAATTTTAAGCAATAATCTAATAGTTTTCCCCTTACAAAGCTACGATTTTCTCTAGAAATTTGTCTTTTTTCTTTCATTATTTTATTTTGCTTTTTTACTTTTTGGCGTTTCTTCCAATCTTCTTTATTTTTATCGCGATATCTTTCTTTATTGCCCATAATTTCCCCCATTAATATCTTAACATAAAAAAGAAAGTATTTCTACTTTCTTAATTTTTTAAAACATCAATAGTCTTACGCATTTCCATATCATATTTGACCATATCAATTCCACCAAATTCTTTTAAGAATTCTGCTTTTTCCATATGATATTTTTCAGCTAAAGTTGTTGCTTCATTATCTGCTTCTTCATCAGTTACTTCAATTTTTTCTTTTTTAGCAATTTCTTCTAACATTAAACGTATTTTAACACGTTTAGAAGCTTCTTCTTTCATTTGATCTTTTAAAGCTGCTTCATTAGAATTTGTATATTGATAAAATTGTTCTAATGACAATCCTTGCATTTTTAAATTTTCAGCATATTGCTTTAACATACGATTTTGTTCTTCACTTATCATAACTTCAGGAATTTCAACTTCAACATTTTTAGCTGCAGTTTCTAATAAATCATCAAGATACTTGTTTTCAACTTCAGCATCTTTTCTTGCTTTAATATTTTCTTTTACTTGTGCTTCCAAAGACTCTTTTGAGTTTATTCCTTCCATTCCAAGATCTTCAAAGAAATTTTCATCTAATTCTGGAATATGTATTTCTTTTACTTCATGAATTTTTACTTTGAAAGTTACAGCTGCACCTTTTAGCTCTTCACTATGATAATTTTCTGGGAAAGTAACATTAATATCTTTCTCATCACCTGATTTTAAACCAATTAGTTGTTCTTCGAAACCTGGAATAAAAGTATTGCTACCAATCTCAAGTGAATAATTTTCACCCTTACCGCCTTCAAAAGCAACACCGTCTTTAAATCCTTCAAAATCGATGATTGCAATATTACCATTTTCAATTGTGCCTTCTTTTAGAACATTTTCAGCATAACGGCTACGCATTTCTGAAATTGTATCCTCAACTTCTTTTTTAGTAACTTTAACTTCTTCTTTTTTAACACCTAGAGATGTATATTTACCTAACTTAACAGTTGGTTTTAAAGTAAAACCAAAAACAAATTCAACACCAGTCTCTGAAACGTCTTTTAGATTGATTTCTGGTTCAGCCACTATTTCTAAATCTTTATTTTCATCCAATATTTTTACATAAGCATCTTGTAAGCACAAATCAGCAGCATCCATATAAAGAGATTCTTGACCATATTTTTTTAAGAATACTTCTTTTGGAGCATGACCAGGACGAAAACCATCAATTTTCGCTTTCGCATTTGCTTTAGTAAATGCTTTATCTAAGGCACTAGTCCATTCAGCACCTTCTATTTTTACGCTTATTTCCTTTTTTTCCATAATATCCTCCTTAATTACTTATATAGTATATAATAATTTGTTTTTTAACGCAAGTAAAAAGCACTAGAAGTGCTTAAAATATTTCTACAATTTCAACGTCATATTCACCATTTGGACTAGCAACAGTCACGATATCACCAACACGATGATTCATGATAGCTTGCGCAATTGGTGATTCATTTGAAATTTTATTATTGAAAGGATCAACCTCTTTGCTTCCACAAATAGAATAAACATCTGTTTCATTGTCATCTACATATCTAATACGAATACTAGCTCCTATGTCAACTGTTTCAGTGTTTTTTTCTTTTATTACTTCAGCATTTTCTAACATTGCTTCAAGTTCAGTAATTTTTCCTTCAACTAATGCTTGTTCAGTACGAGCTGCATCATATTCGGCATTTTCAGATAAATCGCCTAATGCTCTTGCTTCTTTCAAAGCAATTATGACTTCAGGACGTTTAACATTTTTTAATTCTTCTAATTCTTTTTTTATTTCTTCAATACCTTCTTCAGTAAGGTATATTTTTTTTGCATTATTCATAAAATCACCTAGGCCTTTCTTTACAAACACGCTTCATATTAACATATTTTTTTTTGCTTGTCAAACTCTTTTTATACGCATTAAATTATTTTCATAAACTTTTTGTTCCACTTTAATTTTTACTATTTCTTGTGGATGACGAGCTGCATCTATTTTTATATTTTTTTCATCAAAGATTTCCATTATTTTAAAAGAAATTGTTTCTATTTCTGGACCAAAAATTTCAACTTCAAAACCCGGTTCAAAATAATTTCTTTCTTCAATAGTGGCAATCTTGGTTTTTTCATCATAATCCTTAATAACACCCAAAAAATCTTGATTCGACACTTCAGTATCATTGTAATATTGACAATTATAACTCATATCCCCATTAAAGAACTGAGCAATTGAATCACGATTGGCACAATTATCTAATATTTGTTTATATGAATCATTATATTCATATTTTTTTTGTTTGTTACAATATTCATCTATTAATTTGCGGTAAACACTTACAACTGTTGCTATATAGTATACCGACCGCATTCTTCCTTCTATTTTAAAAGAAGAAACTCCCATATCAATCATTTCTGGAATATGTTCTACTAAAGATAAATCTTTTGTGCAAAATGAAAAATTCTTTTCACCTTTAAGTTCATTTTTACTTTCATCTAATAATTCAAAGTCCCAACGACATATCTGACTGCAACCACCACGATTAGCGTCTCTTTTAGTTAAAAAATTTGATAATACACATCTTCCACTATAGCCTGCACACATTGCTCCATGAATAAAACATTCTATTTCTAAATCTGTTGAAGTAATTATTTCTTTAATTTCTTCTTTTGAAGTCTCACGCCCTAAAACAATGCGTTTTATGCCATGATTCTTCCAGAAAGATATCGCCTCTTTATTTAAAGTCGATTGTTGTGTTGAAAGGTGGAGCTCTAAATTAGTATTTTCTTTTGCCAACATTACAACCGCTGGATCACTAATAATAATGGCATCAACTCCAAGAATTTCCAATTCTTTTAAATAAGAAACTAGCTTTTCAGCTTCCGCATCATGTAACACAATATTGACAGTCACATATATACGCTTATTTCGCGTATGAGCATAAACTACAGCTTCTTTAATGTCTGACATTGTAAAGTTAACAGCATTAGCTCTAAGTCCAAATGCTGGTCCTCCAAAATAGACGGCATCAGCTCCATAATTAATAGCCCATTTTAATTTTTCTAAATCGCCTGCTGGCGCTAATAACTCTGGTTTAATCATTTTTTTTCACCTTATATATTGTTTCCTTATATAAAAAGCCTGTATCTGTATTTGTAAACATTTCATCTATTTCTTCTATATTATTATTTGTTTTATATATTTCGCAAACGCGTTTAAACTTATCACTTTCAATATTAAAACCATTTAGAACAATGTAATCTATATTATGCTCATTTAACAAATTATATGCTGTAATTCCATTTAAAATATTTGCTGAATATACTTGCGTTACATTTTTATCAATAATCGGATATAATTCATTATCTTTTTTTAAATAATTTATTTCTGAATTGTCTTCTATGTTAAAGCATTCTAAATAGTTCTTAACTAAATGTCTCTTAGAAACAAACATTGGAAGATATCCAAATATTGGCACCAACAAACTCATTTTGCTTTTTTCTTTAATATTAATTATTTCATCTAAGGTAATATCTCCTGATAAGTAAGTGTATCTTACACCTTCATCAAACCAAAAATTACATGTAACACTATTGGTTGTTAAATGTTCTTGACTCCATACCAAATCATATTTTGGCTTAATTCTGTTATAAATATTTACAACAGCAACATCATAAAACAAAACTCCTTTTATGTTTTTTAATTCTGATAAAGTTTTTTCTAAAAAAAATAAATCTGCGTTATGCATATTTTTATTTAAAGCAATAAATACTTCTTTATTGGTATTTAATTTATTTATTTCATCAACAGTAAAATAAACATTCATATTAACGCTTAAGTCCTTTATTCCTAAAATAAAACCATCACATAATTTTTCTAAATCTTTTAGTTGTTCTTTTTTATTAGGAATTATTAAAGTTTTCAATATCATCACCTCAAAAACAAACTCATTATAGCAGATTAGTTATTATTTTACTATAATTTTAATCCATAAAAAAAATATTAATAATGATTTTCTTTAAAAGAATATCATTTCAATTAATAATTTTTTATTTTTTAAGAATAACTTCTCGAATAGCACATTCTATACCTTTTAATGTTTTTGAAGAAACAGTGGCAATATTTATTAAAGCTTGATGAACTATTTTATGTATTTCTTCAACAGGAATTTTCATAATACTAGAAATCTCTTTTTCCGTATAATATTTTTCTTGAATGCAACCAAGTCTTAGCAATAAAACTTGTTTTTCATTTTCATCAGTAAGAAAATCAATCAATGACTTTACATATTCACGATATTCAGAAAATTCATCTTTAATTTCTGAATTCATTGTTACCTCACCTTGTAAAGAAGATTTCTTTAAAGTCATTTTTTTAATTATAATTTTTTTTATATAATGGACTTTATTTGCCATTTCTGATGGTTTGAGACCTAATTCGTTTGCTAGTTCGGTATTAGTCATTTCAACACCATCAAGGCCATATCGCTTAATAATTATACCCCTATCACGTGGTGATAATTGATCGATAGCGTCCAAAATTTCTTCTTTAGTACAACTTACATTTTTAAAGTGTGATAATAATACTTCTTCATCAATTAAATCACTATTTAATTTTTCGTAATTATATACTATAGAATTATCTGCACTTAAACAAACAATATCTCCTTGACGATTTAATACTTCTTGAACTTGTGTATATAAATGTTCATCAATTATTTTCAAGTTTCTTGTTAAACATATAACTATGGATTTAACACTAACATCTAATAATTTGGCCAAATCATTAATCGTATAGTTTTCTTCAATAACTTTCTTGGCACAAAAAATGATTTTTTCATCGTTGCTTACACCATTTTCACAAACTGTTGAATAATTCTTTTTTGCTTTTGCAAGAATAATTTTATTTTCCGTTAAATGTTCTGTCAATATCCTTAAAGCACCATTTCTTAAACGATTAACATAGCTAGTAGAAATATTAAATATTTTAGCAATTGTTTCATCCTTTAAACACTCACCATTAAAGCCATAATATAATTCAATTATTTTTCTTTCACGCACAGGTAATTGCCTTAAGATTTCCTTATTATTTGCTTTCTTTCTTCATCAATATAATCTTGCTCTATATCAATACCTGAATCTAAAAATGTCCATAAGTTACATGATTCATCATTATCACTTGCCAAAGATTTATCAAGACTAATATTATATTTAATGTTTTTAGTTCTTCTAATTTGCATTAAAATTTCATTCTTGATAACACAACTAGCATATGTTGTAAACTTTTTCTCTTTACGATAGTCAAATGTATCAATTGCTTTCATTAACCCTATAGTACCAATATCTATTAAATCATCATCATCCATTGATAAATCATGTTTAACATTTGAAAAATATTTGTTAATCAAATAAATTACCAAGCGAATATTGTGTTTAATAAGAACTTCCTTAGCATTCTTGTCGCCTGATTCTAGTAATTTAAAATTATTTATTAATTCCTCTTCTGATAATATTGGTAATTTTAAAATTTCTTGATAATATCCATTAATCATCTAATCCCACCCGATTGTATCAATTAATAAATTTTATTTTTTTATAGAAACAGATATTCCATCACCATCATCAAAAAATGTTGTTGTAAAGTACTCATTTGTTTTTAAAAATTCTATATATTCACGAATTTTTCTAACCAATTGACGAGTATTTCTATTTTTAATATCTGTTGCATATGTTAAGCCATGAAAATTGATGTTATCAGTTATAATTGTTCCATTATTAATCAAATTCTTTGTAAATTTAGTAAAAAATTTAATTGATTGACTTTTAGCAGCATCAATAAAAATCAAGTCATATGTTTCTTCTAATTCAACATTAAAAGCATCATCATTAATAACAGTTATTTGCTTCTCTAGCTTGAATTTTTGAATATTTTTAATGGCTTCTGTATATCGTTCACTATCTCTCTCAATTGTTGTGATACTAATGTTTCTATCAACTAAAGCCATTTTTATAGCCGAATAACCAATTGCTGAACCAATTTCTAATATTTTTTTTACATTATTTTTTTTTATATAATTAGTTAAAAATTCGATTCCATCTTTTTGCATAATTGGTATTTTATTTATTTTGGCATATTGTTCTAATTCGCCTAGCATGATAAATACTTCTTTACATTGGCACTATGTTCTGCATAAGTTTTAGCAAAATACGTTTTTGGATTGCTTGCATCACAAACATTAGCCATAAAATAATAATATTCAGTGTCAGTCGGTTTTAGTGTCGCCTCAATACTCTTACGACCAGGCATACATCCTGGGCCAACTGGTAATCCTGCATAATAATAAGTATTATATTTTGAATCGGTTTCAAGATCGGCATAAGTATATGTTAATTTCCATTCACCAATTGCATAGCCTACTGTTGCACAACTTTGCAATTTCCATCCATCATCTAAGCGATTATAAAATACGCCAGCAACAATTGGACGATCTTCATCTAAAATAGCTTCATGCTCAACTATACTAGCCAAAGTCAATATTTGATGAACTGTATATTCGCTATTTTCAAATTCAGCTTTTAATTCTGTAAGAACTTCATTTGTTTTATCTAAAAATTTATATGCAATATAACTTGCACTAACATCTTTGTTCAAAAATTCATAGGTAGCGGGGAAAAAATATCCTTCTAAAGCATAGATAACATCCTTGTTTTTAACCTCATCTGTCACAAACCAATACTTATTAATAACTTCATCAATAAACTCTGGTTTGTTCCATTCTTTAATTAATGACTCTGCTGTATGATTAGTTTTAGAAGCCACTGTTTCAGCGACTTTTTCTAATCGCTCGCCTTCTTTTATTAAGACATCTGTTACAACTTCTGGATTGTAATCTGATCCTTTACCAAGCACTTCTAATATTTCTTGAACACTCATCGTTTGATTTAAAGCATACTTACCAGTTTGCAATGGCTCCACATCATGAGTTTTAAGATATAACTTATAAAATAGTTCTGATTTTATAAGATTTTTTGCTTTTAACTCAGTAGCAATTGAACTAAGGGTTTCTCCTTTTTCAACAATAAACTCTATTGTTTTACTGTCATCACCTACAGCTTTTAATTGATACATATATATAATCCATACATTAGCAATCATCAGAACTAATATAATTAAAAATAATATTACTTTTTTCATAAACACACAACAAAAATGAGCTATTGCTCATCCGTTTCATTCTTAGGTTTTAGATTTGCTTGTAATTCATTCAATATTGTTTCAATTACTTTCCATTCTTTATCGGTTTCAATAGGACTTAAATTGTATTTTTCACCATCAGCTATATAAGTTGAGGCATAGACTTTTACATTGCCTGAATCATCAGTTGTATCATCTGTATATACTATATAATTTTTCTTTGTTTCATCCGATTCAAATGTAAATAAAACCTCATATTGTACTTCTTTTCCTTCATCATTAATTGCTTTAAATGTCATTCTTTCATTCATTTTTTTCGTTCCTCTTTCTATCTAAATATGACTGCAATATTATATTTGCAGCTAATGAATCTATTTTTACTTTTCTTTTTTTCCTTGAAACATTTGCTTCAAGCATATAATTGGTGGCTTCGATTGTTGTTCGTCTTTCATCTTGCATAATTACTTCTAAATTTAAATATTGACTTATTTTTTTGCCAAAATCAGTTGCAATTTCAGCTTTCTCACCAAAATCATAGTTCATATGTCTAGGTAAACCTAAAACAATTTTTTCGATTTTTTCAGCTTCGACTATTCTTTTTAATTCTGGCATAATACTATCATAATCACTATCATTGAATCTTAAAGTACCATATGCACTTGCTATTAATCCTGTTCTATCACTAATTGAAAGTCCGAGAGTTTTTGTCCCTAAATCAAGTCCTAAGTAACGCATTATTTTACAAAATTCTTAACTAAAAACTCAAGAATTTTAGTTCTTTCTATCGCCGTAATCTTGCTGCGTGCTTCCTTATAATTAGAAATATAACCAGGATCACCGCTCATCAAATAACCAACAATTTGATTAATTGGATCATATCCACGATGTTTTAAAACTTCAACAACTTCATGTAAAACTTCTTCGACTATAACATCAGAAAACTCCTCTTGATTATAAACTTTAGTTTCTTCCATAAATCACCAATCCTCAAATTAATTATAACATCTCTAATATTAATTAACAAGTTAATTTAATAAAATGTGATATAATTTAAATGGTGATTACATGATATCTATCAATAATAATGTCGTAAATGAGATCGTTATAAAGAACTCAAAATTTATTACTTATTTGCTAAAATTAAATAATATTGCAGAAGTCGAAAATATTTTAACTGAAATAAAACGTAAAAAAAAAGAAGCAACTCATTATTGTTATGCTTACATTTTTGATAATACTAAACGTTTTAGTGATGATGGTGAACCAAGCAAAACTGCTGGCATGCCAATTTTAAATGTCTTAGAAAGCAACAAACTAAATCATATCTTAGCTGTAACTGTTAGATACTTTGGTGGAACAAAATTAGGAGCTGGGGGCTTAGTTAGGGCTTATACAAATTCAATTACTGAAGCATTAAAAAAAACTGATATTGTCAATTTTATTGAATGCTTATCGTTTGACATTTCGTTTGATCATAAACAAAAAAGCATAATTGACAGTTTAACCAAAAATATTACAATTAAAAATAAAATATTTGCTGACAATATAAATTACACAATTATCATTTCTAAAGAAAACTGTGAAATGATAATTGATAAGCTTAACCAGTTAAACATAAAAATTGAAAATATTGAAGAAATTTACATAGAAAAAGCCAAAATATGATGTGAACCCCATTTGGGAGATATTATAAAAAAGACAGTCTATTAAAAAGAGA
>CAZLKF010000009.1:0-45734 GCA_964560085.1 uncultured Muribaculaceae bacterium
TAATGGGTAGTTCTCTTTTTTATTTGTTCATAGGATAATAAAATAAATAAGGAGTAGGAGGTGAAAAATGAAAAAGAAATTAATAATTAGTTTGTTTGTCTTAGTTATGTGCTTTTGTTTAGTTGGATGTGGAGATAATGAAGGATCTGGCGGCGGAAGTAATAATGATAGAGGTGTTGCTAAAAAGTTTGATGGCAATTACCAATATAATCCACCTAAAGATAATTACTATGTTGAAACAAAAGATATCAAACGTGATGAGATAACTATTACTGCTCGCATCGGCAAACAGTTTACGCTGTACGAAAAAGGCGAAAGCACCAATAATATGTATCACGCAAATGAAGATACTAAGAAAATATACACCCTTTATGAAGGAAAATGGTATATCGATGGTTATTCTGATTACTCAGAGTATGAGGAAAGCGAAGAATCAATCGAACCATTTGGCGCGATGGAAGAATATTTTATGAAATATTTTAAAGCATTCGGTTATGAAAATTCAAAACTTTCAGAATATTATATTGGTAATGAGAAAGTTGCTGGTATCGATTGTTGGGTTTTTGATTCTAAAGGATTAAATGCTGTTCAAATGAAATTCTGGATTAATCCAGCCAATGGAACTGCTCTAAAATACATCAATAAAGAGAGTGGTGCAGGTTATGAAGTCGTGAAAATGAATTTGAATTACACTAGTTGGACTGATAATTTAGTGCCAACAAGTTATGAAGGAATAGAAGGATTATAATCTTAAAAGAAAGCAGAGTTATTAATGTAATCTGCTTTTTCTTATGTCAAAAATTTGTTTGACTTAAAAATTTTATTCTGTTAGCATTAATATGAGGTGTAATCATGTATCATTTACGACTTAAAGGAACTCATTATGAAATAGGAATTAAAAGAGGGAATATTTTTAATAAATGTCAAATAAAGTTTCCTTTAAAAATGGATGAGTTTCAATTAAAACATGGAATTGAAAGTGAAAAAATACTTCAAAAATATTTTCCAGAAATAATTTCTGAAGTAAAAGGAATAACGGATACAATAAAAGTGGATTATATAAACTTTATGTCTTGGTTATTAGCTATGGGTTGTTGTATGTATAATTTAAAAGACAATCGTCCATTTGAAATTAAAGGATGTACTGCTTTTGTCGTCAAAAAAGATAATAAATTATACTATGGTAGGAATAATGATTTACCACCTTTTTTAGAAAAAGGCAGTAAAAGCGAAATATATACTTTAACGGATTCATTCAAGTTTAATATTACAACTTCTTCATTTGTTAATGGTGAAGAAGGAATAAATAATCAGGGTTTAGTTGTTGCCATGACTTTTGTATTAACCAATTTAAAGGATATAGTTCCCGGTTTTAATTCGGTATTTGTCGTGCGATATTTATTGGAGAAAGCAAACAATGTTGATGAAGCACTAACTCTCCTTTTAGACTTGCCTGTTGCTTCCAATATGAATATATTACTAGCCGATAAAGAAGGTAACATGAAAATAGTTGAATGTTCACCTTATGAAAAAAGAATAAGAGAGGCCATAAAAATTAATGATTTAGAATTTATATGTACTGTTAATAGTTTTACATCTGATAGTATGAAAAAATATGAATGTCTTGAGGAAGATACATATAAATCAGATGAGAGATACAAAAATGTTATTAAAGCATTTGAAAATTATAAAAATGAAGATATAATAAAATATATTGAGAATATATTAAAAGGTACATATGGTTTTATGTGTCAATATGAAGAATCATTAAATTTTACGACAGTATGGAGTTCAATTTTTGATCTTCAAACTTTGCAAATATATCGAGCTGAAGGGCATCCACAAAAGAAAAAATTTATTGTGGATAATAGACTTGTAAAGAAATAGAAATGGTGGAAAAGTGGATATAAGTTTTATCAGATTTAGTGAATTTAAAAAAGGGATTCTTTATCAACAATTAGTTGATGCCTATTCATTTGATTTAAAATGGCAAGAGAAATTTGCTGATGAATGGTTGAAATATGATAGTTTTATTTATGATAATTTAAGATCTACAAATAATTGCGGATTTATAACTGTGCTTGATGGGAATCCAATTGGTCACATATCTTGGGATCCTAGAAAATTACCGGAATACGTTGAAATTGGTCATAATTGTATTATAGGCAAATATAAAGGAAATGGTTATGGAAAATTGCAATTAGAAGAAGCAATAAAAAGAATAAAAAAATATGAAAATATTAAAAAAATAATTGTTACGAGTAACGAGAAACTAATTCCTGCTCAGCATAATTACAAAAGTTGTGGATTTGTTGAGAAAGTGAGAAGATCAAATAAAGAAACACCTTTTTCAGGTGAATATATTGATTACGAAATTATTTTAGGAGGAAAATAATATGGAAGCAAAAAAATTATTGGAGGTTCTACACACAACCGAAAAATTAAAAGATACAACTAGGCACTGCTATACATCAAATGGGAGACATGAAAGTGTTGCCGAACATAGCTGGCGTATAACATTAATGGCTTATTTTATGAAAGATGAATTTAAAGAAGTAAATATGGATAAAGTAATCAAAATGTGTCTTATTCATGATTTGGGTGAAATATTTACTGGTGACATCCCAGCTTTTTTAAAAACGGAAACAGATGAAGAAAAAGAAGAGAATTTATTATATAGTTGGGTTAAAACATTACCGTGTCCATACAATGAAGAAATGCTTACTTTATATGAAGAAATGGATGAACTGAAAACAACTGAAGCAAGAATATATAAAGCCTTAGATAATATGGAAGCTGTTATTCAACATAATGAATCTGATTTGAGTACATGGACAGAAAATGAGTATGACTTGAATCTTATTTATGGAAATGATAAAGTTGAATTTTCTCCTTATTTGAAACAATTTCGTGAAGCAATTCGCGAAGAAACAATAGAGAAAATAAAGAACAGATAATAGGAGATATATGGTACATTTAGTTTATTGTGATAACAAATCAAAAGAATTAACAAAAATAATTGATGGTTCAAAGACAATGATTATAAGAGGGGCAGTTGGTCGAAAAATACCTCATAGTCGAGTTTTCAAAGATGAAATTCTTTATTTTATGAAAAAAGGGACTAAAAAAATAACTGCTAGAGCAGTTGTTGTTGATGTCAAAAATTATGTTAAATTGTCTGATGAAGAAATAATTACAATTATTAATGATAATGATTCAAAATTAAAATTAACCGAAGAGCAAAAGAAAAGATGGCATAAAAAGTGTTTATGTTTAATTGAATTTAGTAATGTTGAAGTTATTGACACGTTAGAATTCGATCATCAAAATAATATGGATGATTGGTTGATAATTGATAAAATTGAAGATGTTTTAGTGGGGACAAGTATTCCTTATGACTATAGTAAATCAAAATTTTAAGATGGGTGAAATAATGAAAAGAGTAATACTAAATCCAATAGGAATGTTCATAAGTGGAGCATTACTAGGGATAATTTCTAAATTATTAGATATTTATACTCAAAACCTTGGAAATATTTTTTCACAATTTTCAATTTGGATTTTGCTTGGAACTTTAATTGCAATTTTTAGTAAAAACAAAAAATGTGCTATGTTAAATATTTTTCCATTTTGCATAGGTATGCTTATTACATATTACATAGTTGCAGAATTAACAAATAGTGTATATGGTAAAAGTTTTATTATTGGATGGCTAATATTTTCGCTGTTTTCACCAATATTTGCATATTTTACTTGGCTTACAAAAAATAAAGGAATATTTCCTAAAATTATTTCAATGTTGATTATTATATTTACATTATTATCAAGTATAGTCATTTTTTCTGGGCCTAGAATATATGATATTTTAATAATAATTCTATTAATTTATTTCCTTTTCTTTTATAAAATAAGGAGAAATACATAATCAGATTAAACTTCTGATTTTTTTATGTTATAATTAATTTAATGATTTTTATGGAGGTAAGTATGAAATTAGTAATAAAAGATTTAAAGAAGAATTTTGATAAAAAAGAAGTTTTAAAGGGTGTTACTTTTGAATTTGAAAAAGGTAAAATATATGGCTTACTAGGTCGCAATGGAGCTGGGAAAACAACTTTATTTAATTGCATTAATGAGGATTTAAATATTAATTCAGGTGAGTTTTATCTTAAAGAAAATGAAAAAAAAGCAATTGAAGCTGAAGATATCGGCTATGTTCTTTCAACACCGAACGTACCAGAATTCTTGACTGGACGCGAGTTCTTGAAATTTTTTATTGAAATAAATGAAAATAGAATAAAAGACCAAAGAACGATTGATGAATATTTTGATTTTATGAAAATCGATACTTATGATCGTGACAAGCTACTTAAAGATTATTCACATGGTATGAAAAATAAAATGCAGATGTTAATTAATATAATTGCAAGTCCTAAAATTTTACTATTAGATGAGCCTTTAACTTCTTTTGATGTTGTAGTTGCTGAAGAAATAAAAGAAATGTTAAGAAATATTAAAAATGATCATATTATTATTTTTTCAACTCATATTTTAGAATTGGCTCTTGATTTATGTGATGAAATAGTTATATTGAATAAAGGAATTTTAGAAAGTGTTGATAAAAAAGATTTAGATAATAAACACTTTAAAGAAAAAATAATTGAATCTTTAAAGGAGGAGTAAAATGATCAATTCATTTATAACATCTTTTAAGTTGAAAAATACTTACCGCGTAAATATTATAATTTATTCATTAAAACAAATTCCTCTTGTTAAAAAATTATTGCCTGATAGTTTATATAAAAGTAAAGGATTAAAAATATTCGGAAATATCATTAGTTCTTTAATTGAATTAGGAAGTATTTTTTTAGGTAAAATATTTTATATCTATTTAATGATAGTTTCAGTATTACCATTTTATACAACAAATCAATCAGAAACATTTTTACATTTATTTTTATTTCTAACATTATGTGGAGGATTCCTAAATACATTTATGTTTAATCCAACAAAAGATAAATATTATGCTATGATGATTATGAATATGGATGCTAGGAAGTATACATTAGCAAATTACTATTATTCGCTTATCAAAACTATGGTTGGATTTTTACCATTTACAATCATTTTTGGTTTAAAATTCAATCTTCCTCTTTGGCTTACTCTAATAATGCCAATCTTTGTTGTAATGATAAAACTATGTGCAAGTGGTCGCTTTTTGTACGATTTCAATAAGATTGGAAAAGCTAGAAATGAGAACATTCCAACTAAAAAAGTATGGGTCATTGTTGCTTTATTGTTGGGATTAGCATATGGACTTCCATATTTGAAAATCACATTGAATATTTTGATATTTATGATAATTTTTATTGGCTTTTCAGTTCTTGGAATCTATAGTTTTATTAAGATTAAAAATAATAATCAGTATAAAAAAATATACAAGCAACTTTTAACTCCAAATAATATTTACTTTGATCAAAAAGAATCAACAAAGGTTTTGAAGGATAATATATCTAAACAAATAACTTATGATGCAAAATATGTAAGTGATAAAAAAGGATTTGAATATTTTAATGATTTATTCTTTAAACGCCATAAAAAAATTCTAACTGAATCAGCTAAAAAACAGACTATTGTCATTTTTATAATATTAGTTGCAGCAATTATTGGAATTGTTTTAAGTCCAAAAACAAGTAAAGAAATAAATGATATTTTATTAACATATTTACCATATTTCGTTTTTGTGATGTATCTATTGAATAGAGGGACAATTGTAACTCAAGCTATGTTTATGAATTGTGATCACAGCATGTTAACTTATCGAATTTACAGAACTCCTAAAGTAATTCTTGGCTTATTTAAAGAAAGATTAAAGACTTTAATTAAAATTAATTTGTTGCCAGCATTAGCTATTGCTTTTAGTTTATGTTTGTTACTTTTATTAACTGGTGGAACAAATAATATTTTTAATTATCTAATTTTATTTATTTCGATTATCGCGATGAGTATTTTCTTTTCAGTTCATTATTTAGTTATGTATTATTTATTACAACCATATAACGTAAATACAGAAATGAAGAGTAGTACTTATAGCATTGTACAATCATTGACATATGTAGTTTGCTATTTCATGATAGGATTAAAATTACCAACTATTATTTTTGGTTTGGCGATGACTTTATTTTGCATAATTTATTCACTTATCTCTTTGTTAATTGCTAATAAGTTAGCACCTAGAACTTTTAAATTAAGAAATTGAGGTAATTATGGAATTTATTATTGAATTATTATTAGATCTTGTTATTGAAGGGAGTATTGAACTGAGTTCAAACAATAAAACTCCAAAGTGGTTAAGATACCCTTTAGCTATATTTATTATTTTGTTTTTTACTATTGTTATCATTGGTTTATTTATTTTGGGAATATTTATTTTAAATAAAGATACTTTTGCTGGAATCTTTGTAATTGCTGTAAGTTTAGTTATGGCGGTTTCTATAATTATAAAAGTAAGAATGTTAATTAAAGAGAAACATTTAAAAAAATAGTAATACTATTTTAAAAATTATTTCATTATTATAATGAATAATTTTTTTATGGTATAATTTTAATATGAGGTAATTATGAAAAAATATGAATATGATGAAACATTAAAAACTTTATATTGCAGTCATAAAAAAGAACCATTTTTTGTTGATGTTCCTAAGATGAATTATTTAACTTATAATGGAATTGGGCATCCTAGTGATAGTGATTTTCAGGAAGCTTGTAACACTTTATTTACTCTATCTTATATCATTAAGTTTAAAATAAGTAGAAATAAAAAAGATATTGATTATAAAGTAAATCCCTTAGAAGTTAATTGGTATTTAAATAAAAGTAAAGAAAAAATTGAATTTACTTGGTTAGCTATGATTATGCAACCAGATTTTATCACCGAAGTTGATTTTAAAGACTCATTAGCATTAGCTCATGAATTGGGCAAGAATATTAGTTATAATAAAGTAAAATTTGAAACTATTGATTTTGGTAAATCAGTTCAATGTTTTCATGCCGGTGACTATAACAATATGAATGATACAATGTATAAAATGCAAAATTTTGCAAAAGAAAACAGTTTAAAATATGATTTATATACCCATGATATATATTTAAATGATTCTAGAAAAACAAAAGCAGAAAATTTGAAATCAATAATGCGCATTAGAGTTTATAAGTAATATTGGAAAGGAAGTTTTAACTTGAAATACGAATGGAAAAAACAAGAAAAAGAAATATATTTCCCAAAAAGTAAACCTACATTAGTTCAAATACCTAAATATAAATATTTTTGTATTAAAGGTAAAGGAAATCCTAATGATGAAGAATTTTCTAAACGCATTGGGGTCTTATATAATATGAGTTATGCAGTTAGAATGATGCCAAAAAATGGCTTTACTCCAGCAAACTATTTTGAATATACTGTTTATCCTTTAGAGGGATTATGGGATTTAACGGAAGAAGGGCGAAAAAGTGATACTTTAATAAAAGATGAATTGGTTTACACAGTAATGATTCGTCAACCTGATTTTGTTGATGAAGAAGTTTTTAGAAGAGCTTTAGAAATCTCTAAAAAGAAAAAACCTAACACATTGCTAGATGAAGTATATTTTGAGGAAATAGAAGATGGTTTAGCTGTTCAAATGTTGCATCATGGTTCTTATGATGATGAACCAGAAAGTTTTGAAATAATGAAGAAATTTATTAAAGATAACGATTTAAATATTAAAACTTTGGTTCATCGTGAAATATACATATCAGATGCTAGAAAAGTCGAGAAAAATAAATTGAAAACAATTTTAAGATATAGAGTGGAGGAAAATTAAATGGAAAAAATATGTCAAAGTTGTGGAATGGATATGAAGGAAGAAAATTATTTTGGAACTAATAAAGATGGAAGTTTAAATGAAGATTATTGTACTTATTGTTTTCAAAAAGGAATTTTTTTGGACGATTGCACAATGGAAGAACAAATTGAAAAAAATCTGAAGTTTTTGGAAGAATTCAATAAAGAAGAAGGAACGAATTTTAATGAAGAAGAAGCAAGAGAAGAAATGTCAAAATTCTTTCCAACATTAAAAAGATGGTCTAAATAGTAATGAAGAAATGGCAAAAAATTACTTTGATTGTAATTGGAACAATTATAATTGCTATTATTCTTGATATTGTCAGTATCTATACAAGAAATAAACCTATTTTTGCAATCAAGGATGATATTGATTGTTCAAGTAATGTTTATCGAGGATTACTATATGACACATATGACTGTATGGAATATTCGGTGCCACAGATAGTAACTAAATGGGCAGATTACTCATGTATCACAGAAGAAAATGAAATGATAATCGGTAAAATAAAAGACATCAAAGATAATTACATCATTATTACAGGAACTAGTGATAATATTTACTTAAAGCATAATGATGAAGCTCACATAACATTAAGTAATAATCCAAGCATAAAGGGAGCAAATAACTTAATTATTGGTCAATTTGTTAAGATTAGACCAACTAACGTTCAAGAAACATATCCAATTGTTGTCACTACTGATGAGATTGAGATAATTTCAGGGTCATAATTTTATAAGGCAATATTAAAAATATTGCTTTTTTGTTGTATAATGAAATAAGGAAGTAATTAGATGAAAGAAGAAGTATATGCATTTTTAAATAAAATTCCTAAAGGAAAAGTCACGACATATGGACAAATAGCTGAATATTTAGGTAATAAAAAATTGTCTAGAGTTGTTGGTAATATTTTACATAATAATCCCGATGAAAATAAGTATCCTTGTTATAAAGTAGTTGACAGCAAAGGAAATTTATCCAAGAACTTTGCTTTTGGTGGAATTGTTAAACAACAAGAAAAATTGATTAATGATGGAATAAAAGTAAATAATTATAAAGTTGATTTAAATAAATATTTAATGAAATTAGAAAGATAAGGATAAGAAATATATGAGTATTGAGAATGAGATTTTTAAAAGAACACATGTTGATTTAGAAAAATTAAAAAAATATGGATTTTTAGAAGAAAATAATGAGTACAAATATTCTTGCAAATTTTTAAATGACAATTTTGAAGTTAACATTATTGTTAACAAAAATGGTGAAGTTTCTGGAAAAATCTATGATACAGAAACGGCTGAAGAATATACAAATATTAGATTAGAAAACAGTGTTGGTGAATTTGTTAATAGTGTAAAGACAGAATACAAGAATATTTTACAAGACATTAAAGAAAAATGCTTTGAAGAAAATTATTTTTTATTTGAACAAGCCAATAGAATTACAAAATATATTATCAACAAATATAAAGTTAAACCTGAGTTTTTGTGGGAAAATTCTAAGAATCATGGAGTTTTTAGAAATAAAAACAATAATAAATGGTTTGGCATTATTATGACTGTTGATAAATCAAAGTATTTTAATGATTCTGGTGATTTAGAAATTATGAATGTTAAGGTTTCTGAAAAAAAATTTAATGAATTATTGGATAGAAAAGGCTATTATAAAGCTTATCACATGAATAAAAAAAATTGGGTAACTTTTACTTTAGATGATACAATTAAAGATGAAGAATTATATGAATTAATTGATTCATCGTACGATTTAATAAATTCTTCAGAAATTTGGATTGTACCTGCAAATCCTAAATTTTATGATATTATGGATCACTTTAATAAAACAGATATTGTTGAATGGAAGCAATCTAGTGATGTTCATGTTGGAGACAGTGTTTACATTTATGTTGGTAGTCCATATTCAGCTATTCTTTATAAATGTCAGGTACTTGAAGTAAATATTCCTTACGAATATCAAGACGATAACCTAAAAATGAATTATGTCATGAAACTTAAGCTTTTGAAGAAATATAAAGAAGATGAAATTACATTTAAAAGATTGAATAAATTAGGAATAAATGCAATAAGGGGCCCTAGAAAAGTTTCAGAGCAAATTGCAAAGGATTTTTAAGGATAAAAATGATAGGAAGGAAATTTGTATGAAGAAAAATAATAAAGAAAAAGCCACTTATATATATGCCTATTGGAATGTGTTTAGGAATGATAATTGGTATGATGTTTGAAAATGGATTGGCAATTGGTTTATCCTTAGGAATGGCCGTTGGTTTAATTGTCGGCACATATTTAGATAATAAAGAAAAGAATTAAAAGTTCTTTTTTTGTTGTATAATATAATTGAAAAGAGGTATAAAATGAGTTTTGATGAACTGCACAATATCATTGAGAAAAAACAACCCAATATATGCCAAATAGTCGGTTATAAAAAAGGAGTAAAAGTTTATGGTGACACGTGGAATAATTATAAATCAGATGATACTTGTCATGTAATGTCAGTAACTAAAAGTATTGTTTCTATTCTAATAGGTATTGCCATTGACAAAGGTTATATAAAAAGCATAGATCAAAGTGTATTGGATTTTTTCCCTGAATATAAAATAAAAAGAGGAGAAAAAACGATTCAACAAGTCACTATCAGACATTTATTAACAATGAAAGCTCCATATAAATACAAATATGAACCATGGGTAAAAGTTTGTACAAGTGAAGATTGGTCGATTACGGCTTTAGATTTTCTTGGTGGGTGTAAGGGCTTAACAGATGAATTTAAATATTCAACTTTAGGAATTCATATCTTAACAGGAATTATATATAAAACATCGGGGATGAAACCAGTTGATTTTGCTAACAAATACTTATTTGAGCCAATCGATGTTCAAAAACATGAAAATTATTTAGCAGAAACAGCAGTGGAACATAAAGAATTTATGGTTTCTAAAACACCGAAAAAAAACATTTGGTTTTGTGATCCCCAAGGCGTTGGAACCGCAGGATATGGTTTATGTTTTTCAGCTGAAGATATGGCTAGAATTGGCCAATTGTGTTTAGATAAAGGGAAATATGGAAATAACCAAATTATTTCTTCTGACTGGATTGAAGAAATGATAAAACCATATTATAAAAGTGGTGAAGAATTTAGATATATGTCATATGGTTATTTATGGTGGATTATTGATTATGATAAAAAAATATATGCTGCAATTGGTAATAGTGGCAATGTTATATATATAAATACAAAGGAAAACATTGTCATTGCTGTGACTTCATATTTTAAACCAACTATTTTTGATCGAATTGATTTTATTCAAGAATATGTTGAACCATTCATAGCATCATTATAATAGGAGAAATTATGGAAGAATTTATAAATTTAACTAATGAAAATATTGAAGAAGAAACTTTATGTTGTCTTGTTCGAAGTCATAAAACAAATCCTGGTGTTGAAGCTAAAAGAAATTGGCTCAAAGAGCGCTTGAAAGAAGGACATATCTATCGTAAACTAAACAAGAAAGCAACTGTTTTTATTGAATATGCACCACTTGAATATGCTTGGGTGCCAATAATTGGTGAAAATTATTATTACATTTATTGCCTTTGGGTTGATGGAGAATATAAAGGAAAAGGTTATGGAAAAAAATTAATGGATTATTGTATTGCCGATGCTAAAAAGAATAATAAATCCGGTGTTTGTATGTTAGGAGCTAAAAAACAAAAACATTGGTTATCTAATCAAGACTTTGCTAAAAAATTTGGTTTTAAAGTTGTCGATGAAAATGACAGATATGAATTACTTGCTCTTTCATTTGATGATACCATACCTGAATTTACAAAAAATGCTAAAACAATGACAATAGATAGTAAAGATTTGACAATTTATTATGATATGCAATGCCCTTATAGTTACCAAATGATTGAAGGAATAAAAAATTATTGCAGCATTAATAATATTCCCTTGTCTTTAATCAAGGTTGATACTTTAAAACAAGCTAAAGAATTACCATGTGTATTCAATAATTGGGCAGTATTTTATAATGGCAAATTTATAACGGTAAATTTATTGGACATTGCATCTTTAGAAAAAATTATAAAAGATTGAAAGAATTAGATATGAAAAAATGTGAATTAGAAAGACTCATTGGAACTTTAAAAACAACCGTTTTTTATGAAATGATTGAAAAAATTAATTCATTATATGAGATGGATCAAACTTGGAATAATGGCGGAAAACGTTGGGATTACGAATACAAATTTAGAAGAGGCGGGAAAACTTTATGCGCTTTTTACTTCAAAGAGAATGTATTAGGTTTGATGATTATTTTTGGAGCTACTGAAAGAACTAAATTAGAAGAAATAAGAGAAAATCTTACAGATGAAACTTTGAGGGAATATGATGAATCTAAAACATTTCATGATGGTAAATGGGTTATGTTTGATGTTAATGATATTTCTCAATTTAATGATTTTGAAAAATTACTTCTAATTAAAAGAAAACCAAATAAAAGATAGAATATTTATCTTTTTTTTTGTATAATTAGATAGATTGGAGAAATAGTATATGGAAAAAATAATTGAAGTGATGAATTTGACTAAAGAATATAATAGTTTAAAAGCTGTTGATGATTTAACATTTGAAGTTAGGAAAGGTGAAATATTAGGTCTTTTAGGTCCTAATGGTAGTGGTAAATCAACAACAATAAATTGTATTTTATCATTATTAAATTTTAGCAATGGTAAAATTAAAATATTTGGTCAAGAAATGAAACCAGATGCTTATGATATTAAAAGAAAATTAGGTGTTGTTTTTCAAGATGTAGCTTTATTTGATGAATTGACTGTTGTTGAAAATATTGACTATTTCTGTGGACTTTATATTAACAACCAAGAAACAAGGAAAATGTACGTTGAAGAAGCAATTAAATTAGTTGGATTAGAAGAGTTTAAGAAGTATTATCCTAAACAATTATCAGGCGGTTTATTACGAAGATTAAATATTGCTTGTGGTATTGCTCATAAACCAGAAATAATATTTTTAGATGAACCTACAGTTGCTGTTGATCCTCAAAGTCGCAACAATATTTTAGATGGCATAAAGAAATTGCGTGATAATGGTTCAACAATTATTTATACAACTCATTATATGGAAGAAGTAGAGATTATTTGTGATCGTGTTATTATCTTAGATAAAGGCAAAATATTAGCCGAAGGCACTTGCGATGAATTAAAGGAATTAGCAAACATTGAAGAAAAAGTGACAGTTGAAGTAACTGATTTAAAGTCAGAAATAATTGAGAAAATAAAAGAAATGAAAAATGTTGATGAAGTAACATATAATAACAATGTTTTATTTATTACTTATATGAAAGGTCAAAATAATCTTGTAACTTTAATTGACTACTTAAAAAAAGAAGATGTTTCTTATAGTAAAATATATTCAGAAAGACCAACATTAAACGATGTATTCCTATTTCTAACAGGAAAGGAATTACGTGATTAAATGTTTATTCATAATTTTAAATATGCCTTTAAAGTTCTTTTTCGAAATAAGTCTTTAATATTTTGGACCTTTGCTTTTCCTATTATTTTAGCAGTGTTTTTTAATATGGCTTTTAAGGATATTGAAAGCAATGAGAAATTAGATATTATTGATATTGCAATTATTGATAATGATGATTTTAATAATAATCAAGTTATGAAAGAAACATTCAAGATTTTAAGCGATGATTTAAACGACCAAAAATTATTTAAGATTCAATATACTGATTTAGAGGATGCAAATAATTTGCTTCAAGATAACGAGATTATTGGATATTTGCATATTGAAAATAATAAATCCAATATCATAATTAAAGCTAATGGAATTAATCAAACAATCTTTAAGTACGTTGTTGAAGAAATTAATCAGAATATTGTAATTACTGATGAATTAGCCAAAAAAGAAATTAGCAAACAAATTGGAAATGGCAACAAAGTTATTAATTACGAAGAAATATATAAAAATATTGCTAGTCTTATTCAAAAAGAAGAAGTAAATGTTAAAAATACTTCAAGTAACAATTTGAGTTATACGATGATTGAGTTTTATACTTTAATCGCGATGACTTGTTTATATGGAGGAATATTAGGAACCGTTTGCATTAATAAAAATTTAGCAAATATGAGTAGTAATGGAAAAAGGGTATCTATAACACCAATTAGTAAAGGGAAAATAATTTTTAGTAGTGTGCTTGCTAGTTATATTGTTCAAACAATTGGTGTTACCATTCTTCTTTTGTTTACAACTTTAGTTTTAAATGTTAATTATGGTGAGAATTTATTGCTAATTATTGTTCTTGCTTTAGTTGGTAGCTTAGCAGGGTTATCTCTTGGCGTATTTGTTGGAACTGTATTTAAAACTAATGAAAATACAAAAACAGGTATAATTATTTCATTTACAATGTTAGCTTGTTTCTTTTCAGGGATGATGGGGATTTCATTAAAATATATCATTGATAAAAATGTACCTTTTATTAATAAAATAAATCCAGCCAGTATGATAACAGATGGATTCTATTCATTATATTATTATGATACTATGGATCGTTATATATTTAATGTTGTAAGCCTTTTGGTATTTTCTTTAATATTACTATTTATCGCCTTTATGAGTTTAAGGAGGCAAAAGTATGACAGTATTTAAAACAGCTCTAAAAATATTAAATAAGTGTAAAGTTCCAATCATAATGTATACGGTTTTCTTGATTGCTTTTGGAAGTCTTAGTTTTCAATCAACTGATAATACAACTTCTTTTAGTGCAACTAAACCAAGTATTTTGATTGTCAATAATGACGAAAGATTGGGAATTACTGATTCACTTATCACATATCTTGAAAGTATTTCCGAAGTGAAAAATATTGAAAATAATGCTGATGCTATCAGTGATGCTCTTTTCTATCGAGACATTAGTTATGTTATTTATATTCCTAAGGATTTCCGTAAAAACTTTTTGTTAGGATTAAAGCCAGAGATTGAAGTAAAGTCAACTAATGATTATGAAGCATCATTTGCTGAAATGAGATTAACTAGATATCTAGAAGTTGCGAATCTTTATTTGCAACAATTTAATGAAGAGGATTTAATAAAAAAAATTGCTGAAACTTTTAAAGTAGAAACAGCAGTTAAAATTACTTCTCAACTAGATACAAATAAATTAGCAAAAGCAACATCATATTATAATTTTGCTAACTATAGTATTTTAGCTGGTTCAGTTTATGTTATATGTTTGATATTAGCAAGTTTTAAAGAAAGTAAAGTTAATAAAAGAACAATAATTAGTAGTATGAACATTAATAAGCATAATCGTTTGTTACTGATCTCTAATGGCTTGTTTTCGTTTATATTATGGCTAATATATATAATAATCAGTTTCGTATTAGTAGGAGATATTATGTTTTCACTTCATGGCTTGTTATATATAATAAATTCTTTTGTATTCGCTTTTTGTGCTTTAACGATTGCCTTTTTAATCGGTAATATCGTCACGAATAAAGATATTATAAATGGCATTATTAATGTTGTATCTTTGGGTTCAAGCTTCTTATGTGGTGCTTTTGTACCAATGGAATTTTTACCTGCAAGTGTTTTTGAAATTTCCAAAATATTACCATCACATTGGTATATTCAAACCAATGAATTAATAAAAAAAATGGAAGTAATCAATATTGAAAATATAAAACCGATGATTATTAATAGTTTAATTCTTTTATTATTTGCAATTTTGTTTATTATAATTACAAATATCATTGCTCGTAAGAAAAGAAAAATAGGATAAAAGCAGAAAAAAATTCTGCTTTTTTTGTGTTATAATAAATATGTGAATAGGAGAGTTTTATGAACGAATATATTAATTTAACAATCGAAAATATTGATAAAGAACATCTTTGTTGCGCAATAGGAGATCCAAAGCACAAAATTGGTGTTGATACTAAAAAAGAATGGATAAAAGAAAGAATAAAAGAAGGGCATGTTTTTCGCAAATTAAATGCACAAGGGAAAATTTTTATTGAATATGCACCACTAGAATATGCATGGACACCAATAAGTGGTGAAAATTTTGTTTATATTTATTGTTTGTGGGTTGCAGGTTCATTTAAAGGACATCATTATGGAAAAGAACTTCTTGAATATGCAATTAATGATGCTAAAAGTAAAAATAAAAAAGGTTTATGCACAATAAGTTCTAAAAAGAAGAAGCCTTTTTTAGCTGAAAAAACTTTTTTTGAACATTATGGCTTCAAAGTTGTTGATACAATTGGTGATTATGAGCTATTGGCTTTATCTTTTGATAAAGAACAACCAACATTTAATGATTCAGCAAAAAAAATGATAATAGACGATAAGAAATTTACTATTTACTATAGTCCAGAATGCCCTTATACAGCAAATAGCATTAAAGAAATAAAGGAATATGCTGATGAAAATCAAATACCATTAAATATTATTAAAGTTGATAGTTGTAAAAAGGCCAAAGAAATGCCTTGTGTATTCAATAATTGGGCCAATTTTAAAGATGGAAAATTTATATCAAATACATTATTAAATAAAAATAGTTTTGAAAAATTAATAAAGTAAGTATCAAATAATATGAAAATAATTATAGATTTTCTAGCTTTAATAATATTATACATTTTTGTTTTTTATAGAAGATGGTTGTCAAAAGGAAAGTTTATATTTGTAATAAATACACTCATATATGTGTATATTGCATTTGTTTTATATTTCACTTTAATGCCAATACTAACATCATTACCAACAATGTTTAATCATCAATACACATTTATGAATTTAGAACCTTTTAGTGATGTAATACATGGTAGAGGCGATTTTATGCGTCAAATTGTCTTAAACATTATAATGATGATACCTTTTGGAATTTTAATTCCTTTTACCATGAATAACAAACATAAATTTTTTAAAACAATCGCTTTAACATTTATATTTAGTTTGATCATCGAAATTTTGCAACCATTAATTAATGGAAATCGTTCATCTGATATTACAGATTTAATAACAAATGTTATTGGAGGAATTATTGGTTATCTATTTTATCTAATATGTAAGCAAAAAGTTTTCGAACTATTTAACCCAACTAAAAACAGATGAATTATTAAATCAATTTTATCTGTTTTTTTAAATAATAAAAAAAATCAAAAAAAGGGTTGAAGTATAAATTATACTTGCTACAATTATATTAATGACGTCATTAAATATAGAAAGGAAGAAAAATGAATAATTTAGAATTGCGAACTATTGGTAAAATTGAAACAAGTAACGGATATAAAATTGTAGTTGCTAAAGAGTATGTTAAGGCTTTAAAAGGACTAAAAGATTTTAAGTATATTCAAATAATATACTGGTTTGATAAAATAACTAATCGGGATTTGTTAATTGAAAAAAAGCCTTATAAGAAAGGACCAGATGAGTTGGGTGTATTCGCGACAAGATCGCCTTTAAGGCCTAATCCTATTGGTATAGAAACAGTTTATTTGCTTGATATTGATTATGAAAATGGTATTATCTATATTCCTTATATTGATGCTTTTGATAATACACCAGTTTTAGATATTAAACCTTATATGCCTAGTATTGATAGAGTAGAGAAACCTGATATGCCTAATTGGTGTAAGCATTGGCCTGATGCTCTAGAAAAATCTGGTGACTTTAATTGGCAAGATGAATTTAATTTTTAAGGAGTAGTTAATGTTAAAAGATTATATTATTAATAAACCGCGAATTGAAAGTAAAAGATTAATATTAAGAACTCTAGTTGAAACTGATGTACCATCTTTAAAAGAATGGACTCCTAATAAAGAAATATATAAATATTGGGGTAAGAATCCAGGCAAAAGTGATATAAATCCAGAGTTGTTGTTTAATAAACCACCAAAACAAAATAAAAGTTTTCATTTAGGAATCGAATTAAAAGAGAATAAGAAAATAATAGGGGATATTTATATTTATCTTATTGAGAAAAATATAAAGGCTAAAGTTGCAATAAGATTAAATCCTTTATACCATAACAAAGGATATGGAACTGAAGCAGTTAATATGATGGTTAATTGGTGTTTCAATAATACAGAATTACAAATTATTTGGTCAGATGTTGCTATAGAAAATATAGCTTCTATAAAGTTATTAGAAAAATGTGGCTTTAGAAAGAAAAAAGAAGTAGAAAACGGCAAAATGGTCTCGATTATTTGCAATTACTATATTTATGAACTATCAAAGTAATTATTATTGATATAAAAAGGATAAAAATAAGAATGTTTTTATTCTTTTTTGTAAAAAAAACTTGTAAAATCATTAATGTTTTGTTATAATCTTATTGCTTAATCAAATGGCGAGATAGCTCAGTTGGCTAGAGCGATCGGTTCATACCCGATAGGTCGTGGGTTCGACCCCCTCTCTCGCTACCAAAAGATGATTACTAGATATTTTTATCTAGTTTTTATTTTGTAAGGAGAAATGATTATGAAGAGCGAGCAAATAAAGTTGACGGTTTTATTTGACGGTACATTTTGGATTGGAATTTTTGAAAAACAAAATGGTAATAACTTAGAAGTCTCAAAATTACTTTTGGGGCAGAACCAAAAGAAATAGAGATATATAATTTTATATTATACAAATATAGGTCTTTAAAGTTTAGCAAACCAATTTTAGTATTGCCGGAAAGTAGAAAAAATATTAATCCCAAGCGAATGAAAAGAATCGTCAAAAAACAAATTGTCAATTGCATTGAAACGAAATCACAACAAGCTTTAAAAAAGATGCAAGAACAAAATAAAATTGAAAAGAAAAAACAAAGTAGGGAAGAAAAGAATATAATCGCACAATTAAAGTTTGAATTGCAGCAAAAGAAAAAATATGATAAACATCGAGGACGATAGAAATTAAAAATTCTAATGTTTTTTGCTAAAAAGGCAACTAAAAATATCAATTTAAAGCATAAAAAAAATTTATATTTTATAATGCAACCGGAATTTTACATCTCCTATAAATTGTGCTATAATGTTTTCATTGCCAGAAAATAATATAAATACTATTTTCAAAATGAAAAGAATAGTATATAATAGAAGAGTACTGAGGTGAAAACATGGCAGTTACTATTGTCAATAGAGAATATCTAAAGATTGTAGATGATATAGTAAATAATGAAGAATTTAATAGATTAAAAGATATTGAACATCATGGAATTACTAGATATGAACATTCAATGAAAGTTTCTTACTATGCATATAAAATATCAAAGTTTATGAAACTTGATTACGTTTCAACAGCTCGAGGAGGATTATTACATGATTTCTTTCTAAATCCTTCTGATCGAACTAAAAAAGATCATTTTGTTGCAACATTTACTCATCCAAAAACAGCTCGAAACAATGCCCATTATATTTTTGTAACTAATATTAAGGAAGATGATATTATCGTATCACATATGTTTCCTTTTTATACAAAGTTTCCAAAATATGCAGAAAGTTGGGTTGTTAATTTAACGGATAAGGTTGTTGGAACAAAAGAGTTGATTCAGAAATTTGATTATAAAATGTCATATGTATTTAATCTATTTTTATTGTTTCTTATCAATCAAATAAAATAAACAAAAGTTTATTTTATTTTTATATTGACAAGTGTTAAAAAAACACATATAATTAAGTTGAGGTGAAAATAATGGAAATAAAAAATCCTCTGTATCAAAATCAGGGCATTCACGTTATTTCAACTATTTTTACAATTGATAAAGGTATATTTAAAGTTTTATTGATTTGCCGAAAAAATGATCCTTTTAAAGATAGATGGGCTTTGCCAAGCGGAGCCTTGTATAATAATGAATTAATAACGACTGGGGCAAAGAGAGAACTATTGGAAAAAACTGGGCTTCAGAATGTTGAATTAGAAATGTTTGATATTTTCTCATCACTAGATCGTAATCCCACATTTCGAATGATAGGCGTTAGCTTCATTGGCTTAATTGATCAAAATAAAGCTCAGATATTAAAAGAAACTATTAAAACTAATAATGCTGATTGGTTTAAAATTGATAAAGTTCCTGATTTAGCTTTTGATCATAATGAAATTTTAAAAAGTGGAGTTGAAGTTTTAAAAAAGAAGATAGTTAAATCAAATATTTTATCATCATTATATCCAGATGGTGTAACTTTGCCAGAACTTCAAAAAGCATATGAGGTAATTTTAAATAAAACACTAGATCGTCGCAATTTCCGAAGTAAGATGTTGCGATTAGGACTTATATATGATACAAATCATACAATTGTTTTTGAGGGTAAAAAACCTGCCAAATTATACAAGTTTTATGAGAAGATAGAAGAAAAAAATGTATTTTAGTAATGCATTTTTTTTAATACATCAAGCGTTTATATGACACTTGTAATCTGCAAATATTAAGAAGGAGGGATAAAATGAAATGATCTATTTATTAAGACATGGTGAGGATGACGAAAATTATATTGGGGGGTGGAGTAATGTAGAATTAACTAAAAAAGGAATAAAACAAATAAAAGAAATTTCTGAAGTGATTCAAAAATTAGAAATTGAAGCAATATATACAAGTGATATTAAAAGGGCAATCCAGACAGCCCAGATTATTGCTAATAAAATCAATATTGATGTTAATCAAGTATCTTATTTACGTGAACTTGATAAAGGAAAACTAACAGGAATGGAGGTTGAGGTCGCAAAGCGTGATTGGAAAGAATACTTTAATTTAACAATTTGCCAAAAGTATCCTGATGGTGAATCAATGATTGATCTATATGAAAGAGTTAAAAAATCAATCAAATACTTAAAAAATAATTCACTATATGTAACTCATCGTGGTTATATCAATATAATTTATTTCATTTTAAATAATAGACCAATTGACATGAATAAAAGTCAGTTTAATGTTGAACATGCATCATTGCATGAACTTGATTTAGAAAAAAAATTAATTAGAAGGATTAAGTAGGAGGATTTATGGGTAATGTAATTGCAAGAATTGTTTTAACTGGTGGACCAAAAGGTGGTAAAACAACAGTTTTGAAGGAAGTTCAAAATTTAATAGAACAAAAAGGTTATAAAGTTTTCGTTGTTGCTGAAACGGCAACAGAAGTTATGACTGGAGGAATTGCTCCGGCAGGGGCTCAGAAGAAAGGACCACTTGCTGATTATGATTTTCAAAGAGTAATTTTAAATCTCCAATTTGCTAAAGAAAGAGTCTATGAATACGCAGCCTCAAAATGCGCAGAAGATTCAGTTATAATTTACGATCGTGGTTTAATGGACAACAAAGGTTATACGGATTTGCATGTATCACATGATGCTTTTGATAGACTTCTGTTGGACCTAGGAAAAACAGAAGAAGAAATAATGGAGCACTATGACATGATTTTACATTTAGAAACATTTTCACGAATAGAGAAACCTGAGAATGTTGGTGAAGGAAATAATCCAACACGATATGAAAATCAGCAATGTGCACTTGCTGTTGATGAGGCAATATATAATGTTTGGAAGAAGCATAAGAATTTTTGCTTTATCTCTGCTACGCCTGACTTTGAAAAGAAAATAACAATTATTTTAGATAGCATTACGCAATTACTTGAACACCAAAAAATAAAAAAACTTATATTAAAAGACCCTCAAGAATAACTTGAAGGTCTTTTTCCTTACCACATATTTTGTTTTTTCAATTCTTTTTTTACATCTTCAAGCATATATTTCGTCCCTTTTTCCAAAACAACTTGAACTAGGTCAAAGCCGGGTCCGCTATTTCCTTCAACTATAATTGGGCCCTTACTAGAAATTGCAACATCCCAGCCGACAATGTGGACGTCTGAAAATTTTGAAGCAGCATCTTTACAGATTTTCTGAATTTCCTCAAAATATGGAACTTTAAAGCCATCAAACTTGACATTACTTATTGGATGTACAGTAAATTCTTCTAAATCTTTATTAATTGCATTACCAACAAGAATTCCTTTATCACAATCAACAGAAACCCCAACGCCACCTTGATGAAAATTATCAGCTAAATTAATACCATTACCAATGCGGGCAACAATGTAGAATATCTTTACGTCACCATTAACATTGCTGGTCATAACTCTTAAAGTATTAATACTATTAGGGCTTATTTTTCCCCAATCTTTATCTTGAATGATTAATTCTTCTAAAAACATATCGTTGTCAATAAGTTTTTTATATAAGGCATCAATATTCTCAAAATCAGTGATTTTAGCTTTTTTAACATCGGTTCCACCGAGACCATTGACAGGTTTTATAACAAAAACCTCATGTTTCTTAATGAATTTTTTTAATTCATCGATTCCATTTCTAGGATCGTAATAATCTCTTTTTATATATTCGTTAAATGTTTTAAGAAATTCAAGCTTGTTGCTATAAATCCTATTGACATCATGCGCTCCTTTTTTATAAAATTTCGCTTGATAACCAATGGTTGCATATTCTTTCCTTTGCTTCCAAGATTTATTATAAAATTTATAGTTTAAATAATCACTTAAACCAGATCCTGTTATGATTGTTGCAAAAGCAGCATCAATAAACATTAAAGTTGGATTTTTTTTGTTTTTTTTGCTGATTTCTTTTAAATTGTTGTAAAATCTTTTATAATTACCACTTGCAGCAAATTGCATCATTCCCATTGTAACATCTCCTTATTAATAAAATTATAGCATAAAATCATTTAAAGTTGTAAAACAAAGAAAAAATATGTTAAAATATCTTTATAAGTCCTCGTAGCTCATCAGGATAGAGCAAGAGTTTCCTAAACTCTAGGTGGTAGGTCCGAGTCCTATCGAGGACACCAAAATGAAATTAAAAATCAAGTTCACTTGATTTTTTTTATTTAAAGCTTTAAATGTTATTTTATCAGTAATGTTTATAATGACTTTTGTAATAGAATTTGTTATAATTGTTTAAGAAAACATTACAATTTAAACACAATATTTATGTGAAATTCTTAGTAGAAAATCTAGATGAGGTATGTATGAAAACCAAAAAATCAATATTAAATTTTATTACGGAAGTTATACCTTTAATATTAGTATCATTAATAGGACTTTATAAATCAAAAGTATTGATAAATGAACTTGCTACTGATTATGTAGGATTATATCAACTTTTTTCTCAAGTATTAGGTTATGTTACGATATTTGAATTTGGTATGACAAGCGCTCTTTTGTACCGCTTGTTTGAACCAGTTGCTAAAAAAAATCAGGAGAAAATTAATATTTTATTTTACACTGGTAAGAAAATATTTTCCATAATTGCAGTTATAATGTTTGTTTGTGGAATAATTATTTCGTTTTTTATTCCGATTTTGATAAAAGATAATCCTTTTTCTATGGGCTATATCTCCATTACTTTTTTGATGTATATTACTATTAATATTATCTATTATTTAATTATATCTTATAAATTATTACTTGATGTTGAACAAAAAAAACATATAACAAACATTATTTTTGGTTTCACAAATATTATCAAAAGCATCTTAGAAATTTTAGCTATTGTTTTATTTAAAGATTTGTTTGCTTTGCTAGCAGTTGGTATTATTACAAATAGCATTTCTGCATTAGTAGTTATATTGACTTGTAAAAAATATAATCCAGATTTACAAAAAACAACAAAAAAAGATTATACAATGCTAGGCGACATAAAAAATCTTTTCGTTCACAAAATTGCTTATTTAGTAAACAACAACATTGATTTAATAATTGTCACAAAGTTTTTAGGCTTAGCTTCAGTAGTTATATATTCAACATACAATTTTATCGCGAATTTTTTAAAAAAACTAACTTCACGTATTTATGTTTCCATAGTTCCTTCACTCGGTAATTTATTGGTCGAGGATAAAGACAAAGCTAGAAATGTTTTCTATGAAATGAATGAATTGATGAATTTTTTAGCAATGCTAATTTCTCTATCATTGTTTATGGTTATTAATCCTTTTATTGATATATGGTATGCTGGCAAAGTTTATACTTCAATTCTTTATGCCTTAGGTTTCTCAATGATTCTTTTTATTACTATAGAGGTACAAACCTTCAGTGCTTTTATTGATGCTGGTGGATGTTTTAAAGAGACTAAAAAAAGTGCTATTATGGAAGCTGCCATAAATCTTATTTTATCTTTAATATTACATAAATATTTTGGTATATTTGGAATTTTAATTGCAACTTTTATTTCCTACTTTATTGCTGACAATATTTTCAAATCAAAAATTATTTGTGAAAAATTTCTTAAAGAGTCACCAAGAAAGTTTTATAAAGATTTAATCTTATATTATTTAATTATAATTGCATTATTTGTAGGTGAATATTTTTTAATAGATTGTATTACATATTCTAGTATTTTTACTTGGCTTTTCTTATCAATTTTAATATTTGTAATCAATTTTGTTGTTTTATTAGGAATATTTAAAATTTTTAACAAATTACATTTTTTAAATAGAGTAAAATCTCTTTTGATGAAAAGAAGGAAGAAGGAATATAGTGAATAATGAAAGCTTAAAAAATCTTAATATTGATGAAAAGAAAACTTTAGCATCATATAAAGAAATACTTATAGACATCATTGCTTCTGATTTGAAGGACAAGAGTTCAAATTCAATTAAAATTCATACTAATCAATTATTTAAATATATTGCTAAAGATATTTCTAAAAAAGATATTTATGAAGCAAAACTATTACTTTTTGACTATCTTAATTTAATGAAAAAAAATGATATTATAAATACACTTTCTTATCTAAAGTTCCAAATGCTTTTAAAAATTAAATATTTTGTTAAAATATATCCAATTTTATTTAATGATAAAATAAAAAAAGATTATCTGAGTTTTTTGACTTTAATTTCGCCAAAATTAAATACTAAAGCTTTTTATAAAAGAAGAATAGGAAAAGATATAAATCTTGACACTCCTGCAACATTTAACGAAAAGATTCAATGGCTAAAGCTTAATTATCTCTATCCAAATAATTTAGTAACAAGGTGTGCAGATAAAGTAGAAGTTCGTAATTTTATTAAAGAAAATGGTTGCGAAGAAATCTTAACGGAAGTAATTGGTATTTATAATAATGTAGATGAAATTAATTTTGATGAATTACCAAATAAATTTGTTTTAAAATGGAATTTTGGTTGTGGATATAACATTATTTGTCAGAACAAGCAAAAATTAAACGTCAATGTGACAAAAAAAATATTAAAAAAGTGGGGAAAAAGTAAATTTCATTTATATAATTCTGAATTGCAATATAAAGATATTAAAAAGAAAATTATTTGTGAAAAATTTATTGAACCAAAGCAAGGTATTTTGCCTGAAGATTATAAATTCTACTGTTTCAATGGGAAAGCTTTATATGTGATGATTTGTTATGAACGTGATAAAGGGAAACCAAAATTTTATTTTTTTGATCGTGATTGGAATTTGGCCCGAATTAATGAACGTGGTAAAAATGCTCCAGAAAACTTTACAATCGAAAAACCTAAAAAAATGGATAAAATGTTTGATTATGCTGATAAATTGTCAAAAGAATTTCCATTTGTCAGAGTAGATTTATATAATGTTGAAGATAAAATTTATTTTGGGGAATTAACTTTTACACCATCGGCGGGACTTGATACAGGCTATACTGATGATGGGCAAATTATATTAGGTAATATAATAGATATAGGGGGAATAAAGTGCGCAAAATAGGATTCATATCTAGCAGAAAAGAGAATGAAAAAAGAAAAGGTATTGTTTACGAAGATGTTTTGAAAATAGTAAACAAAAGTAACCTTTATTTTGAAAAAAATTATTTTCTTGATTTTGGAATCAAGGATGAAGAGATAGTTAAATTAGGATGCAACATTGCAACATTTGAAGAAATAATTGAAAAATGTGATGTTTTAATCGACCCTAAAATAGGAGATTCAAATTCTTTAGATCAATTTAAAAGCAAAATTTTATTTGGTTGGATTCATGCGACTCAAAATAAAGAAATAGCAGATTCTATTATTAATTCTAAAAGTACAGCAATTGCTTTTGAAAAGATGTATGAAGATGGTATCCACTCATTTTATAAAAATAATCAACTTGCAGGATTAGTTGCAGTATATCACTCTATGTTGTGTTATGGAAAGAATTATAATAATCTAAATGCAGCTGTTCTTGGCAACGGTAACACATCAATAGGAGCAGTAGAAGCTTTAAAAAGATTGGGTGCTAATGTAAAAATATATAAAAGAGCTGATGAAGAACAATTTAAGCAAGATTTCTATGATTATGACATTATTGTTAATGCTGTTTTATGGGATGTGAAACGTAAAGATCATGTAATATATAATGAAAATTTAATTAAAATGAAAAAACAAGCAATTATAATTGATGTTAGTTGTGATAGAAGTGGTGCTATCGAATCAAGTGTGCCAACAACAATTGATAATCCAACTTATATTATAGATGGCGTTATGCATTATGTTGTTGATCATACTTCTTCATTACTATATAAAGATGCATCAGCTTCTATTTCTGAACAAATTGTAAAGTATATTGATCAGTTAATATTAGAAGAAGAAGCATTAGAATCATTGTTTAATAAAGCTTTAATTATAAAAGATGGTATTATTTTAGATAATGAAATCAAAGAATATCAAAATAGAAAGTAGTGATTTTATGAATGAATTGGTTTCCATTGTTATTCCTACTTATAAAAGACCAGGAATGTTAAAAAGAGCCATCGATTCATGTTTAAATCAGACATATTCAAATATTGAAATATTGATAGTTGATGACAACAATCCGGATACATCAGGACGTAAAAAAACTGAAGATTTTATGCAAGAATACAAATCTAATAAAAAAGTTCGATATATCAAAAGAGATAGTAATGGTGGTGGATGTTTATCAAGAAATACAGGCATTGAAGCTGCAAATGGTGAGTATCTAGCTTTTCTAGACGATGATGATTATTTTTTTGAAAATAAGATTGAAAAACAATTGAATTTTATGAAAAAAAACAATTTAGATGCTTCTTTTTCGGGAAGTGAAACATATGATGAAAACATTAGCAAAATTGTTAAAACCCAAACTCATGCTAATTTTGAAAAATATGATAATATTCTTGTATATCATTTAGTTGAAATGATTGTAAGTCCTCAAACATTCATGTATAAAACGGAAGTTATAAAGAGTCTTGGTGGTTTTGATAATGTGTCTGCTGGTCAAGAATATTACTTGATGTATAAAACAATAATTAATGACTACAAAATCGGTTGTATACACGATGTGTTAACTAGAATTTGCATTCATTCAGGTGAAAGAATTACGACTAGTAAAAATAAAGTTGTTGCCGAGAAAAATTTATTAAGGCTAAAAAAACAGCATTTCGATATTTTGACATTCAAACAGAAACGTCAAGTTATATACATATATAAACGAAATATTTGGGAGAAGTATAAAAATGCTGGTAGTTTTAAACAATATTTATATTTTATATACATCATTTTTACCAATTTCTTTTTAATAATAAATAGAAAGGTGATAAAATGAAAAAAGTTAGCGTAATAATACCAGTTTATAATTGTGAAGAATATCTTAAATGTTGTCTTGAATCTATTGAAAAACAAACAATCGGTTTAGAAAATATGGAAGTTATTATTATAAATGATGGTTCAACTGATAATTCTTTAGAAATTGCCAAACATTTTAAAAAGGAACATCCTAATTGGATACTTGTTGATCGTGAAAATAAAGGCTTGTCAAATTCAAGGAATGAAGGTATAAATCTATCAACAGGAGAATATGTCATGTTTTTAGATTCTGATGATTATTTAGTTGAAGAAACATTAAAAGAAATGCATGAGAAAGCATCTATTAATAAACTTGATATTGTGGTTGGCCGTTTAAATGGTTTTGATGAAAATAATGAATATGGTTATTATTCTGATAAATTAATATCAAAAGAAAGAATATTTTCCTTTGAAAAATATAAGAGATTTATTAAAACAATCTCAGTTTGTGGTAAGCTATATCGACGTGAATTAATAAAAGATATTAAATTTATGCCTAACACGAAACATGAGGATAATTATTTTACGCTTACTTGTTACAAGAACGCATCAAGTATTATGACTATCCCAAAATACTATTATTATAGGCGATATAGAAGTGGTGAAAATCCTTCAATCATGCAAACATTATCAATAGCAAGTTTTAGTGATCTTGTAAAAAATTTTAGTTATTATTTTAAAGAGAATGCTAAAGATAAATTTATTATAAAATTTTCAATTAGAACTTTTGATAATTACATAATCAGCAGAATTAAAGAAGAAGACAAGAAAAAAGCACGAATAATAGTAAAAGATTATTTGAAAAATATATTTGTTAGTGAAAAGATAAGTAGATGTGAATTTATTGCATTTATGAGATATAATAACATATATTACTTTCTTGCATCTATTTATTATAATTTATTTAAAAAAAGTAGTTATTAAGGTTTCATTCGAAACCTTTTTTTATATTGATAATCATGATATAATAAAATAAAGGAAGCGATAATTTGAAAAAATTTCTTTTAGTTATAATTCTAATTGGGGTTTTAATTGGTGCTTTAATCATTTATTTTAAAGCAAGTGATAATGAGCAAAATTTAAATATGATGACTCCAGTTGTAGTAAATAATTCAAAGCCTTTATTTAAGATGACAATTAGCAATAATTTTTTAATTGATATTGCCTTTGACAATAATTACAAATTATTCTCCTTAAAACATCTAAATGAAGAAGGTAGAAAAATAACAAATTATTATACTTGGTCTAAAGAGAATTTAACGACAATGTTATTAAGGATAGTTATTAAAGCAATGGAAGAAAAATATGATGTTGAGACATTAAATTTGAATATATATGATAATATTGCTCCTTTAGATGAGATTAAAATTCAAATCAATGAAGCAATTAATATAATAAACGTGAATAATAATTACAATATTAAAATAAACTATTTATGAAAAGAAGTAGGTGAACAATGAAAAAAAGAAGAAGTATTCTAAAACTTTATAAAGAAACTAAAAAAAGTGTTTTTACTGTTTATGTAATCATAAGATTTTTAGTTTTATTATGTATTGTTTTACAAGCTTTAAATCACAATTGGAACAATGTGTTCTATTGTTGTGTCGCCTTAATTTTATTTACATTACCATATTTTATTGAAAAAAATTTTAAAATAGATATTCCAAATGCTTTAGAAATAATTGCAATATTATTTATATTTGCCTCTATGATCTTAGGAGAAGTAAACAGATTTTACCTAACAATTCCTCATTTTGATACGGTTTTACATACAATTAATGGTTTCATATGTTGTGCAATAGGTTTTAGCTTAGTGGAATTATTGAATGATAATATTGATAGTTTTAAACTTACACCAATTTTTAGGGTGATAGTTGCTTTTTGTTTTTCTATGACAATAGGAATCTTTTGGGAATTCTTTGAATATGGATGTGATGTATCACTTAAAAGTGATATGCAAAAAGATACGGTCTTAAAATCTATTGCTTCGGTTGATTTAAATGAACAGAAAATAAATGAAGCTGTTATTATTGATGATATTAAGTCAACAACTATAAAATATAAGAATGATAATATCATAGTAATCGAAGGTGGATATTTGGATGTTGGATTGTACGATACAATGAAAGATTTAATTGTTAACTTTATTGGAGCTATTATTTTTAGCATTATTGGTTTATTTTATTTGAATAATAAAGAAAAATATAAATTTACAGAAAGCTTATTTATAAAAAAGACAACATAAGTTGTTTTTTGTTAATAAATATTAACAGATTAGTACATATTAATTGCTTCAAAATAGTTTATAAATAAGGTATAATGTAAATGGTGGTAAAAGTATGAAAAGTAGTAATTTGCGCATATTGCGTGAAAAATGTAACTATACACAAGATGAAGTATCCGAATATTTAAATATTTCCAGACAGACTTTGTACAAATGGGAAAATGGAATATCTATTCCCGATATCGCTAGCAGTAAAGCTTTAGCTGATTTATACAAAGTGTCTTTAGATGAAATTGCAGAATCATTTAGCAATGATAATAAGCCACCTAAAGGGAAGTATTTATTTGGCCTTGTTAAAGTGAATGAAAAAGGGCAAATATTGATACCTAAAGAAGCAAGAGAAGTTTTTCAGATTGAACCCGGAGATAAACTAATCCTTCTTGGTGATGATAAATCGGGACTCGCTTTGACCAAAATGCAATATCTAGGTGAATTTTCAGAAGTTATTAAGAATATGAATATGAAGGATGTAGATGAGTAATGAAAGCAATAGAAACAAAAAAATTGACTAAAGTTTATGGTGATTTAGTAGCTGTTGACAATTTGGATTTGATTGTTGATGAAGGAGAAATATTTAGCTTGTTAGGTGTAAATGGAGCTGGAAAAACAACAACCATAAAGATGCTAACATGCCTATTAGAACCAACTAATGGTAGTGCATTAGTTCTTGGAAATGACATTATTAAAGAGAGTTCAAAGGTAAAGAACATTATTGGTGTATCGCCTCAAGAAACAGCAATTGCACCAAATCTAACAGTTGATGAAAATTTAATGTTCATTGCTGAATTGTATGAAATTAAAAATGTTAAAGAAAAAGTTGCAGAAATTGTAAAATCATTTTCATTAGAAAAAAACCTAAAAAAAAGAGCAGGAAAATTATCAGGCGGTTATATGCGACGTTTATCAATTGCCATGGCTTTAATTGGTGAACCTAAAGTAATATTTTTAGACGAACCAACACTTGGATTAGATGTATTGGCGCGTAAAGAGTTGTGGGATATTATTACTGAACTTAAGAAAAAGATGACAATCATTCTAACAACTCATTATATGGAAGAAGCCGAAAAACTATCTGATCATATAGGAATTATGGCAGACGGAAAATTATTGTGTCAAGGAACAAAAGAAGAAATATACAATATAGGCGGATCTGATAATTTAGAAGATGCTTTTGTCAACATAGTAAGTAAGGTGAGAAAATGAGAAGTTTAACGTTTGCAAAAAGAAATTTAAAGGAAATAATAAGAGAACCTTTAAATGTCATATTTTCCATTATGTTGCCTTTAATACTATTGATATTATTTCAACAATTTGATATTCCAGCCGAAGCGTATATCATCAAAAACTTTGCACCAAGTATTATAATTTTTGGTTTTTGCTTTTTGACAATGTCAGCCAGTGTCTTAATTGCTAAAGATCGTACAACATCATTTTTATCAAGATTATTCACAAGTCCACTAAAATCAAGTGAATTTATATTTGGTTATTTAATATCTTTAATTCCTGTTGCGTTGATTCAAATTATACTATTTTTTACAACATCGGTTTTCTTAGGACTTCCACTTGATAAGAATTTGTTTATAACAGTCATAGCATTAATATTTATTGCAATTATATTTATCGCTTTAGGAATTCTTTTAGGAAGCTTATGTGGCGATAAAGCAGTAGCAGGTGTTAGTTCAGTCGTTGTTCAATTGTTTGCATTTACAAGTGGAATGTATTTTGACATTCAAGCAACTGGCGGCTTCATTGCAACTTTATCAAACATATTACCATTTCGATATATGATTGATTTATCAAGAGCCTTACTTGATGGTAATTATAATAATTTATTGAAACCGATTTTGATGATTACTATTTTTGGAATTTTAACAATAATAATTTCAATAATTGTGTTTAAAAAAAGAAGTAAAAGCAGTTAATACTGCTTTTTTATGTTATAATTGGTAAAAAGCAACCGATTTTTTACAAAATGACCTTAAAAATCGATAGTGCAACCGATAATATTTAAGATATAATTTCGTTAGAGGTGAGAAAAATGAAGTTTTGTGATAAGTTATCAAAACTTAGAAAAGCAAACAATATGAGCCAAGAACAATTGGCTGAACGTTTAGAAATGTCTCGTCAAGCAATTTCTAAATGGGAATCTGGTTCTTCATATCCTGATATGGGAACTATTATGCAATTATGTAAAATTTTAAATTGTAGTTTAGATGAATTAGTTGACGATGATGCAACTGGCAATACTGATAATATTAAGAGCAATAAATTTAATATTAATAATTGGTTGAAAGAAATCTTAGATTTTATTACAAAGACATATAATATGTTTTGTAGTATGACATTTAAACAAAAAATCAAATGTATCTTTGAGGTCTTTCTAATTGGACTTGTGATATTTATAATTGGAAGCTTGATTAGTGTTTTAGGTAGAGAATTATTAAATTCATTATTTAGAATGCTACCATATGAAGCTTACAATGTAATCATTGGAATTTGTGAGTTTATTTACACATTATTATTTATTATTTTAGGTTTTATTGTTGGTATTCATTTATTTAAAATAAGATATCTAGATTATTTTGTAACAGTTGAAGATAAAAATGTTACTGAAAAAACAATTGAGAAACCTATTGATGAAAATAATAATACTGAAAAAAAAGGAAATGTTATTCTTGAAAAACCAAAAGAAAAGATAGTTATTAGAGATCCTCAGCATACAACTTATTCATTTTTAAATGGATTAGGTAAAATTGTCTTATTGATAGTCAAAATATTCTTATTATTCTTTGTAATGCCATTTGTTGCTTTATTTGTAGCAGGTGTAATTGGAATAGTTATTTCCATCTTTTTATTACAATATGGTCTTATATTTTTAGGTGTTTTAATTGCTATATTAGGTGGCTTAATAATTACTTATCTTTTTATTGAAGCTAGTTTTCGTATTTTGTTCAATTTAAAACATAGTTTTAAACGTATTTTCATTTTATTCATTATTGGTTTAGTTCTTGTTGGAAGTGGAATTGGTTTATCTATGATGGAATTTTCAAAATTTAAGATTGAACCAGCAACGGATAATATAGAAACAAAAACGGAAGAAATTGAAATAAATGAAAATACTACAATTGCCTTTTTGTATAAGAGGAATGTGGAACTAATTGAAGATGAATCTTTGAAGAACATTAAAATTGAATTTGATAATACTAGATATTTAGAATATAAAATACATAGTTACAATAGAAAAATTTATTCTAAAGAAAATGATGATTCTAAAAATAAAGTTTTTAAGGTATATGAATTAGATTATTATTATTTAGATAATTATAGTGACTTTTTAAAGTATAAAGATGATATTTTGAATGAAATTAAAAACTATAAAATTATTGATTATGATAGAAACTCACAAATAAAAATATATGGTTCAGAAGCTAATTTAAAAATATTAACAGACAATTATGATTTGTTATTTAGATAAAAGTAATTAATTTTACTTTTTTTTCTTTGTTATAAATGATAAAATATTAATAATAGGAGGATTTATGGAAGGAATGCGTTATTTTAAAGCTTGTCTTGGCGGTTTATTAGGTGGAGTAGTAGCTGCTTTACCATGGCTTATCTTATATATGTTTGGTGGATATATTGTGTCGATTTTAGCTTTTTTAATTGCCTTAGGTGTTAATTATGGCTACCGTAAATTCAAAGGTCGAGTTAATCGTAAATTACCTATGATAATAATTATAATAAGTGTTTTCATATTAATATTAATAGATTTGGTAATTGTTCCAATTTATTTCTTAATTTCTAGTAAAATTGCAGTTTCTTTTGAATCGATTATTAATTTAATTTTATCAGAATTTTATTGGAAAACAATGTTGCGCGAACTAGCAATTTCAACAGTTTTTGTGGCGGCTGGTATTTTTAAAACCGTCAACGACATAAAACATGAAATTGGTCTTTATTATTAGCAACATAGTTTGCTAATTTTTTATAGTCAAAATATTGATAGTTTGGTATAATAGTTAAGGATGTGAAGTTATGCAACGTTATTTTGCTTTGGATAGAGATAAAAATTTTTTTTCGCTTCGAGATGATGATTTTTATCATATAAAAACGGTTATGCGTATGTTTGATGGTGATAAAATAGAAGTTGTCCATGAAAACATCGCATATTTATGTGAATTAGTTGATAATTACAAAGTACAAATAGTTGAAAAACTTTCAACGATTAATAAAAAATATAAAATTGTTTTAATTTTACCTTTATTAAAAGAACAAAAAATGGATTTGATTTTACAAAAATCAACGGAAATGGGTGTTGATGAAATAATTCTTTTTAAAGCAAAAAGATCAATTGTCGACTTTAAGGTGTGTCAGGAAAGTCGTAAAATTGAACGTTGGGGGAAAATCTGTAAGGAAGCTAGCGAACAAGCTAAGCGATGTGATATTCCAACTATAAGAACTATTGAAAATATCAATGATTTAGGTGAATTAGACGGATTGAAATTAGTATGTAGTACAATTGAAAATAAAAATAGTCTAAAAAAGTTGTTACAAATTAATAAGAAATGTGCTAAAATTAACTTGATAGTTGGCCCAGAGGGTGGCCTAGAAGAAAAAGAAGAACAAGCTTTAATTTCTTTAGGTTTTGAGCCGGTAACATTAGGAAACAATATTTTGCGTGTGGAAACGGTTCCATTATTTATAATGGGGGCGATAAATTATGAATATATGGAGTGATTTTATGGAATTTTTAGTAATTAATGGACAAACTGGTGATTATTTATTAGTAGTTGTAATAGGAATAATTGTAATAATTATTGGTTTAATTGTCTATTATTTTGTGTCTAATGCAAAATCAAAAAATAATTTTCAAAAAACAGAATCAAAAGAACCAGTTAATTTTGAAACTAAAAATTTAGAATTATTAGAAATTGATGAAGCGAAAACTGATAGTATTGATGAGGCAATTCCTTTGAATAATCAAAATGTTGATGAAGAGAATATTGAAGATGAAAAAACAGGGAATAACATTGCTGTTTTATTAGAGCAGATGCAACAGGATCTTGGCAATGACGAAAAAAATCGCGAAAGTTATGAAGCTGCCCAAGAAGAAAATGCAATTATAAGTTATCAAGAATTGATGAAATTAAAAAATGGCGAAAAAGAAAAGAATATGATTTTAGAAGAAAAAAATGTTGCTGAAATTAAAGAAGATATAACAAATAATGTTGAAGTTAATGATTCCAAAGAAGAAGTTAAAAAATTTAAAAGAAGTGAATTTATTTCGCCAATATTTGGATTTAATGATGGTGTTGTAACATATCGTGAAATAAAAAGGCCTCAAAAAAAAGAACAAAGTATTGAGACAAATGAATGGGAATCTGATAAATTATTTAAGCAACTTGAGAATGACAGCGCAGAAGTGATTGAATTAGAACACAAAAAAGAAGATTCTAAAAAAAGTATGGAATTAGTTCGCAATGAGAATTTTTTGGAAGCGTTAGTTGATTTTCGCAAGAAATTAGATTAAAATAAGCGCATATTGCTTATTTTTTTTAAGGAAGTGAAAAAGTGAAATTTATTGTTTATACCCTTGGCTGTAAAGTTAACACTTATGAGTCAAAAATAATGACTGATAATATGCAAAAAAAATATGTTCTTACTGATGATTTAAAGGAGGCAAATATTGCAATTGTCAATACGTGCACAGTTACAAATGCAGCAGATAGTAAATCATTAAAGTTATTGCGCCAAATCAGAAGAGAAAAAAAAGATGTTATTTTAGTTGCTACTGGTTGCCTTTCACAAGTAAGTAGTGATATTATTCTAGCTAAAGCTGATGCTGATATCATAATTGGTAATATAGGGAAGAGTCATATTGTTGATTATATAGATAAGTATTTAGAAACAAGAGAAAAAATAATTGATGTTAAAGATATTATGAAATGCCCTTTTGAAAATATGCAACTTGATAATTCTGATAAGACAAGAGCCTTTGTGAAAATTCAAGATGGTTGTAATAACTACTGCAGTTATTGCATTATTCCATATACAAGAGGTAATGTTAGAAGTAAAGCTAAAGAAGATGTTTTAAATGAAATCAAAGAATTAATTAAAAATGGACACAAAGAAATTGTGTTAACGGGAATTCATACTGGTCATTATGGAAGTGAGTTCAAGGATTATGATTTTTCTGATTTATTAATTGATATTTTAAAAATAAATGGTTTATTAAGATTAAGGATATCGTCAATTGAAATAGTCGAATTAAATGATAAATTTATGAATGTTTTAAAAAATAATAAAATTTTAGTTGATCATTTACATATTCCTTTACAATCTGGAAGTGATACTATTTTAAAATTGATGAATCGCCGTTATGATTTAAATTATTATGAAAATAAGATAAAACAAATTCGTTCAATTCGCCCAGAAATAGCTATTTCAACCGATGTTATTGTGGGATTTCCCAATGAAACTGAAGAACTATTTAATGAAACATTAGCAACTGTTGAAAGAATTAAGTTTTCTAAAATTCATGTATTTCCTTATTCAAGAAGAAGAGGAACTAAAGCTGACTTAATGGAAAATCAAGTAGATGAATATGAGAAGAAACAAAGATCACATATTTTAGTTGAACTTTCCAAAAAACTTGAAATAGAATACATGGAAAAATTTTTAAATAAAGAAGTAGAATTTATTCCTGAAACGATTCATGAAGGATATGTTTATGGACATACAGGTAATTATTTAGCAATAAAAATGCTTGGAAACATTACAGAATTAAATAAAGTTAAAAAGACTAAAATCATAAAAATCGAATACCCGTATTGTATAGCTGAATAAATATTGCTATAATATTTTTAAGTTATATAAGCCGTAATAGTATAATGGTATTACGAGGCCATGGTAAGGCTTTAATCGGTGTCCGATTCACCGTTACGGCACCATCTAGTAAATTACTTGCGCTCATGTGCAAGTTTTTTAATGATATAATGTTTATATGATATCTTAGATCAAGATGTATCAAAAAGAAAAATGCTTAATTCTCACTTTATGTCGTGTTAAAACAATCAATGATGTTATATGATTTTATTGTAAGGAGCGGTTGATATGAATCAAGAAAAAATAGGAAAATTTATTGCAGAATCAAGAAAAAAGAAAAAAATGACTCAAGAGGAATTGGCTGAAAAATTAAAAATAAATAATAGAACAATTTCTCGTTGGGAAAATGGAATAAATATGCCAGATTTATCGCTTTTTAAACCATTATGCGAATTGTTAGATATAAGTATTAATGATTTGCTAAATGGCGAAGTAATAAATAATGAAGATATAGGAGAAATTACAATGAAAACAATTGACTATGCAAATAATGAAATAAAGAATGTACAAAAGCGTTCTAAGAAGAAAATTATTTTAATGATTGGAACATTAATAATTACACTAGGAATTATTTTTGGTATAAGTGATTATCAAAAAATTAAAATGGGTATTGAGCCTAATTTTATGATTAGAATTAGTGATGGTAGTAAGCAAACTCAATATTATTTAGGCCTTGGATATATGTTAGAAAGAAAAGTAGGAGTTTCATATAAAGAACCTTTAACAAATGACATCTATATTAGATTTGGTTTATGGATATACACATGGAATGTTAATATAATTAATCCTAGTCCCGAAGACTTATTTCTAAGAAGTAACAACAATGAAATAAAAACTAATAAAGGATCATATTGTTGGTCTAAAGAAAGTGTAAGTGTTTGTGCAGATACAGTGGGACCTACAGATATGCAATACAATGAAACACTTAATGTTCATTCAGGTGATGTTATTTCATATAAACTAAATGATTCTGTTATTAAAAAGATAGAATTATATAGTAATAATAATTTAATAGAAAATAATATTGCTTACGATGACAATACTATTAATATTTCAGATTTAGAAGATGAATATATAATGGTTATATATATCACTTCAAAATATGGTAATGGTTGGTATTCTTTTAAATTAAACATTGAATAATAGTAACTTGTACATTCGTACAAGTTTTTTTGATTATGATATAATGATACTGTCAAGAAAAATATTAGAGTGCTACAATTGTTAATAAATAAAACAAGTTATAATGAAAAGAGTGTATTATGGATAATTTAAAAATTAGGGCAATAAAAAAGGAAGAATATGAAATATTAAATGATTTTTTATATGAAGCAATTTTTATTCCGAAAGGTGCAAAAAAACCACCAAAGGATATAATTGAGAATGAAGAATTGCAAGTATATATAAAAGACTTTGGGAAATATAAATCTGATCATTGTTTAATAGCTGAAGTTAATAAAAAAATTATAGGAGTTTGTTGGGCTAGAGTAATGAGTGATTATGGTCATATAGATGATGATACACCATCTTTAGCAATATCGTTATATGAAGAATACAGAAATAAAGGTATTGGAACAAAATTAATGCAGAGTATGTTAAAATTACTAAAAGAAAAAGGATATACACAGACTTCTCTGTCAGTTCAAAAAGAAAATTATGCATTCAAAATGTATGAAAAACTAGGATTTGAAATAATCTTAGAAAACGCAGAAGAATACATAATGATTTGTAAGCTATAATTTATATTTTAAGGTGATATGTAAATGAGTTGGAGGTAATATATGTATACAATACTTGATTATATTGATTTTTATAAAGATAAGAAATTAGATGAATTAAAATGGAATACAGCTGATAATTTAATATGTGCTATATTGGTTTATTTACCAATTGATGAATTTAAAGATAAAATGAATTTAAAAGATTTTTATAATTATTCTTTAAATTATAAAGAAGGAACTAAAAACATTTTGATATCAAAAGCATTTGAAATTGTCGAGAAAATTGTTGAAAGTAAAAGATATGAAAATTTGGAAATATCTAATTTTGAGAATTACCGTAACAACAATACCCAATTTGGTGCGGCTACATTTAGAATTAACAATATAACAATTATTTCATATAAAGGAACTGATAATTCATTAATAGGTTGGATTGAGAATGTTCGTCTTTTTTATACATATCTAACATGTACTCAAAGACTCGCAGTCGAGTATTTAAATCGCAATATAAAGCGCTTAAAAGATAATAATATATTTGTTGTTGGACATTCAAAAGGTGGAAATCTTGCTGCTGTTGCTGCCATGGAAACAACAAATTCAATATTTAATAAAATAAATTTGGTAATTAATTTTGATGGACCAGGTTTTATGTATGAACAAATTAATACAATAAAATATAAGAATGTGCAAAATAAGTTATTGAATATCATTCCAACGGGATCAATTGTCGGAGTAATTCTTGAAAATGAGAATTATAAAGTAGTTAGGAGTAGTGAAATTGCTGTAAAAGAACATTATCCAACTTCTTGGAATATGTTTGGTGAATACTTTGTTAATGGAAAGCTTTCTCTTCTTAGCCAAGGCCTTCATAATAGTACAACTACTAATATTAGAACTTTAAATAAAGAAAAAATTAAAGAAACCTTTGAAACAATATTTAAAAATCTGAATAAAGAATATACAAGTAATTTTACTTTTAATTTTGATGAACTATTAATTGCATATAATAATCTCAAAAATATTGATCCCGAAGTTAAGAAAAACTTAGATGTAATAATAAGCTCTTTACTAAAGGCTGCAAGAGAGAAAAAAAGCGATTAATATTGGTAATAAAAGAATAGTTTATAAAATCAATATTATACAAATTAGAATTAATAATTAAAAAATTGTCTAAAAAAACGAAATGTAAAAACTTTTTGATAGATAAAAATTTCCAAATATGCTATTTTAATTTTGATAGTAGGAGGAAGCATGGAATTAGGCAAAAGAATTGTTGAACTTAGAAAACAAAAAGGATTAACTCAAGATGATACCGCTGAACTATTCAAGGTAACAAGGCAGACAATCTCTAATTGGGAAAATGGTAAAAGTTATCCTGATATAACATTGTTATTGGCAATAAGTGAAAAATTTGATGTATCATTAGATGAACTGTTAAAAGAAGATCGAGAATTAACTGAGAATTTAAAAAAAGACACAAAAACTAAAAATTTATTTAAGGTGATTAGTTTAATTTTAGTCATTCTATTTATAACAATAATTTTATTTTTAATTTTTAAACCAAAAGGTGAATTAATTGAGCAAGTAGCTGTAGTTTATAATAGTATTGAAGCAACTAAAAGTAATAATGATGAAATAAAGTTGTATTATGAAGAAAATGCTCAAAAGGTATATTTTTATGGTTTAAATAAAATTGAAATAATTGAGGAAAACAAAAGATACGATTTAAAAGAATATTTAAGTTCAAATGAAAAAACTATTGATTGGTTTGTTCAATTATTTTCTGAAAAAGAAACCTATTTAGGAACTAATACTAAAATGTATAATGGTTTAATACATACTGGTTGGTTTTCTAGAAATTTTAAACTTTCAAAAGAAGAAATAAGTATTATAAGGTGCAATACAATTGCTGACAATAATGATGTTTATATCGGTCCACTTACAATGAAGTATAGCAGTAATCTTTGTCAATAATTGGCATAAAAAGACAAAAAATGTATAATTCTATTTATAGAATAGGATGTGTATTGTGAGAAAATTAAAGAAATTATTAATTTGTTTTCTTTGCTTAGTATTAAGTGGCTGTGTAAAAGTTGAAATGACTACGAAAATAAGCAAAGACAAAAAAGCTGATATCGAGGTGCTTTATTATTATTTAATAGACAAATCATTATCAGATACTTATGAAGATGCTGATGAGTCAGAAGAATCAAAAGAGCAATTAAAAATGGTTCAAGAATACTTTCAAAAAGCTGGTTATACAATTGAAGAGTACAAAGAGACAACAGATGAGAATTTAAAAATCGGAGCAAAAATCAAGAAAACGATTACTAACATTGATGATGTAACAAAAACTTCTGAAAAAATTTACAATTTAGATGCATTACTTTATCCATTAATTCTTGGTTTAGAAGAGAATAAATTACCGGCTATTGATGATAGTCAATTGTTTTATAAAGATAATGATGTCTATAAAGCAAAGTTCTTAGTAAAAGCATATGACAAATATGTTCCAGAGGAATCAGATGATGATGCAGAAGAACAATTTGATGATGAAGAAGACTTGTTTGATGATACAGAAGGATCTTCAAGTTCAGGTGATATTAATGGTGAAATTTTAAAAACTATAAAAATCAGTTACAAAGTTGTACTACTAAATAAAAATGTTAGTAATAATGCAACTACTGTTTCAGATGATGGTAAAACATTAACTTGGGAATGGAATTTAGATAAAAAAGAGGATACTACAATTGAATATTCATTTGAGTTTGACAATCTAATTAGTTATTTGCCTTATGTTATTGCAGGAGTAGCAGGCATTGCTTTAGTAGTTGTTTTAATTCTTGTTATTAAGAAAAGCGGTTCAAAAAATCAAAATAATGCAGCATATGAAAATCAAAATGTAGGACCTCAATACAACTCTAATAATAATATGCCATCATACGATATGAATCAATATAACTCACAAAATGTAAACATCAATAGAATGAACAATCAGTACAATAGAGCAGATGAGACATCATTTACGACAAATAATGTTGAAGCGAGTGTTTTCGACAATAATGAAGTAAAAGAAGATCGTAAATCCTTTTGCCCATATTGTGGACAACCGGCAAGTACAAAATTTTGTCCATATTGTGGAGCAAAGTTGAAAGATTAGTTTAATGTGAAAAAATGTATTTATTTAAATACATTTTTTTTATTATATAGAAAAACAATTTTGAATTATTAACAAGGTCTAGACAAAAAAAGTTATTTTTGCTATGCTAGATATGGTTAAGGGCGATTAGCTCAGTTGATTAGAGCGCTTGCTTGACGTGCAAGAGGTCATAGGTTTGAGTCCTATATCGCCCACCATGTTTGTTTAAAACTATCTGATGATAGTTTTTTTAAATTTGTTGAGAAAAAAGTCAAAAAAGAAATCAATAATAAGATAGTGATTTTTCAAAATATTGATAATTATATTTTGAAAGAGAATTTATATAAAACTGGACAATAAAATATCCGATTCATAAAAGGAAACATGTCCAAAAGCGATTACTTTAAGTTATGAAAATGAAATATTCAGCAAGAATAAACTTTATTTTGTAAGTCTATGTGAATGTCAGATGAATATTTAAATTGGTATTTTTGATTGCGCATATGTGACTTAATAAAAAATATTTTTAATGTAAAAGTATCTAAATAAAAATGAAGAATAAAACTTATTTTAGTTTTATCCTTTTTATGATATAATTTTATTGGTGATATTATGGAATTTGTAAAAAAAATAAAAACATATACATTTCTAATTTCTTTATTTTATGTAATAATGGGAGCAATCATGATTTTAAACCCAAAGTTTATATGTGATGCTGTTAATTATATAGTTGGTTCTTTAGTCTTGATCTATGGCGTGGTCTATATGTTTAAATTTTTTCAAAAAAATGAATTCAATAGTTTGAGTAAATTTAATCTGCTAGCCGGTTTATTATGCATTGTTTTTGGTTTATTTATTATTCTTAACCCAACAGTGTTATTATCCATAATTCCTTTTGCGACAGGAATGCTTGTTTTACTTGACGGATTTGGCAAACTAAAAAATGCCCTTGATTTCAAAAAATATGGGTATATTCGCTGGTGGGTAGGCTTAGTTTTTGCAATTGTTTTTATTGGATTTGGAATTTTTATGATTTTCCAATCATTTCAAGTTACTGAACTAGTTGTCAGAATAATTGGAATTTTTCTAATAATTGATGCAATAAGTGATATTTGGTCGTATTTTTGCTATAAAAAGTATTCAAAAAAAATTAATAAATCTATAATCGAAACAAATGATAGTAAAATTATTGAAATTGAAAATAAAGAATAGAAATACGAAAAGTATTTCTTTTCTTTGCAAAAATAAAAAAATTGTTATAACTAAAGTTTCAAAAATAAAAATTTATGTTATACTATCTATGTAATTGGAGGAAATGTATGAAAATATTATCAGTAAATGCTGGCAGTTCATCATTAAAGTTTCAAGCTTATGAAATGCCAGAAGAAAAAGTATTAATTTCAGGGGTTTTTGAAAGAATAGGTTTGGATGCAAGTTTTTATACTATAAAATTAAATGGTGAAAAAGTGCGTAAAGAAGTTGATTTGCCAAACCACAAAGAAGCTTTTGAAATATTAGTTGAGGAATTAATCAGTAATCATATTGTTGATTCATTAGATGAAATAAAAGGAATTGGTCATCGCATTGTCCAAGGTGGATCTTATTTTAATAAGACAGAAATAATAACTGAAGATGTTATTGCAAAAATTGATGAATTGAGTGCTTTAGCACCACTTCATAATCCAGCAGCTATAACAGGTATTAGAGCTGCCCAAGCAGTTATACCTGGAGCAACTCAAACAGTTGTTTTTGATACAGCTTTTCATCAAACGATGCCAGAAGAAAATTATTTATATGCCTTACCATATGAATGGTGTAGTGAATACAAAATAAGAAGATATGGAGCTCATGGAACAAGTCATAAATATGTTGCTTTGAGGGTTAATGAAATATTAGGACGCCATGATACAAAATTAATAACTTGTCATATAGGTAATGGTGCTAGTATAAGTGCTGTTCAAAATGAAAAATGTTTAAATACTTCTATGGGATTAACACCAAATGCAGGTTTAATCATGGGTAGTCGTTGTGGTGACATTGATGCTACAATTGTTCCTTATATGATTGAAAAAACAGGTTTATCTCCTAGAGAGATGGATACAGTTTTAAATAAAAAAAGTGGTTTACTTGGAATCAGTGGAGTTAGTAGTGATTCGCGCGATATCGAAGATGGTATTAAAACAGGTAATGAAAGATGTATACTAGCTCAAAAAATGTATGTTAGAAGAATAATAGACTATATTGTTAAATATTACTTTGAAATGAACGGTTGTGATGCTATTGTATTTACAGCTGGTGTTGGTGAGAATTCTATTAATACAAGAAAACAGGTAATTGCGGGCTTAAAACTTCTTGGAGTCGAATTAGATGAAACTGCAAATGATGTCCGTGGCAAAGAAACTTTAATAACAACTGCAGATTCAAAAATTCCATGCTATATTATTCCAACTGATGAAGAATTAATGATTGCAAGAGACACTTATCAATTAGCTAAATAAAAAGGGCGTGAGTTATGAATATTTACAAAAGAATATATGCAAAAATAAGAAAGTATGACACAATTGTTATTGCTCGACATGTTGGGGCTGATCCTGATGCTTTATGCAGTCAAATTGCTTTAAGAGATAGCATATTAAATACTTTTCCTAATAAGAAAGTTTATGCAGTTGGATCACCAGCTTCAAGATTTCGTTTTCTTGGATCACTTGATAAATTTAATGACGAAATGTATGAGAACAGTTTATTGATTGTTTTGGATGTCCCAGATAAAAAGAGAGTTGATGGAGTCGATGTTGATAGGTTTAGTGCAAAGATAAAAATAGATCATCATCCGATTGTGGATGAATATTGTGATATTGAAATCGCTGATGATAAATCAAGTAGTACTTGTCAACTTATATTAGAACTTATTTTTGCAACAAAATTACGATTAACAAGAGAAATTGCCGAAAAAATTTACATTGGAATAGTATCTGATACTAATCGATTTTTGTATTATTATACAAGTAATAGAACATTTGAACTTGTTTCAAAATTAATCAAAGAAACTGGTCTAGAAATATCTGGGTTGTATGATAATTTATATATGCGTCCACTGAAAGAATACAAATTTCAAGGATATATATCTGACAATTTAACTGTTACTGAAAATGGATTTGCATATATAGAAATTACTGACGATATACTAAAAAAATATGATGTTGATGCAGCAACAGCCGGTAATATGATCAATAATTTTAATTATATTGAGGAAATAATTGTTTGGTTGATGATGAGTGAAGATAAGACAAATGACTATATTCGTGTTTCTTTGAGATCGAGAGGACCAATAATTAATGAAGTGGCATCACATTATAATGGTGGCGGTCATATTTATGCCTCGGGCTGTCGTTTAAAAAATTTTGATGAAGCAGTACCTTTAATCAAGGAACTTGATGAACTTTGTTGTAATTATGTAAAGGAAAGAGAGTAATCTCTTTTTTTATGTAAAGTAAAGCAACTTTTGTTGACTATTTTTGGCTTTTTGTGCTATATTATAAATGTAAAAATAGAGGAGGATTACAAAATATGAAAAGATTAAATAAGAAAGGTTTTACATTAATTGAGTTGTTAGCAGTTATTGTTATTTTAGCAATTGTTGCTGCTGTAACAATGACAGTAGTTATTCCAATGATATCATCAAAACCAAAAGAAGCTGCTCAAACATCAATAAGCAATATGCGTCAACAAATTGTTAATGCATGTTCTGGTTTAGGCGTTGAAGGTGTTCCGGGAGCTGATTTATATGGGACATTTGCTGGAACAGTAACAGCACCTGCTTCTGGAACAGTAAATGATTGCTTAACAGGTACTTGTACTATGACATTTACAGCTACTAATTTGTCTGATATGAAGATTTCTGGAGAATTACCTCAAACTTCATCAGTTAGTTTTAATAAGTGCAGTATTACAGGTGGAACATTTACATTTAGTGCAACTGAAGGTCAATTTAAAGGTTTAACAGTAACTTTAGATGGAAATGGTACAGCAACAGCAGCTCCAACTCCTTAACTTAATAAACAATTAAAAAGTCAAATTATTGATGTGAACCCCATTTGGGAGATATTATAAAAAAGACAGTCTATTAAAAAGAGAAAATTATTTTTCTCTTTTTTTATTTGAAATCTCAACCGCACCACTTTTTAATAAGTACATTTTATGA
>CAZLKF010000010.1:0-34486 GCA_964560085.1 uncultured Muribaculaceae bacterium
ATTATATCAAAAAACCACACCCTTGTGGTGCGGTTCATTTTTCAATTTAAGAAAATAAGGCTAAACGCCTTATTTTATTTCGATTAATTTTTTATTGTTTTCATTTGATGTTTTTGGTACTTCGATTTTTAGAATACCATCTTTAAATGATGCATTGATTTTTGTTTCATCGACTTCGCCTAAATAAAAGCTTCTTTGATATTTTCCATAAAAGTTTCTTTCACGACGATAATATTTTTTTTCTTCGTTCTCTTCCTCATTTTTAACGGCTGTAACAATTAAATTCCCTTTATTCAATTCAATGGAAATATCTTTCTTGTCAAAGCCAGGAACATCAAGTTCAATATTAACCATTCCCTCTTTTTCGTAAATATCACATTTCATTGCATCATCGTATTCGACTGAATCAAACATATCATCTAGAAAAAATTTGCTTGGTAACATTTTTACTCCTCCTTTTATATATACCATTAATAGATCTTTTAATCTATTACATATTAATTGTAGTACTTTTTTTGGCACTTGTCAAGTATGAGTGCTAAAAAATATTTTTCTGTAGTAAAAAAACGAGTAATCTCGTTTATCTATTTTCTGTCAAAGAATCATTATTAGTTTTGCGATCATCTATTTCTCTTATTTCACAGCCACACAATAATATAATTGCGCAAATGGCTAATATAACTTTCTTCATTCTATCCTCCTTGGTTTACATAAGTGCACTAACATTATAGCATAAAATTATTTAAATAAAAACACATTTAATTTGAATAACAAAATTATATAAGCTTAATATTAATAACAATGTTTTTTTATCAAGTAAGGGATAGTCTTATGACTATCCTTACTTAATAATGAAATACTTTCGAATCGTTGAAACTTTTGTTGCATTGCTATCATATAAATCAAAAACTAACATATAAGTTCCTTTTGCTGCTGTATCAATAAGAGTTGCTTCCCAAGTGCTTATATCACCTAAATTATACATGTTTGTAGCATACTCTATTAAATTTTCTGAAGTATAAATATTCAAGTCAAGGTCATCAAAGTTAGAGCCATTCTTTCTCTTTAAAGATGCTACAACATATGAATTTTCAACATTATCTTCTACTAAATATGATAACGTATAGGCATTACCAAACCTGATGACATTATAACTAACTAAATTTATTTTGAATGCTGCTGAAGGTTTCTCTAATATACGCAAATAATTATCACTTGTGACATAAGAAGCCCCATTCAATTCACCATCAATTGATGAAAGAAGTGTTGCTTTCAAATTGTAATTACTTGCAGGTAATGCATTTAAGCCAAAGGAAACAGTAATATTTCCAGTAATTTCAGTAGTTATTGGTCCTAGCATTAAACGACATTCATTATTGTTTACGTAACAGAAATTATCCCCAAAGCTAATTTTTGTATTAGTTGGTAGGTTAATTCGAACATTGTTATTATCATATAGTTGGAAAATAATTCCTAAATTAGTATTAAATAATTTGGTTTCATAAATTGGTTTACTATTAATAGAACCTATAGTCTTTTTTGCATTAAATGATAACTCAATAATATCAGTATTATAATATGATTGTTCACTGGCACTAATTGACAATAATGAAGTTCCAAAATTACTATGAATATTATAACTTGCAGGTGTCATATCAATCACTTCTCCTGAAATTGAACATTCAATTTTCAAAGTGTATACCCCATCATTCAATTTATCAGTTGCATTGTCAAAATCAACAATAAAAATAAAATTCTCACTTACTAAACCTGACACATTATCATAATAAACTAAATCGGTGTAATTTTCAGCACCACTCATTACTTTAAAATCAGAGAATAAATATTCCGATTTATTATTTGTAACATCAGTAGCTGTAACTTCATAATAATAGTATTTTGGAGTTGCTAATGAATCATCAATCATTGTGATAAATGTTCCAGCTGGTAAAATTGCACTTGAAATTAATTTTCTTGTATGTTGAACGGTTGCATAATTATATGTATTACCAACTGCTTTATCAAAGTTTGCTCTTAAAGTTACGCTACTATTGTTAGTAATATTAATATCCGAACTTGATGATGTCTCTAAATCATTACCAGGAGCAATGCTTCCTGCATATTGAACGTAAAATGTATATTTACTTACTAAGCTATTGATAGCTTCTTCTAAATCAGCAGCCGCATCATTAATCGTTTGACAACTTATTTCTTGATCATTTAACAAACTGATTGCTGTATTTTTAGCTGTAATCATATTAGTAAAAGAACCAATCGTATAATCGATCTCATATAAATTTGAAGCTTTTTCTATTAAAGAAGTTATTTTTGCTCGTGAACAAGTAACCTCATAATATACACGATGATTTAAAGTAATGCTTCCATAAGATGCTGAGCTTGTTAAATTAATTTCATCATAATCAGTATTAGTATTTATAGTTGAAGTACCATAGTTGCTACCGTTGGTAATTGCAACATTTTTTGTAGTTAAGTCTGTTGCACGATACAAATAGTCCTTAGTTATAGAATTGTATCCTTCATTATCAACATTAGAAACAGTATTATTATTAACTGTTATATTACTAATCAAATCATCTTCGATTGGCTCAATTTCAACATCTCTAAACCAGTATCTACTAAGACCAGTTGCACGCGTACCAAACATTATATGATCAGCATACGTATAATGAGGATTTTGAGGTAAGAAAGGTAAATCTGTCCCCACTACTGCATTATCATAACTTACATTATACTTATTGTTTCGAACATCTAATTCATATTTTACTTGTGCTAGCCATGTTCCTGTTGGAGCTGTAGCAAGATAATTATGCTTGCTTCCATTGCTACCAGTTACAGTGCTATAACGATATACTAAAGAATAGATATTTTTCTTACCAGTTGGAAGATCTGCATTTGAAAAATAGGTTTCATTTAAAACATGAGTTTTAACATCAGATGTTCCAATCTCCCAATCGGTAGCAGAACCATTGGTAATCCAGGCAGTTCTTAAATATTTATTATCATATTCAGCACTGATATTTTCGATAGAAGCAAAATAAGAAACAGTAAATTTACCACTTAATTTTGCAAATTGACGAGTCGTTTCAAAGAAACTGCGCGCCGATGCAATAACTCCACTCGAGTTAATCGTATCATTACCAGCATTACTTTCCATACGAATAGCTGTCTGTCCATCTTTAGTTTCCAAAAATTGATTGTAATTCTCAGTACTACCTTTGGTATCATAAACATAATTTTTCCATGTGTTTTGATAATCTTCAAGGGTCAAATATTTTGCAGTATTATCAATCAAGAAAGCATTAGCATCTACTTCATCTGTACCTTTTATTGCAAGAATATTAGTGTTTTGATTTATTCTATTTGTTATTAAATAACGGGCATCTATAAGAATTTCGCTATTAACAGTATAATCACGTCGATAGACTTTATAAACAATTGTTGACGTTCCATCAATTACTGTTACAATGTCCCCAGTATCAATGAAACAATTATTCACATTAGTACATTCGCCAGTTTGATTTTCATAAACTATTTCACCTGCTTCACGATCTTTAAACAATAATACGCTTATATTACGTTTAGCAGTTAATCTTATTTCACCACCCAAACTATTCATATTTCTATTAAATATAAAATAATTTGCATTCATATACTTCTTAGGTACACTTCTAAATAAAACTGTTGAAATATTTTTATAAGCTTGAGCTCCATTCTCTAATATCTGGCCAAAATAATAGTTTTCTAAAATATCAGATGAAATTTTAACAATATTTATATACGAACTTTTTTCGCTTGTCAAATTAATTGTTACAAGTTTTTCTAGAGCTCTATTTATATGATAATAAGCATGAGAAATCAACTCTGATTCAGAATTTTCATCTAATAATCTTCCAATGTCGACTTGTTGCATTAAGTCAGCCCATGTTCTTGTTGAATAATTAGATTCTGTATATGTTGTATCAATTACATTAATCAATTCTCTTAATGCTTCGATTGTAGAAGGTTGTTCATCAGCCGGGAAAACATTGATAACATATTCATATTCACTCCCACTTAAATCAGTTGCCAATATTGTTACTGTTTGGGCAACAACATCATATGTAATGGTGGGTACTAATTCATTTGTGCATGTTACTTCAATTGGGGTTACATCTGTTAATCTGCTATCAGAATAGATTGTATAACTATATGTTGTTGGATGAAAATTTGTAACATTTTCACCATTGTATTTTATTCCAGATACAGGAGAAGAATATATATTTTCAAACTGATAATTTTTTAAATTAATGGTTCCACTATTACTAAACCATGTTCCAATTGTAATATGGTCTATATCAACTCCCGAATTGAAATAATCAATATTTTCAAAAACTATTTCATCATCAACATATACACTATATTTCTTGTTGACTGTATCAACCACTATAGCATAATTGTGCCATGTATCATTAGCAAAAATTTTTGCAGGACTTGAATCTTTACTATTGAGAGAACTTGAAGCCGATGTACCATATCTTACAATGATACTTGTTTTTTCAATCCTTGATTGTTTGTATTCATCTATGTAAGTTTCAACTCCAAGGTTTGTTTTTACACTATTACCTAAAAAATTTCCTTCTGTAAGCCAAATTCTGTTCCAAGAACTGACAATTGCATCAGTTTTCATATAATAGTCAAAACTGATTTTATACATTGAAGTTTGTGGATTTATTTCACGAGTTAAATATGGCATATCTGTTCCAGATGTATCGTATAAATTAAGACTATCTTCACCACCAACTTGTTCTAAATTCACAACTGCTCCTGTTGATTCATGAACAGTCCAACCTGCATACAAATCACTATTAGTTGTATTACTAAATACATATGTCCAAACATTATCATTAATATCTGTAACGTTTAATTCAATTGCTTGTTCAGTCGAATTATATTCAATTGTGCTAGTTTTATAATATATTGTAGGATCGTAAGTCAACACACTACTTGCATCAATTCCTTCAACAAGATATTGTGTTATATCATCAGCGAATGTTGCCAAAGCATTCTCATTAATTCTAACGTTTTCAATTACTTTATTTATTATAGGAATAATTTCAATGTCATCAAGGTAATATCCAGATTTGCCCCATACACAAGTACCAAAAATGATATTGTTTATTTGATTTGTCGTCAATTCTGAAAAATTGTAAGCAACCGTTGTCTGTGTATTTCCTTCATCAAGTAATGAAAAAATTACTTTTTGTTGAATTGTATCAACGCTATACTCAAATTGATGCCAAGTATCTAATGTTAAACTAGAAAAGATCTGATTAATAGTAGAACCTGCGGTGACAGGACGAAGGCCCAAGAAAACACCAGAAGTATTATTATCCATATAAGTTTCAATTCCTAGACCATTTCTAACATCAACATTATTAGTTCTCGAAACTTTTCCATCAGATAACCAAATACGCAACCAATGATTAAAATCAGAATTTCCAGATTGAACATATATTTTATATCTTACTTTGAACTTTTCAAGATTGGCAAAAGATTTTTGAATGAAAGCCATACTAGTTTCTGAATCACTATTATCAACAATGTGCAAAGTATTACCATTTAAAGTTGTATCCAAAGTAACGCTTGTATTAGTATCTGTAAATCTATTAAAACCATTTTTTATAGAATCATCATCAAAATCATCAAATGTTTCATTAAAAGCTGTCAAATTATTTACTTTTGATGTTTCTTTGAACATTACAATTTGATTAACTGCTCCATTTAAATCTGTAACACTATCAACATTGCTACCAATTGTAATTAATGTATCTTTGTTAACAGTTAGTTTGTAAACATCATATGCAATTCCATTACCACCAATAATTTTATCGTTTGTTTTTACATAACTGCTTAACCAACTTGGATCAGTAGTTATAGCAGGATCTCTTAAAATGTAAACATCGATGTTCCTTTTTGATGTAAAAGAAATAAAATCAACAGCTAAAGTCGAAGTATCGCCATTTGGTAACAATAAATATTCTGCATTAAAATACTTATATGGAATATTTGTAAATGTTACTGCTTCATCGCTATACATTTTACTACCTATTCCAAAAGCATCGGCAATAACATTATTTGCATTATCACTACCGGTATACGCAAAGTTTTTAATTAAAATTGTTGAAGTTATATCAGTATTTTCTGCTGGAATTCCTAGAATTTCCCCATTTCCATAATCAGGATCAGTTAGGTCTGTAAGATTATAAGTTGTTGAATCAATCCATGAACTTACACCTGTAAAACCTGTAATTGTATCACTATTTGCAAGACTATTAGAAGTAATAGTTAAAGGATTTATTGCTTCTAATCCTTGAGCGCTAGTTGCATTTAAAGAAACAGTTCCACTTTGCATAGTTGTTCTAATCGCAACTCTAATGATGCCAGCTTCCGCATAAAGAGTATTAACATTAGTTGAATTTTCACGACCAGAATTGTAACCACCGCGCCATATAAATTTTGTAGTATCACCAGTTAAATTGAAAGTTATTAAATCATTTAATGTTTCACCATCATAAGTTGAACATCTTTTTCCTTCAGCGTCAATTACTTCGACATCAACTAAAACAATATCTGAACCATTTGCTTTAATTCCTTCTGGATTATTCACCATAGTTAATTTCAACGATACTGGTGCTCCATGAGAAGTCTTAGAAGAACTTGACCCAGGAATAGCATTGTTTGATGAATCATAACCAATAGCTGTTACTGTGCTATTTGCAACATAAGCAACATTATTAAAAGTCCATAAATAACCATTGCTAACAGTCCCTGTATATTCAGTACTATTAACGTATAATTTTACATTTGCAAATGTTCTAGGAGCCACAACATAAACAGTTTTTACGGTACCAGGCGTATAATTCCAATGCCCAATTATGTACGTAGCATCAGTTGCATTAAATAAAACCTTATTTGCAAAATATCCCTCTTTTGGTAACATTGTGGCATCAACTTCACCACTTACACGTGCAACTTCAGTATTAACACGCCCATGTGAAGTAGAATCGGAGAAAATCCAATTAGCACCTCCCATGTTAGAAGTTACAGATAAAGTTTTTGTTTTACGCTCAACCATTCTTACGGCATAATCTTCACTAGTAAAATGATGATCACTTTGAGCCGTAAAATTATTGGTATATATATCCCACACGCCTCTTCTTGCTTCATAACGATTATATTCACCTTCAACTGCAGGTTTGCCCGCAATAATTCCACCACTTTGGGCATTAGTAGTTTCAGTTACTTCAACATAATTAGCAGTTGCAGTTGTTGCCGATCTAATTGTTAAAGCACGATCTGAAGTTGAGATAGTTGAATCATAAGAACCAGCATTGGCTATTGTTCCATTTGCTGCTCCTGTTCGATTACCATAATCGTATTTCCCAGCAAAGAAATATAATAATTCTGCTAAATTAGCACTAGTTGAACCAAAATCAGTAGTCCCGGAAACATCGCTTAAATTAGTTCCACTTAAAACACTATTCATACTTGATGATTGATTGCCAATCTCCCACATAATAATTGAAGGATTGTTACGATAATAGATCAACATATCACGGAATGCTTCGGCACGTAATTTTATCGAAGCAGTGCTATAGGAGCTTTCATATGTTCCTTCACCATCAACACCTGGTTGTGTTACAAGTAGACCGTATTTATTAGCAGCATCGATTTGTGATGGACTTCCAGCAACATGCCCCCATCTAATATAATTGCCGCCACCGTCTTTCATAAGCTTAATGACCATATCAGTCATCCAATCAGGATAAGCAGCTCCTAAACCGGCATATTCCATTGTTGTTTTTTGACCCCATCCATTTAATTCAAGATAATTTTCATTCAAATAAAAACCATAATTATTTGTAAATCTATATGTTCTAATTCCTATATCTATACTATTATTATCAATAACAGTATCATCTTGAATAATTTGAGTCACAACATTATATAAATATGGATATTTTGTTGACCATCTAATAGCATTTGTTAAAGTTCCTGATAGCAAAACATGCGCTTTTTCACCTGCATCTAAGGTTGTTGAAGCACTTTCAAACCTTAAAACTTCAACATCATTAGCATTGTAAACGATTGATCTAACCTTAAACGTTTGTGCATTATCAGTACTATTTTCAACTTGTGCATCAACATTAATATCTGCCGTTTTATTAGTACCATTTTCATTAGAAGTATAAATATATGTTCCTTCTGATTCTAAAAAACTATATAAAGGTAATGTCAAATGTAAATTATCAACAACGTAAAGATAACTATTACGATATAAACCACCGAAATTTGGATGCCAATGAGAATCATGCCATGGAATGACATTACTTCCACTTAAATAATAAGGAAATGAATTATCAACCATTACTGTAATATAATTTGTAGCTCCGAAGTTTAAATAATCAGTTAAATCATAGCCAAAAGGAATAAAGCCATTTTTATATGTTCCTGCTGTCACTTTTGTTCCATTAATATAAACTTCTGCTACCTGTCGTGCTGCCTCAAATTCGATATATATTTTTTTATCAGTATATTCTAAAGGTACAAAAAATTCCTTCTTATACCAAGAAGAACCTGTATAAGTACTTCTTTCACCATTCATACCTGATTCGGTAAAATTATTAAATGTATCAGTATCATTAAAGGTATGAGCTAAACTAATGTCTGACCAGCAATTATCCATTGTATAGTTATTTGCAAAAGGATTAGAACTATTTGTAACACAACTATACGTTTCAATAGGATTAGCTTCCAAGTCTGAACCAGAATTAATTTTTCCTTCACCTTTAGCAAATTTCCAATCATAATTGAAATTATATTTAATTCTTGGGCCTTGATTAGCAGGTATACCTGCTATTTTTTGAGAATAATTTGACAACGCAAAAACAACCCCTAGCAAGGTAAATGATGCTAGAAGACATAAAAACGAAATAAATATTTTTTTTATTGTTTTTACGTTTTTCATTTTTCTCCTCTATTCAATACTTAAAATTGTGGAATCTAAGGTATAATTTTGTTGCGGATTGTTTTTGTAAAATCTAATGCTATAAACATTATTTGCCAGCACTTGAAATGCAACACTATTTACTAAATTATCATTACCGACTTGAGTAGTTGTTTTAGTTCCGTTTTTTACATGATAATTTGTCATGTCAACATTTAATTTTGTGGCATCAATAGCAATAGAAATATTTTTGTTTGCCCCAGTATTAGCTATTACTAATGTTAAATATTTGCTATCAACACTATCAATAATGCTATAAGAAACACCAACTTCATTAACTGTTACTATAAATGTGGCTCTCAAAGTCTTATGATAAGTTCCAGTTGAAGTAGCCGTTACATTAATTGTGATTGTATCACCAGAATTAAGTGTGCCATTTTCTTTATCGACTATTATTGTATTAGTTCCGACTGTTTTTACCGCTTGATTTGCAATTAATGTTGTTGTTCCGGTTGAGTGGCAACTAATTGTAATATTTTCATTTGATGATGAACAACTAACTGCGATTTCATAAGTAATATCATCTTGAGTCCAGTTAAGAGCATCCTTTGCATTTGAAGTATCAATTGTCAATTGATAATTGCTAACTCCATCCCAGTTAAAAAGTTCATATGTATTGCCATTTAAAACATCACTATAGAAATAAAATTCTTTAGAATCATAATAAAATTCATTCAATTTAGACAAAAAATAGCGTCCATTAGTAAGAGTTACAGGGATTATTATTGCTAATAGTAACAAACTTATAATTAATATTCGATATTTTTTTATATTATTTTTTAAAGAATTTTTCATATTTCACCTATTCTACTACCTGAACACTCTCTATTTTTACATCTAAATAATCTGTTAATCCACTATATGTATAGTCATTGTCAGCTATATTCCAGTTAATAACCAATTGATAATTATCTGTCTGTTCTACACCTAAATTCAGAATATTATCAAGGCACTCTAAATCAGCATTTAAGAGATTAACTAATGAACCATTTTTATATAACATTACATTAACAGGTATATTATTTGATTTTAAAATTTTTATTTTATAATTCATAGTAACTTCATTAATTTGGTTATTGTTATAATTAGTAACACTAAAATTGTATGTTTTTGTTGTCCCTGGAATCATATCATCCAAATGAAAATTTAAAGTTGCTTCCATATTATCCTTTGTAATGGGAATCGCTGACTTAATTACAATGTCACCATTAACATTACTATCATATAAAGCAAATGTTTGTACAACAAGGCTGGTTCCAAACAGCAAAAATGTTAATAGGAATAACCACATCACTTTTTTTCTCGGCATTATTTTTCCTCCTTTTTAAAGAAAGGAAATAGAAGAATAACAATCATTAAAGCTATTCCGGCTTTCACATAAAGAATCACATTATTAGAAATAACCCAAATAACTTTTCCAATTATAGATGATTCCGTAATCGGATCATCTATTGCAGTATTGGCATCACCTTTAGTGATAATTTTTTCATCATTTTTTTCAATAATTCGATGAGTTACATAACTTTCTTCTATTTCATAAGTGATAATATCACCAACTTCATATTGATCACTTTTTTTTATTATTACCATCTCACCAACTTTGATATCAGGTTCCATACTTCCTGTTGCAACCTGTAAAGTTCTATATCCAAATATACTAGTATTACCCATTGCTATGATTATACCAAATATAATAATTAAAATTGAAACTAACCATGTTGACAATTTTTTCATACATCTTCCTCTGCTGTTATTAAAATTTCTAGTTTATAAATGGCCTTTGCTTCAATTCCATACTTTGTATCATTTGGTCCTTCAAACCATTTCCACTCAAGCAAGTAAGTTTTTGTTTCATCAATTGATAGATGATTCAACTTTGTGTTCAAATCGGCAACTGCTTTCCAATTTTCAGCATCACCAACTATATATTTATCATTTTCCAATAAACGATAACGCATATCCATTTTTTGTTTATTTTCATCTTGAAAATTTATCCCATATAAAATATTAAGTCCTGATTTGTTTTTTACAAAAAACTCATAGTTGCCACTTAATCCTGGGGCAATTTTCCCGTTTACAACATATTTTTCGGTTGTTTTAAATATCTCTAGTGTATTAGCAACTGCCCATTTACTTCGATGATCTTCAACGAAAAGGGTCTGTGGTGTTGGCTTGGGAATAACTATTACCGCCGTATTATTAGATGTGCAAGAACATCTTATTAACAATAAAATAAGGCATATTATGAGTAAAAAGGTCCAATAAACAATAGTACGCTTTGTTCGACTATTTCTACCCTTTTTATCCATAATACACCTACCTTAGATTTATGATAAATCAAGAATTATTTTTCAATAATTCTTGATTTTGTCATAAATTAAATAATAAATTTAAATATGTTGTTTTAAGTTAACCGTTACAGGAACACTAATTGCTTTTCCAGCATCTAGAGTATCAGCTGCATTGTTTGTTGGATCTCCATCTGGCCATGTAAAGTAAATATCTACTATAACTGCATCAGCTGTAGCTAACGGAGTTGTTGTATTAGCAAGTAACATTTCACCAGTAATTTTGTTATTTGCTGGCACATCTGTTTTTGTATTTCCACCATCTGTAGAATACTTTACTGTAACATTAGCAGGCTTGTTTGTAATAGTACCTAACTCTATTTCGTAATCCAAAGAAACTTCAGTTCCATTTGGATCAATAGTAACTTGTACGCTACCGCCTCTAGCTGGAGCAATTCTATTATCTAAAACATGATCACTCTCATCTAAATCTAAAGTTAAATGACCATTCAAAGTAGCACCATTGCCAGTAACATCTTGTTCGTTAACCTCAATAGTCCAAGCTGCTGCTTGTAATGTTTGAGTACCAGTAATCGAACTAGCATATCTAGCATAAGTATAAACTCCTGCTCCTAAAACTAAGAATAATAATAAAACAATTAGTAACATATTTCTCTTCTTCATTTTAACACCTCCCTAAGACCTATCTTACTATAAAAAATGTTATCATATTTTTACAGCTTTGGAAAGTATTTTTTAAAAATTTTTGTCATCATTTGACATTTTTTTCTTTTTGATAATTATATCAACAATAACTGCTACGATTCCTAGTGCTAATAACACTATTCCATATATCATAAAATTAGTTGTTAATGATTTAACAAATGGTAATAAAATTTGTCCATAATCCTGAACATCACTCAAAATAGTTTCAATAATGCTTTTTCCAAATAAGCCAAGTGAAACAAATAATAATGCAACAAACAATGTTGGAATGTAAAACCATTTTAGCCATTTACGAAAGCTCCATCTAAATAGTAATAATAGAATAATACAGCCAACAATACAAGCAATTAGAATTAAATTTGTATTTTTACTACTTAATATACTTACTATTTCACTTGCTTCCATTAAATATCACCCATTCCTTTTGAGATATCTTTTAAAGATTTGATAATATCCTCGTAATTTTCATCAATTAGTTCTTTTATTTGATTTCTTGTTTCATCATTTAATTCACTTTTTAATTCTAACGAAGTAGCTAAGACATCATAATTTTCTTCAACTAATTCTACTATACTTTGCTTACTTGGATAAGAGATTTCTTCATCAGGATTAATCTTGTTAACAATTACAGAACCCACATAATCTCCAAATACTTTCTTTAATTTTGAATTACTTAATAACTTTTTGGTTTGTTCTTTAGTTAATCCTGCTTGTTCTAAAGAATCATATACTTGTGTACCTAATTCAGTTGTTTTTCCTTCTTTATCTTCAAGCATTTCTGTAATTTCAATTTCAGTAATACTATTAGATATGCTTTCTTTAGTTAGAAACTTGCCAGCTGACGAGGTAATTCCTAGTCCTATTTCTAATATGAATAAAACAATTGTCACAATAATTGAAAAAATAATTCCCATAACATTCAAAAATACTTTCATACATCCACCTTCTAATAAAAAGATACCATATTATGACATTTTTTTCAATAAAAAAGCACTATTTGTGCTTATTTAGGATCAATATGAACTACTACATCATAGATATTATCAAAGTGCGTAATAATATCCTTTTTTATGTTTTCGGCAACTTCGTGACTTTGACTTGTCGTATATTTGCCATCAACACTTAATTCGAGAATAATGATGTAATTATATCCAACTGGAAACGAACAAATCCTATTTGTTTTTTCAATTTCCGGATAGTTCTTTATAATATTGCATATTTTAGCAACTTGTTTTTTATTTAATGATTTATCCATTAAAACGTTAAAGCTTTCAATGAAAATCTTGATACCAATAAACATAATCCAAAGTGATATAGCAATACCCAAGACACCATCTAACCATCTATATTGGACATTTTGGCTAAATATAATTGAGATTAAAGTAAATGTTGTGATTATCATGTCATTACGATGATCTTCCATACTCGCTTTTAATAATATATTATGATGCTTTTTATAACTTCTTCTTGAAATTAAATACAAAGCAAATTTTACAATAATTGTTATGATGCAAACAATTATTAGATATATACTAAATATTATTTCATTCTTTAATACGATTGAAGCAACACCATTGTATAATAATTTTACTGCTATTATAATCATTGAAATACTAATAAACATTGAAAAAATATATTCAGCTTTTCCATGCCCTAATTCATGACTATCATCTTTGGGAATACTAGAAATTCTAGCACCAACATAAGACATAAATGAAGCAAAAATATCACTAGCGCTATTCAAACTATCAGCAATAATTGCTTGACTGTTTGACATAATTCCGGCAATAATTTTTATTATACATAAAAATACGTTGCCTATTATGCCGAATACGCTAATATTTTTAGTACATTTAAAACGCTCGTGGTCCATAAAACACCTACTCCTATATAAAAAATTCCTATCCAGAAGGACAAGAATTTTATTAACTCAAACTTCATTAATAAACCAAGTACTAATTTTACAAATAAATTTTAATATATTTATTATTATTTGTCAACTTAGTTTCTTATGTTCTAATTGCAAATCGAGATGATTTTGAATTGCTTCATTTAATCCGGGTAGTCCTTTTTGTGAACTACAATAAGCCTCAGATATATTCCCGCCTGGCATAAAAGCGACATAATCAACAGGAAATTGTCCAATTAATCGATGTAATGTCTTTTGAAGAATAAGAGCATCTTCAGCATAATAAACTGTTGTCAAAAATGATTGATATTTATTTAACAAATCCTTAATGTTATTAACTTTATAAGGTGCATCCCTAACAATAACATTACGTTTTTCATCTAAATATGCATCTCCCGCATGTTGTGGCCCCATTATGATTTTTGAACTGCGGTATTTATCAGCCTCAATTAGACTTGTTTCTAAATCTTTCAACATATTAGTAGATGCAAAAGAAAACATCATTTGCTCATCGCCTGCTAATTGATCTAATAATGCAAAAAACTTTTTAAGTTCATTTTCGCGGTCCTCACCACCTGTAAACGTTCCCGTATAATCACATATAAATAATTTCATGTGCTCTCCTTTTCATTTGGTATGTAATATTTCTCTGGCTTTTTTACTGCCAGGTTTATCCAAAAATTCCTTATAAATTTGTTTTATCGTTTCATTTTCATGTGCTCTTCTTCTTGTATCTTTATTATCAATATCATATAGTAGGTTCATTCTATTTGCACGATAATCTTCAAAATTTCTTTTATCACTTGAAACAGTTGGTTGACCCCCACCATTAAGACATCCACCAGGACAACTCATAACTTCAATAAATTGATAATGGCACAAATTATTCTTTAAATCTTTGATAATGGAACGCACATTTAATAGGCCACTCACAACAGCAACATTTAATTCAATGCCAGCAATTGTATATTTTGCTTCTTTAAATCCTTTTAATCCTCTTACTTCTTTAAATTCGACTTTATCTGATCTACCTTCCAATATTTCTTTGGCTGTACGTAATGCTGCTTCCATAACACCACCACTAGTACCAAAGATCACCGAATGTCCTTCTCCAAAAAGAGGATCACATTCGCTTTCTTCTAAAGAATTAAAGTCAATCTTATTGTTTTTAATCAAACGAGCTAATTCTCTAGTGGTTAGCACAAAATCAATGTTGTCATCGCTATTTCTTTCTTCTTTTTTAGCTGTACATGGCATGATAGTAACAACTTTTACATCATCTTTAATTATGCTATTTTTATTGGCATAATAAGTTTTCATAATTGCTCCAAACATCTGCTGAGGTGATTTACAAGTAGAAATATTTTCTTCAATTTCTGGAAAATTTTTCTTTTGAAACACTATCCAAGCTGGACAGCAAGAAGTAAATAGTGGTAATCTTTTATTTTCTTTCAATCTCTCAATTAATTCATTTGCTTCTTCCACAATTGTTAAATCAGCGGTTAAATTAACATCGAAAACTTTAGAAAATCCTAACATTTTTAAGGCAGTTACCATTTTCCCAATAGTATTTCCCTCAAGGCCAAATTCTTCTCCTAAAGCAACACGAACAGCTGGTGCAAATGCAACAATTGTGTGCTTGCTTTTGTCGCTCAGTAAATGGCAGACTGACTTTATATCATCTTTTTCTGTCAAAGCTCCAGTTGGGCAAACATTAATGCATTGACCACATTTCACACAGTTTGTATTTTCTAGAGGAATTTCAAATTCACAACCAATATGAGTATCAATTCCACGATCATTTCTTCCAATTGCTCCAATGCCTTGAATTTTCTCACAAGTTGCTACACAACGATTGCATAGTATACATTTACTATTATCTCTAATAATGGCTGAATTATTTATTTCAACTAAACTTTTTATTTTTTTATTGGGTATTTCAATATTATATTCATTAATCAATTTTTGAAGTTCACAGCTTCCATTCTTACGGCAATTGATACAATCATAGTTATGGTTATCTAAAATTAGTTTTAATGTTCGTTTTCGTGAATCAATAACTCTTTTTGAATCAGTAAATATTTCCATACCATCATGCACTTTAGTAACACAAGATGCTACTAAATTTCGCGAATTTTTAACTTCCACTACACATACTCGGCAAGCTCCTATTTCATTAATTTCTTTTAAAAAACACAAAGTGGGAATTTTTATGTTATTTTCGTGAGCCACTTCTAAAATAGTTTTTTCACCTTCAACATAGTATTCTTGATTATTTATTTTAACTTGCATAATTCACCTACTCTTTAACAATTGCTTTAAAGTGGCAGTTAGCAAAACAATTTCCACATTTTAAGCATTTATTGATATCTATCTTATGAGGTTTCTTAATATCACCTGTAATAGCATCAACCGGACAATTTCTTTTACACATTGAACAACCAACACATTTTTCTTGATCAATCTCATAATGAATCAATTCTTTGCAAACATGAGCTGGACATTTATGCATTTTAGTGTGTTCAATATATTCGTCTTTAAAATATCTCATCGTGCTCAAGACTGGATTAGGAGCAGATTGTCCTAATCCACATAAAGCCGAATCTTTAATATATAGACATAAAGACTCTAATTCTTCTAGATCAACATCTTTGCCTTTTTTTATATCATCTAACATATCATACATTTTTTTTGTTCCAAGACGACATGGGACGCATTTGCCACATGATTCATCAACTGTAAAGTCAAGGAAAAATGAAGCGATATCAACAGCACACGATTCTTCATCCATAATAATTAAACCGCCAGATCCCATCATTGAACCAATCGCACTAAGGTCTTCATAAGTCATTTTGGTTTCAATTAAACTAGCTGGAATACATCCACCTGATGGTCCACCTGTTTGAGCCATTTTAAATTTCTTATTGTTAGGAATTCCTCCACCTAATTCGTCAATTATGTATTTCAGGGATGTCCCCATTGGTACTTCTATTAAACCAGTATTGTTGATTTTTCCTCCTAATGCAAAAACTTTCGTTCCTTTAGATTCAGCCGTTCCATATTGTTTGAACCAGGCACTGCCTTTCAAAATAATCGGAGCGATGTTGGCATATGTTTCTACATTATTCAATAAAGTTGGCTTCTTAAATAATCCTTTATCGGCAGGATATGGTGGTCTTACACGAGGTTCTCCTCTATTTCCTTCAATCGAAGTCATTAAAGCTGTTTCCTCACCACATACAAAAGCACCAGCGCCAAGGCGAATATCTAAATTAAATGAAAAATCCATGTTTAAAATATTATCACCTAAATAATGATTTTTTTTAGCATCAGCAATTGCCTTTTTAATACGTTCAACTGCTAAAGGGTATTCGGCTCTTACATATATATATCCTCTATTGGCACCAATTGCATAAGCAGCAATTGTCATGGCTTCAACAACACTATATGGATCCCCTTCTAAAACAGAGCGATCCATAAAAGCCCCTGGGTCCCCTTCATCAGCATTACAACAAACATACTTTTCAGAATTTTGTGATTTACGACATAATTCCCACTTTAATCCTGTTGGAAATCCGGCTCCACCACGGCCCCGTAATCCTGAATCTTTAATAGTTGCAATAACTTCTTCAGGTGACATTTCATTCATTGCTTTTTTCAAAGCTTTATAGCCATCATTTTCAATATATTCATCAATACTTGTTGGGTCAATATTTCCACAGTTTCTTAAGGCAATGCGCACTTGATTGTTTAAAAATGGTGTTTTAGTAATTGCTAATAATTTTGAATCAATAATTAGCTCTTCAAGAACTTGGCCATTTAAAATATGTTCATCAATAATGCGTTCAACATCACTTTCTTTAACATTTATATAAGTATATCTTTTATTATTATCAATTATTTCAACAATTGGTTCTAAACGACAAACACCTATACAACCAACTTTACAAAGATTAACTTCTATTTTTTTTTCTTTTATTTTGCTATCTAATAAATCATATATTTTCTGAGCACCCGCCGAAACCCCACAAGTTCCTAAGCCAACAGTAATTCTTATCATTGTCACTTCTCCTATTCGTATTTTGCTAAAATTTCTTTAACTTGTTTTCTTGTAACATTGCCATATACATCATTATTAATCATTATAACGGGAGCTAATCCACAACAACCAAGACATCTAGTTGTATCAAGAGAAAATTTTCCATCTTTAGTACATTCACCATTAGAAATTCCCAAAAGTTTTTCTATTTCTTCTAATATCTCACCTGATCCTTTAATATAGCAAACTGTTCCTAAACATAAACTAATTGCATATTTACCTTGAGGCATAAGACGAAACTGCGTATAAAATGTAGAAACTCCATATATTTCTTCAATTGGTTTTGAAAGTTTCTCAGAAATTCTCTTCATAACTTCATATGGTAAATAGCCATATATTTTTTGAGTTTCCTGCAAAATAGGCATTAATGGACCTTCAATATTTTGATAATTATTAATTACTTTTAATAATTCTTTTTTTTGTTCTTCTGTTTCAACAAATTCAGCATTTGTAATCTTTTTTTTACTCATATAACCTCCTATTTAATTATAATAATCGTATAGACAGTCTTTAATTAATTGATATATTTTTTTAGATGAATCTTGATTGTAATGAAGACCATCGCCTGTTTTAAAACCTAGACGTGAAAGCTGAGAGTTAGTGTCACAATAAGTAACATTCTTAAGATCAGATAAGCCATTTTTTATTTTAATATTGAAATTATTTATTGCTTCATTTTCATAATCATGTTCTCCATCAGTAGGATTAACTGAAATAATAAATATTTGGTATTTTTGCCAAGCCCCAATTGCTAATTCACGATATTTAGCAATATATTTGGCAATATTGCCCAAATCATTTACGCCTAAATTGGTTGTTATATAATACTCTTTATTGTTTTGATTTAAATACGAATTAACATTTGCTATTGCCGTATTATTAAGCCAACTATAACCCATTCCAATTTTAGAAATACATACTCCATTGTCAACTTTATACCAATCATAATGACAAAGAGATTCCATTCTAGAATCACCAATAATAATTATATCTGATGGATCAATTGTTTTAATAAGATTTATTTCACAACTACCAACATTGCCAGCCATATCTCTAGCATAACCATACCAAACACCAGTTTTATCATAAGCTTTGTATTGATTATTAGAAAAATCAATATTTGCTTTATTGTTTGTAATTGCATAATCATATATATCAAAATCATCTTTTCCAGTAATTTGAATCACACCATTATTTTTAATAAGTGAACAAGTCGGTCTAGTTGTGTCAATTGTCGGAAAACTATTATACGTATATATTAATTTATTTTCATCATAAATTTTTAACAATAACTTTTCGTTTTCAGTTATTTCTTTAACAAAAACAATATAATTTTGATTAGTTGTTAAATTGTAATTAACTTGCTTATCATTTAATAAAACTCTTAAATTTTTGGAAATTTGTTGATTAAAATTTACTCTAATAGTTAATGTATCTTCAATGTTAACATATTTTTTACTGATTGTATTAGAGTTTTCTACAACAACACTTGTAACTTCTAAATGAGGGGCTTCGGATTCAACACTAACCAAAACTATATTGCTATTCTTCTTATCAATAGTTGAAATATTTATGGTTGCTTGACCATTTTTTAGACCAATAACATTACCATAAGCATCAACAATTGCCACTTGTTCATCTGATGATTTATATACTAATTGAGTATTATTGGGAGTAACACTTAAATTGATTTTTTTGCTTTCACCGATGTCTAATTTTATATTTGTTTCATTAATTACCAATCTCACATTTTGAACTTCAATTTCATTTTTAGGAATTAATAGAATTACTAATAAAGCTAAAATCATTACAGCAATTACAACAATAATAATATTTTCTTTCTTTGTCTTCATAAATTCCATATAATCACCTTTTTCATTATAACATAAGAAAAAATCACTTGTTCATTTTTTCTTTAATCTTTTTTAACATACTTGATTCAACACTAGGAAAAGCTTTTTTTATACGACTCCAAAAATGGGAATTTTCTTTAAATATTTCCATTATTTTATCTTTTATTTCTGCTGTATTATCTTTAGCATAAGCCTTGATTTTATTTTTCATCGAAGTTGTTACACAAAAAGAAATGATATTATCAGCAACATAGATTATAAAAAGAATTATTGCTGAAATATGAATTGTATCAGTTGAGAAGTTATCAATAATTTGTTCAAAAAAAGGATTTATAAAATATAATGATATCATTCCTAGAATACCAAAAGCCGCTGAATTAGTTAAACAGATACGACCTTCAATATTATATTTTTTATGACTATAGTCCCACCAACGCGCATGAAACATTTTTTCCATTAAATAACTAGTAATATATTCAACAAAAGAACAAACTATTACTATTAAGAAGAACAAAGCAATTGGTTCATCCATAAATTTTTTTAAAAGTAAAGTTATTATTAAATAACCCCAACCATATATCGGACAATAGGGGCCAATTAAAAAACCACGATTAACAAATGTTTTTGTATCAGGATAAGTCGCAATAACTTCCATTACCCAACCAACTATCGAATACATTATAAAAACCAAAAAATATTTTTCAATGGCGATCATTTTTAAGCAACTCCTTCATAGTAACCATCTTGTCACTATACGTTATAATCCAACTTTCCTTATATTTTGGTAAAGCAATATTTAAAGGAAACATATGTCTTAGAATAGCGTCATCAATTTTTTTGCTTTCTAAATCATGGAAAAACTTTTGAACATTTTCTAATGCTTCTTTTGCATGAACAAATCCATGCTTTTGAAAAAATTTCTTTTTTGTTTGTAAATGTTCTAAAAGAATTGGATCAAGATTTTTCAATTCTTTTGAATATTGCCAAGGATAAGGATAGAAGTCGTGCAATAAGCCAGCAATTGCACAAACACGCTTATCACATTTTTTATTATAAGCAAAATTGAATGCATAGTAAGAAACTAAAACTGAATGATAAAACACGCTATTATGATGATGCTTAAAAAATATTCTTTTTTGAAATTCTTTATCTAGCAAGATATTTTTGACTATTAAAAACCATTCTTCAAAATGGTCTGCCTTATTTAGAAATTCTAAATATCTTCTTAAGTCATCTTCTGTCATATTATACCTCGAGTTTAAATTATATCATTTATAGCATAAAAAAACAATGATTGCTTTAATCCATTGTTCTATTTTATCTTACTTTCATTAATAAAAAATTGTCCATCTTGATATCTATAATCAATCCTTTTCTTCAAAAGAATGTAATTGATTACATCGTAAGTAGTTACCATATCTTTCCTTAATTCGCGCTTAAAAGCCTCGTTTATCATTGACTGAATTTCACAATTCAACATAGAAACTTTTGCATCACAACTAGCAAAGAATTGCGAATATGTACTTTTTTGTTCATCAATTGATTTTGATTCAAATTTCAATAGTTCTTCACGATAATTTACTTTTATTTCCTCTATTTTTTCGATATCAGGAAAATATTTTAACTTTGTTCTTAAATAATTCAAATAAGTATCTATTGTTCGCTCCAAAGTATCATAATTTCTAGAGCCATTAAAGTAATTCAAAGTACTGATGTCTTTTTCTAAAGATTCTTCATTGATATTGATTTTCAAAATGTTTTCATATGGTATTTCATAAAATGCAAAACGTTCATCAGTATATCTGCCAGAGTTTATTGGCAATCCTTCACTTCGTGCTTTAGAACCGTTTGTTATTCCTTCTTCTAAATAAGGAACTTTTGCTTCAAAAGAAATTCCAGAATCAACAAATAATTCACGTGCCTCGCCACTACCGACGGTCACAGAAATCCATAAATCATTGTTATTTCCTTGAAAATTACGATTACTATTTATATTTTTCTTTTTTTTAGCATATTCGGATAAAATTCCACTCTCTAGAATTCCTTCAAGAAAAACAAAATTAAAACCAATGCCATGATTACAAATAATTTCTGATTCCGTTTTTATTTTACTAACATGTGTATTAAAAAACTTCTCACTTATTTTATCACGATAATAATCATTAATGTGATAAGCTAAATCGACTAATTGTCTTGAGAATGGTGTTCTTAAAAACTTTTCTTTTAGTGTAAAATTCGACGTTTTTCCAAAACGTGTACGATCTAAAGCATCTGAATCTTTTAAAATACTTAAAAGTTTTTGATAAACCTCTAACCATTCATAAGGTAATTCATAAATATCAAATATTATAGAACTTCTATTATCGGCCACGGAATGAGCATCGCATAATGCTTGGGCTAGTTTAAAAACCTCTTTTTTTTGATATATTGGTTTAGCTCCAAGCACTTCACCAAGGTTCTGAGCCGATACATATCCATGAATTGTTTCTTCTTCTTCAGTATGTCTACCAATATCATGATAAATAGCAACATCAGTTATGATTTCCATTTCCCCAACTGACAAATTATCATGTTGACCAATTAAATATGCAAATAGTAGTACTTTTTCTGAATGATGTAAACCATGAAATTCTGATTTATATAAATAATTTCTTTTAATTCCTTTTGTTAATTCGATTAATTCTTTTTTTTCAGTTTCATTTAAATAATTATCCAATTTACCTTCATTGATGATTTCAATTAAAATGTTTGGCATAATGTCCCCCTTCTAATTCATCTAAATATTCTCGCGGTGATAATTCATATAATGTTGACATTTCTGATTTTGTTAAATCAAAGTAACGAATGCCATTTTCTTTACTATCCTTTTCGGGGTCAGCGTATACCCATTCACCATTAATTGATATTTTTAATGCCGAATGTAGGGTTTCATTATGCATACATATTACTGGTTCAGCTTTAATATTGCAAAGATTCAACAAATAGATAGCCATATTAACATAGCCATTGCAAACGCTTTTCTTAGTTTTTAAAGCACTGAATGATGAATTTATAAAAGCCATTCTTCTCAAAAAATATCTTTTTTGTTCTTCAGGAGCATTTAAATAATGTTCATAATTTTCTTCGCGATACTTTAAATCATCATAGTTATAACTAACATTTGCAGTTATATATCTGTATATTTTTAAAATTTTTTGTCTTTCAGGTAAATTTTTTATATTTAAATTGTTCAAAATATTATTTGCAATTTTATATTCTTCACGAGCTTGTTCTAAACTCATTTCATACATTTCATCGTAAAAATAAATATGTTCGCAAAATCTTATGCTTGATAAATTAGACATTAATTTATTTCTTAGAAATGAAAAAACTTTAGAATTTCCTAAAATAACTGGAGATAGATTTAAATCTAATATATTAACTGGCGTATCTTTTGTTGATTCGATGTATTTCTGCATGTCACCCATACTATTTATTGGGCAACCACAAATGCACACATTCATCAATGATAATATTTCATCAATGCCTTTTATTTCTTGCAAGTTTCGGTTGCATTTTAAGTTTAGAGTGCGCAATTTTTGTAATCCTGTCACATCTAATAATCTGATATTATTATCATACCAAATAACTAATTCTTCCAACGCTGCTATTCTTGTAAGTGGTCCAAAATCTGTTATATCATTAGGAATGCTACGAACATCAAAATTATCTAAATTAGGGCCAAGAATTTTTAAACTTTTTAAATTTGGTAAATATTCTATATCATCAAGGCAATCACAATCAGTTAAAACTAATGAAGTTATGCTTTTTAATTCTTCATTCGAGAAAGTACCATCAAATCCAAACAAGCTTTTACGTTGATTACTACGAATTAACTGTTTTAAAATGATGTTTGCTAAAGCACTATTCTTTATATGCATACTTACCTCCTTAATCAACTGGCAATTATAATTGTTCAATTAAATAATATCATATTTTTGATTTTTTTTAAAGATTAATCAGTAAGATATAAAAGAATTGTTGAATTCTCTTTAATGCTAATATTGGCACTTGGAGATTGATACAAAACCTTTGATCCATTTCCTTCAGTAACAATCTTAAAACCTTTTAATAATTTTTTTGCATCTTTTAGTTCTAAATTAAGAACATCAGGAACTTTTTTATATTTGGTATCGTTCCAATTATATTCTTTAGTTAAATAATCATTTCTAACATCAACATTTAAAATGTCAATTGCTGATAGAAATACATTACGCACAACTGGTGCTGCAACTGTTCCACCATATTGAGTTACACCTTTAGGGTTATCAATCGCAATATATAAAACAATTTCTGGCTTATCTGCCGGAAAAAATCCGATAAAAGAAACAATGTAATTGCCAACTAAGTATGCGCCACCACTTGATTTCTGAGCTGTTCCTGTTTTTCCTCCTACCCGATACCCTTCAATATATGCGTTGCGGCCAGTTCCTTTCGCGACAACGCTTTCTAAAGCATATCTTACTTTTTCACTTGTCGCTTCAGAAATGACATTATGAACTAATTGTGGAGAATTTTTTAATATTACACTGTTTGTTTCAGGTTCATTAATGCTTTTAACAATATATGGTCTGTAAAGTTTTCCTCCATTAATGGCAGCAGATACTGCCATCACTTGTTGAATTGCTGTGACCGATACACCTTGACCAAAGGCAGTGGTTGCTGTTTCCACTAAACCAATTTTATCTTCATGGAATAGTATTCCTGTGCTTTCACCATTTAAATCAACTTTTGTTTTTACACCAAAGCCAAAAGATTTTATATAAGAGAAAAGTTTTGTTTTACCTATTTTCAAACCTAAAGACACAAATCCTGGATTGCAAGAATTTTCGACGACCTCTAAAAAAGTTTCCGCCCCATGTCCTCCATGTTTCCAACAGTGAAGATTTGCACCTTCAACATTAATACTGCCAGAATCATAAAAAGTATCATTCTCCAAATCAACAAGATTTTCTTCTAAAGCAGTTGCTAGAGTGATGATTTTAAAAGTTGAACCCGGCTCATAAGTCGCCCAAACCGGCATATTTCGGTTAATTCTCTCGGCTGTATATGCTTGATAGTTCGCTGGCGAAAAAGAAGGTCTTGATGAAATTGCTAATATTTCTCCATTATTTGGATTAACTGCTAATCCCCAAGCACCATCTGGATTATACATATTTTCAACATTATCAAGTTCTCTTTCTAGTGCTGCTTGCAATTCTAAATCAATCGTTAAAGTTATGTTCATACCGTCTTGTGGTTGTTCATAACTTCCAGATAAATCCAAACGATTACCTTTAGCATCAGAATAGTATTTTATTGCTCCATATTCACCTGTCAAATAATCATTATACATAAGTTCTAAACCGCTTAATCCTTGATTATCAATTCCTGTAAAACCAATTGTTTGAGCAAAATAAGTATCAAAAGGATAATTTCTTTTAGTTTCTTTTATAAGATAGACTCCTGGCAAATGAAGATTAGTTATTTTATCAGCAATTTCATAATCTAATCTTCGACCTTCCGGATGAATTCTTTCAATTGAGGACTTTTTAGTTACATGTTTATACATTTCTTCATAACTTACATCCAATATTTTGCTTAATAATGATGCTGTATTTTTTTTGTCTTTAACTTGTGATGGAATAATAATTACTGAAGACGTTGTCACATTATTCACTAAAACTTTCCCTTTTGAATCATATATTATTCCCCTATTTCCTTCAACAGGTAAATTGCGATTCCACAAACTGTCAGCATATTTTTTTAACACTTTATATTCAAAAACTTGTAAATAAAAAACTCTGATTAAAATAACAAATAATACTGAAATTATAATAATTAAAATGATTTTCATTCTTTTATGTAATGTTTTAAAAAACATATTATCACCTATTTAATAATATTTTTATCATTTTTAAAAAGAATACATTTATTTTTATTTGACTATCAACCGCTTTTTTGTTATCATATGTACTCAAAAGCGAGGTCATATTATGGAAATATTGAAACCACTACCAAAACATGTTATGAGTGACATTAATAATAATATTTTATCAAACAATCAATTAGCTCAATTATTAGTTTCAGGAAGTATATCTAATCATTTAAGCAATTGTTTTCACTCAATTTCCGCAGTTTATCCATTTACAACTGAACCAATTAATGAATATTTAAAAAATGTTGATTTAGAAGGAAAGTCAGTTCTTACTGTTGCTTCATCTGGTGATCATTTATTATCTGCTGTTAATAAAGGGGCTAGTTTTATAACAACTTTTGATATTAGTTGTTTAACTGAATTTTATCAAGAATTAAAAATCGCGGCAGTTTTAAAATTAAGTTACAAAGATTTTTTAGAATTCTTTGCCGGAACAAAAATATTTGACAACGATACTTATGATTTTGTTAGAGGAGCTTTATCAATTCAAACTAGACAATTTTGGGATGCTCTTTTCGATTATTATGAAGGTAAAGAAATAAGTGATTCCCAATTGTTTATTGATCAAGACCCAAATCAAAATAAAATTACTAATTGGAATAGTTATTTAAATAATGAGGATGAGTATCTTAAAACAAGAGAAAATTTGAAAAAAATTCATTTTAATTTTTACAATTTAAATGTTTTACAATTACCATCTACATTAATTAGAAAATTTGATATTGTTATGCTTTCTAATATTCCTCAATACACAAGTGAAATGGGATCTAGTACCAAAGAACTTGCTGATTACATTAAAGAAAACTTAACTTCTTTGTTAAAAGAAAATGGATCAATAATTGCAACTATTTTTGGGAATGATTCAACTTTTAACCAATTAGATGAAGATGTTGAAATAAAAAAATTAAATACTGTCATTTCATCATTAACATTTAAGAAAAAATAAAAAGAGTTTAAAACTCTTTTTTTTATCTTCTTGATGGTCTATTATCAAATCCACCATTTCCAATAGTTGTAATAATATTGTTAATAGTTACACTTCCCAATAAGGTACCATTTTTTGTCGCAGAGGTATATAATCCATCTTTAGCAGTACCCGTATTCTCACCGCCAAGATAAACATTATATGTCTTATTACTTTTTAATAAAGAAGTGGCTATCACGACAGATTGATATATTTTAGCAGGTTTAAATGTCATAATATTCGCTCCATTAGTATCTTGAACACTAATAATTTCGTTTGTAGAAGAAGTATTAATTGCTAAGCAATTAATTGTTGAACTATTACTAATAGTTTGTAGCATTCCACTTGATCCGGCAGCAATTAAAGTTCCACCTGTTACATTAAAGTCAGAATCATAATCAAGGGCTCCATTACCGTTATTAGTCGGCCCATTAACGATAACTATGCCATTAGTCATCGCGATACTCCCATTAACATCAATACCATCACCACTAGCATCAATATACATATATCCACCATTTATTTTTAATGTGCCAGTTGATGATGAAAACGCTCCTCGACCAGGCCTTGCAGATAATGAAGATTGATCATTGCCACCAGCCCCATTAATCCCATCATCACTAGAAATAACATAAATTGTTCCATCATTTATTTCAATGTTACTGGCTTCAATTCCTTCATAACTTTTATTAATATTTATATTACCATTTTTAATTAAAAGCATATTATCAGCATGAATTCCATCATCACCACTGCTTATAGTAATTGTACCATTTTCGATTAAAATATAATTATTTGAATGGATTGAATCATCCTTAGAATCAATATTTATAACACCTGATTCAATAATTATATTATTACTAGCTTTTATACCTTTACTTCCTTCAGTTGTTAGATAACTAGCACTACCTTCACCAGTTGTAATATCAAATTGACCATTCTTTATTTGAATATCTGTAGTTGCGTCAATTGCTTCATCACCGACATCAATATTAAATATTCCATTTTCTATATTAACATATCCTTTTGTAGCATCATTCTCTTTTGTTGATTTAATTGCATCGCCAGATGCATTAATAGTAAATGTGCCATCAGCTATAGCAACGGAATCAGTCCCTCGAATTGCATCATCTTTAGCATTAATTTCATAAATACCAGCCATTATTTTTAAATTGTCTTTGGAAACAATACCATCTTCATAGTTCGCATTAATAATTAATTTTCCCTCACCATTAATAGTTAAATCATCTTCACTAAAAAGAACCCCATTTATCTCCTCATTTCCAATACTCGAATCACTTATTTCATTAACACTATCTTTATTTAAAGTAATAACTACTTTAGATGCATTTTTTATATAGACTGGATAAGAATCATACGTTAATTTTAAATTATTAAAAATTAGTTTTACAATTTTGTCTTTAGCATCAACAATTATTCTTGCTTTTCCTTCCCCATTAATTGTAAATGTTCCTTCATTATTAATAGTAATAATATCATTATTAATAGTTACATTTTCATTAGGAATAACAATGTTTTCACCAATTGTAATAATTTTATCATCTGTATAAGTCACATCTGTTGTATAGTTTGGTGTTTCATCTGCTTCATCATATGAAGAATTAAGTTTTTCAATATTATTAATCTCATTATCAGATTTATAGTTAATAAAAATCAAGGCTATTAAACCAAATCCTATAATAATTACACCAATAATTATTGCCTTTTTCATTATAGTTCCTTACTTTCTATTACTTCTCTATTTAAAACAATATTCAAATTGCCATTATGACATCTAAGTTCATCAATAAACTCTTTTTCATCAATTTGTTCTTTTAAAATCACATTGTAGTATAATTCATATAAACTACCTAAATTAGTTGTTTTTATTTTGGCTAAATTATATTTTTTTGTATATTTTGTTAAAATATCAGTAAATTCATTTCTATAATTTAAGTCTTCAGGAATAACTATTTTTAATTTTAATAATTTGTTTTCTCCAAATTTCGTTTTATTTAAAATAATCATTAAAATAGAAGCTACAATTGTAAATAGAAAAGCAAATAAAACTTGACCCATTCCCAAGGCAAGGCCAACAGCCATTGCCAGAAATATGCTAACTAATTCTCTGGAAGTTCCTGGCATACTGCGGAAACGAATCAAACTAAAAGCTCCCAAAATAGCAACTGATGTTCCTAGATTGCCATTAACCATTACGATTACTGATTCAACCAATAAAGGAAGCAACACTAAAGCTACTAAGAAGTTTTTTGTAGCATCACCACCTATCTTATGAGCAAAAGAGATTATAAATCCTAAAATTATACTAGATACAATACAAATTATAATATCATTTATTGTTAAAGTTCCACTAAAAATACTTGTCATTTAATTTCCTTCTTTCTATATAATGTCCCGTATTTTGAAAAAGATGATGGATATATTTTTAACTCTGTTAAACTTTTTACCAACCAAAGAGGTATAGCATTGTTCGCCTTTATTTCCATAATATATTTATCGCTTAAAACAGTGTCTTCATTTGATTCATTGAATGAAATGTCATTTAATCTTCCTTTGATGTTATAATCAAAAGTAATTCTTAAATCATCGTTAGTATTTCCTATATATGCTAAGCGATCATAATAAACAAAAGCTTTAGGTTTCAAGTTATATTTATTGATCATAGTGTCTATTTCTTTAAATACATGTGAATTGTCAATTGGTATTTTATTCTTCAAATATTTTTCTACTGATTCTTTACTAGTAACAATTCTTCTTTTATTAACTAATCCCTTATATTTTTTCTTAATTTCAAAGAAAATAGAATCAGAGTTAGCATATTTCCGTAAACGAAGTTTTTCTTTATAAATTGGTTTCTCCAATGAATTAGAAATAAGTTCAAAATTATCAGAATCAAAATAAATACTATATATTTTATAGTTAAAGTATTTATCTTTTTGAATGTTTTCTTGAATTTTAGAAATCAATTCATTTTTTATTTTTTCAGTTACTAAATATTTTTTTTCAACTCGATTAAATATTTTAATATCGATATTTCATCACCCAAAATGATTATAGATAATTTTATCATCTTAAATATGTAGAAATTATGGGAAATTATAAAAAAAAGGAGATTTAATTCTCCTTAAAAACATATTTATAATAATTTTTGTCCAAAACAAGCGCTGACATTGAAAATTTGTTAGAAACAATTGTATTAATTTTTTCAATATATTCATTACTTACTTCTTGATTATAAAATGGCGTAAACTTTTTCTTAACAGCATTATATTTACCCTTATCAGTAATCCAACTACGATCATTAAATATAATCAATGCATCACTATCAGATAAAATATCAGTTCCCATTAATAACCTTGAATCATATTCTATTCCAAACAAATTCAAAATTGTTGGTAATACATCTAATTGATACGCATATTTGTCAACAGTAATTGATTCTTTCATTTCACTATTCCACAAAATGAAATTATTCTTATGAACATCAAATTTAAATTCATTAATATAATCAGCATAATCTTTAATTTCCTGATCAGTTAAACCATAAGGATAATGATCAGCCGTAATAGCAATAACAGTGTTGGCCAAAGTGCCATTTGCTTCTAATTTCTCAATTAACAATTTTAATGCTTGATCAAACTCCATCTGTGTTGCAATATAGGCTTTAATAGAAGTTGAAGCATTTAAATCAGCAACTTCTTTTTTATGTTTTGAAGCCATTGCATTTCCACCCATAAAATTATAAGCAAGGTGTCCACTGATCGTCATATAATAGGTAACATAATGTTCACTATTGATATATTCATCAACTGTTCCTTTAATCATATCAACATCACTATTTGGCCACAAACCACATTTTTCCATCTTAATGCCATTGCCACAAGCTTTATAGACGTAACCCATATTAGGATGTGACAGATGACGATCATAATATTTGTACGCTCCATCATGATAAGCTCGTGCTTCATAACCAAGTGGCTTGAAAACATTAGCATATGTGAATGGTAAATAATTATTACGAGATCTATACATATTCCAACCAGTATTTTTGGGTAAAAGTGATAATAAAGATGTATATTCACCATCTGATGTACTTACATAATAAAATGGAGTATAAAAATTGGTAAATTTAAATCCTTCATTATAAAGTTTGTATAAAGTTGGTGTATACTTTTCATTAATCGCAATTGGTGAAAAGGCTTCAGCAACAAAGACAATTAAATTTTTACCTTTAAACATACCTGTATAGTCGTTTTTTATTGTCGGTGTTACCGAATTAAAATATTCATGCATCTGTTTAATTGTTTTCTTTGTTTCACCATCTATTAAAGCATTAAAATCAATATTCATTATATTGTATTCCTTGATATTCTCTTTCGTTGGTTCCACTGGTTTTTCTTCACCATTGTTGACGACTGCTAAAATTTCTTCGAAACCAAATATCGTTCTCTTAGCATCAATGCGCATAGTTGTAAGTAATCCAAATTTAGAAACTGTCAAAGTTGGAACATGAGTTTCATAGTAAAGACGAGTTGCCGAATAAGGATTTGTTGGTTCTAATTCAATTACTACTAAACAACCAATATGAACAAAAATAGCAATTAAAGCCAACATTCCCTTAATAAATAGATCAGATTTTTCATATTTAATTGGGAATTTTTTTATAAGTGGAATTAATACCGGAATAAACATAAAAATGATTGGAAATATGTTCTCCCATATAACTTTTAATATACTATCAATAAATTCAAGAACTTGACCACCATGAAATAGTGAATAAATTGAAAATATTGAAGAATAGTACATATAATGAACAAATTGAGCAATAAAAATAAAAGATATCAAAAATGTTATGATTATTGTAATTATTCTGTTTATTTTTTCACTATTAAAAATTGTTTCCAATAAAGTAATTAATATTGCTAAAGGAATTGAAAAAACAATTACATATAGAGTATTCAAAGTGAATAAATCATTTAATGTAAAAATTTTAAAAATAAATTCCATAAAAATAAGCAAAAATATATTAAAATATAAAACGTCTATTTTCTTTTTCATAACATCACTTTCCATCTTAATTATAGCACAAAATAGGAGTTTTATTTATAACTTGATAACATTTTACACTTTTTGTGCTAAAATTAATTTAGGAGTGATTTTATGGAAGAAACTATTAATAATTATACAGAAGTCGGGAAAAACAAAGTAACTAATAAAACATACAAAACTTTTTTACTCGCCATATTAGCAGGTGCTTTTATAGCATTTGCTGCTGTTGCTGCAAATGTGGCAGCTAGTAATTTTACAAATTTTAGTTTGGCTAAAATTTTATCGGCTTTAATATTTCCTTTTGGGTTAATTCTTGTTGTTCTATTTAAAACCGAATTATTTACAGGTAATTGCTTATTAGTTATTCCAAAGATGAAGAAAGAAATAAGCTTTAAACAATTATTTAAAAACTTAATTATCGTTTATATTGGAAACTTTATTGGAGCTATTATCATTGCTTTAATGTTGAAATTAGCTGGACATTATGATTTAAGCAATATTGGTGAAACTGCTTTGAAAGTTGCAAAAGCAAAAATAAGTTATGATTTTATTCAAGCATTATTCCTTGGTATCTTATGTAATATTTTGGTTTGTATGGCTGTCTTACTTAGTTTTTCTGTAAAGAGCACTATTGAGAAAATGTGTGTTATTTATTTACCTATCTTCTTCTTTATTATTATGGGTTTAGAACACTCAGTTGCCAATATGTATTATTTGACAGCTGGTTACTTAGTTGATTCAAGTATTGGATTAAAAAGCATACTTCTAAATAATTTATTACCAGTTACTTTAGGAAATATAATTGGTGGTATGGGATTTGCATTTATTATTTATTATGTCAATAAAAAATAGTTCGTTTGAACTATTTTTCTTTTTTACCTTCTAAAGCTCTTAAAACTTCAATTGGTAGAGCAAATATAATTGTATTTGATTGATCTGATGAAACATCATTAATTGTTGACAATGTTCTTAAATGTAGAGCTCCTGGAGTTGCTGACATAATAGTAGCTGCTTGAGCCAAATTGTTAGCGGCTTCAACCTCACCAACAGATTTAGTGATGACTGCTTGTTTTTCACGATCTGCTTCAGCTGCTTTCGCGATTACTCTCTTCATCTCTTCAGGTAGAGTTACGTCTTTCAATTCAACATTCTCTACTTTTATTCCCCAAGGATCACTTGCAATATCAACAATTTTTTGAATATTAGCAGAAATACTTTCTCTTTCTGTTAATAATTCATCAAGAGTAACTGTTCCGACAATATTACGCATTGTTGTTTGAGCTAATTGAGAAACAGCAAAATAGAAATTCTCAACTTCTAAAACTGCTTTTGATGCATCAAATACTTTGTAATAAACAACAGCATTAATGCCAATTGAAACATTATCTTTTGTAATTGCTTCTTGATTTGGAACATCTACTACTTTAGTTCTAATATCAACTTTTCGATATGATTGAAAAATTGGAAAAACAATGTTTAAACCTGGTTCCATTATTTTTGTAAATTTTCCTAAAGTAAATTTTATTCCTCTTTCATATTGATCAATTTGTTTTAAAGATCCTAATACTAAAAACACTATGATGACAATTAAAATCCATGTAAATTCCATAAACATCTTCCCTTCTTCATATAATATAGCATATTTTATGCTTTTTTTCAATAGAAAAGACCTTTTATAAAAGGTCTTCTATTATTGTTTCTAATCACTAATTCGTACATTAACACCATCAATATTTTTATAAACTCTTTTTTCATTTTTTTCCACTTTATTTACTATTTCAGTTTCAAGATCATAACCTAACATTTCTGATAATCCCATTAAATAAATAGCAACATCAGCAAGCTCTTCACCAAGATCATCCTTCTTTTTTTTGAAAGCTTCATAAGCTTCAGATACTTCGCCATATAGCAAACAAAACTCTTTATTAACATCAGTTGTATTAAAACCTTTATTAATTTTATTTTGCCAAATGTTATTTTGAATCTCTTTCATATCCATTTTTATCATTCCTCCAGTGCTACATTTTTATTATAACATAATATTACAAAAGAACTAAGAATGTAAAATTCTTAGTTCTCTATCTTATTTATTTAATTGTTCTTTAACAGCAGCTTGTGCAGCAGCTAAACGAGCAATAGGTACTCTAAATGGCGAGCAAGATACATAAGTTAAACCTACCTTATGGCAGAATTCAACACTTGATGGATCGCCACCATGTTCGCCACAAATTCCTAATTTAATATCAGGTCTTGTTTGACGTCCTAAACGAGCAGCCATTTCAACAAGTTTACCTACACCAATTTGATCTAATCTTGCGAATGGATCAGATTCGTAAATTTTCTTATCATAGTAAGCTCCTAGGAATTTACCAGCATCATCTCTTGAGAAACCAAATGTCATTTGTGTTAAATCATTTGTTCCGAATGAGAAGAATTCAGCTTCTTTAGCTATTTCATCAGCTGTTAAAGCAGCTCTTGGAATTTCAATCATCGTACCAACATGGTATTCCATTTCAATTCCGGCTTCTTTAATTACTTCATCTGCAGTTTTGCA
>CAZLKF010000011.1:0-19679 GCA_964560085.1 uncultured Muribaculaceae bacterium
TATTATATCAAAAAACCACACCCTTGTGGTGCGGTTCATTTTTCAATTTAAGAAAGATGTTAAAACATCTTTTTTTCTTTAATTTATTGACTTTGAATTATAAATATTGTAATATTATAAGTAGCACGGAGTAGTACTCAAGAGGCTGAAGAGGCGCCCCTGCTAAGGGCGTAGATCGGGAAACTGGTGCGAGGGTTCAAATCCCTCCTGCTCCGCCAGAAGAAATTAAATCAACATTATGTTGATTTTTTTTATAAAAAAAGAAGTTAATTGTAAACTTCTTCTTTTATCAATTCAATATTTTCGTTCATAATTGTTAAATAGTCATTTTTATTTTTTTCTTCTTCTTCAGTTAAATTAGCAAGTTGATGAAAATAAACGACTTTAATATTTGTATTGCTTATTAGACTGGCTAATTTGCTATTTATTTCTTCGCCTTTAAGTAAAAACACGTAATTTATTTCTTCATCAGCAATAATTTTTTTCACATCTTCCTCAACTTTTTGATCACTTTGTTCATTTATAACTAATACATTAAAATTATATTTTTCCAAGAATTTAAATATATTGGATGAAGTAACAATTGTATTGTTGCTTGCATTCTTTGAAATAAGACGTAATTTTGCATCTAAATTTGATAATTCAATCTTTAATTTTTCATAATTATTACTAATTTCTTCTTCTAAGTAATAATTAGAAACGTATTCATTCAAACCGTTTTTTATATTTTGCGCAACCATTAATAAATTGGATGGATTAAGCCATAAATCATTTTGGGAATTTTCAAAATCCATAGTTAAAGTGGCATTTATTATTTTCAAATTCTTGTTTTGTTTTACTAGAGGTATAACATAATCTTTTTCTTTATTCAATCCGTTAAAAATATAAAGATCTGCATTTTTACCAAAAACTTCAATTTGTTTTTCAGTCAAGTTGTAATTTTCAATGTCAATTTCGGCTGGATAAATACTAAATAATTCACTATGTTCACCATATAAAGCTTCAGTAACATATTGAAAAGGGTAAGCTGTTGTATAAATATTGACATCCTCAAAAGAGTCTTTTTTTAAGCAACCGGTTACTAGTAAACAAGCAAATAAACAAATAATTATTTTTTTCATTTTATTTCTCCTTCTGGAACAGGGTCATACTGCAAATTATGAAAACCATTGCAACGGATCAAGCGTTTGATAGTTAAATAAGTTCCTTTAAAAAAACCAAATTTTTCAAATGCTGTTATAGCATAAGTTGAACAAGTTGGCGTAAAATTACAATAGTTATGAGATTTTAAAGGAAGACATTTGTAAAAATAAATCAAACCGATCATTATGTATTTCATATTTCCACCTAATTAATTATACCAAAGAATGAAAAAAAATTAAATACTATTGACTAATGTGATATAATATTTACGGAAATCGGGTGAGATGATGGACATATTTACAAAGTATAAAATAGAAACAAACAATAAAGAACTTTATATTAGAGCTTTAACCCATACTTCATATGCTAACGAAGCGGGTATTGAAAGTTATGAACGTTTAGAGTATTTAGGTGACGCGGTTTTAGAATTAATTATGAGTGAATACTTATATATAAATACCACTTACCCTGAAGGAGAAATGACAAAAATTCGAGCTAATTATGTATGCGAAGATGCATTATATAATTACTCATTAGAATTAAAACTAAATGATTTTTTACGCTTAGGTGTTGGTGAAGAAGAGAGCGGTGGTCGTTTTCGTAAAGCAATTGTCGCTGATATTTTTGAAGCCTTTATTGGTGCTATGTTTTTAGATAAAGGTTTAGACGAAGTTAAAAAATTTATTTATGAAAATGTTATTCCACTTATTGAGGAAGAAAAAATTTCTTTCTTTCATGATTATAAATCAACATTACAAGAGTATGTTCAAACCGATAAGAAATCATTAGAATATTCAATTATTGAAGAGCACGGGCCAGCCCATAATAAAATATTTACCAGTGTTGTTAAAATTGATGGTCGAATTTATGGAACTGGAACCGCTCATAGCAAAAAAGAAGCAGAGCAAGCAGCAGCAGCTGATGCTTTAGCAAAATGTGCATTAAAATAGGAGGTTAATATGGGAAGATTTCCAAGTATTGCGGCAAGCAAACAAAAAACAGGAGCAGCAAAGGCAAAAGTATATTCAATGTATGCTCGTGAAATTTATCAAGTAGCAAAGACGGGTGGAACTGAGATTGATTCAAACTTAAGTCTTCGTCGTTTAGTAGAGAAAGCACGTGAAGAACAAGTCCCTTCTGATATTATCAAAAGAGCAATTGATAAAGTTAATAGTGGATCACTTGAAACATATCAAGAAGTTCGCTATGAACTTTTTGGACCATCAGGTTCTAATTTTATTGTTGAATGTTTAACGGATAATGTTAATCGTTCAGTTAGTAGTTTAAGAGCCGCTTTAAATAAAACGAGTGTTAAAATGGGTAACCAAGGCAGTGTAACATTTATGTATGATCATAATGCTGTCATTGGAGTTGCTAATTCAACGGAGGAAATTGTCTTAGAACATTTAATTAATGCTTCTGTTGAAGTAGAAGACATGGAAGCAGAAGGGGATACTATAGTTGTTTATGGCGAACCAACAAATTTATATGAAATAAAGGAAGCTTTAAATGATTTAAAGGTAGTTGCTTCTGAAATTGTTTGGATTCCAAAAGAAACTGTAACTTTAAATGATGAAGAAAAAGAAATAGTTAAAAAATTATTAATGTTACTTGATGACATTGAAGATGTTCAAAATGTTTATCATAATGTGAAAGATATCTAAAAAGTTCTTGAAAGAACTTTTTTTTATGATAAACTATAAGTAAGGGTGGTAAATATGACTAATGATACAATTGTTTCAAAAGATATATATGTTGTTATCAATAAAACAATTTTAACTGATTATGATCGTAAACTATTGGTCATGTTATATCAACCAGTCATCGGAGCAATGCCAATTAATTTATATTTAAATTTTTGGTCAGACTTAGATAAAGCTGAGATTTCTTCAAGTGAATTATTACATGAACAACTTGCAAAAACTTTAGGTGTTAATTTGACGACAATTTTAGAAAGTCGTCAAAAGCTAGAAGCTGTTGGTTTATTAAAAACATATGTAAAAAAGGGGACTATTAATAATTATATTTATGAATTATATTCACCATTAACTCCAAATGAAGTATTTAATAATCCACTTTTAAACACTGCCTTATATACAAACTTAGGTAAGAATGAATATAAAAAACTTGTTGAATATTTTAATTTGCCAACTATTGATAGCAAAGAATATGAAGACATTAGTTGTAATTTTAGTGATATTTTTGAAGCTATAGCAATTGAACAAACAGAGGGAATATATGATGCTATTAGAAAAAGAAATATTAATAATGTCGAAGTTATTCCAAATATTGATTTAAATTTAATTTTGAATTTAATCCCTGATGATATTATCAATAAAAAAAGCATTACTAAAGAGATAAAAGATTTTATTTATAAATTATCATTTATATACAATCTAGATAATGAAGATACAAAAGATTTAATTTGCAATTCTCTAGATGTAAAGAATGCGATTGATAAAAATTTGTTGCGTGAAAATTGTGTTAAATTTTATAATTTTGAAAATTTTGGTAAAAATCCAACCGTTATTTATCGCACACAACCAGAAAGTTTGCGCACAGGAATAGAAACAAATTCAAAGAAGTCCAAACAAATATATACATTTGAGACAACCACTCCTCATGACTTTTTACTAAGTAAATATAATGGAGCTAATTTAAGTAAAGCTGATACAAATTTACTTGAACATTTATTAATTAATATGGATTTAAAAGCTGGGGTTGTTAATGTCTTAATTGATTTTGTTTTAAGAATTAATAACAATAAATTGACTCGTAATTATGTTGAAACTATTGCTAGTCAATGGAAAAGAAGTAATATAGAAACAGTTGAAGAAGCTATGGACATGGCTAAAAAAGAATATCAAAACAGAAAAAAAATGCCGAAAATTAATAATGACATCAAACCAAATTGGTTAAATAAAGATGTTCAGTCTTCAAAAGCTACTGAAGAAGAAAAACAAATGATGGAAGATCTATTAAGCGAATATAAGTAGGTGATAAAATGCAAAAAATGAGTGAGTTTACTTCAAATAATGCTAACTTAAAATTAAATTTAAAGAGGGCTTATATTGATGCTCAAAAAGATGATACTTTTTGTAAATTAGTTAGTAAATTAAAATTAAACGAAGAAATATTAATGCAATATACATCGAGTTTAGAAGATAGTGCAATTGAATATGGACATTGTTTAGAATGTAAAAATTTACTTTCATGTCAAAATAAAATAGATGGTTATGTTTATTTGCCAGAAATTGTGAATAATCGTTTAGAGTTTAAATATAGAGCATGTAAATTAAAAGAGAAACAATCAAAAGAACTTTCTTATTTAAAGAATGTTTATTTCTTAGATATGCCTGAAAACATTCAAATAGCACGTATGAAAGACATTTATACAGATGATAAAGCTCGATATGAAGTTATAAAATATTTAAAAGAATTTATAACAAAGGAAGGTAAAATAAAAGGTCTTTATTTGCATGGAAATTTTGGTTGTGGTAAAACATATTTAATTACGGCCGCTTTTAATGAATTAGCTAAGAAAAATATTAAAAGTGCAATAATTTTTTGGCCAGAATTTTTAAAGCGCTTGAAAGCTTCGTTTGATACAGATTTTAATGCTATTTTATCTAAAATTCAAAAGGCACCACTTTTATTAATTGATGATTTAGGTGCTGAAAATATGACTCCTTGGGGACGTGATGATATCTTGTGTCCAATTTTACAATATCGAATGGAAGCTAATTTAACCACTTTTATTACATCAAATCTTAATATTGAAGAATTAGAAAATCATATTTCAATAACTAAAACAGGAGTTGATGTTGTAAAAGCAAAAAGAATAATTGAACGAATTAAACAATTAACAGTTGATTCTGAAATGATTAGTAAGAATTTAAGAAAGTAATTTATGTTAAATATCAATTTAAGATTAGAAAACATATTGTGTAAAAATAGATTAGTTAGTATGAGTACAATAAAAGAAGAATTAAATATTAAAAAAAATTCTTCTTTTATTCGTCTTTTAATGAGTGAATTATTAAATAAATTGAAAGAACTTGATTATAGTACTGAAAACTTTGATTTAAATTACTATTTTCGATTGTTAAATTATACTAAGGTAACAAATGAAGAAGAATTTGTTATACTTGAAGAGTATATTAGGAAAATAAATCAAGTGATTAATGAAAAAATGGACATTTTTAACAGAGAAAATAATGTTATTGCTCAATTGTTGCATCTATTACATGAGCAAATAAATATTTTAGTTGTTGAGACAAAACTTGGTTTAATTGAATATAAACCCCTAAAGTTGCCTGCGGTTGCACCAAAAACTTTGAGGAAAATAGTCTGTGATTTAATTTTTAAATTTAGGAATTATGATTATCTGGCAATAATCTTTAAAAATTATACAGAAGTTTCTAATATTAAAATTAAAAATCAGACAATTATTTTTAAACTGCTAGAACTTTATATTAAAGATAGTAGAAATAGAGATTTTTATGCTAAAACAATTACAATGTTTTTAACAAGTAAAAATTTTGTATTATCATTAGAAGAAAAAAAATTATTATTAAAAAAAATTGCAGAAATTATAGATAATCATTTTTTAAATAAAGATGAATTTATTTTTATGAAAGAGATATTGTTCTCAATTGAAGGTAGTAATCATGATTTAGAACGAATATCAATGTTAAATGAAAGGTATGACATTAATTCTGTCAATTCACGTAAGATTATAAGCTATCAAGATAAAAATATTATTGATATGCGAAATGAGAGAATAATAACCATTGATTCTAATGGAGCCGAGATTCTTGATGATGCTTTATCATTCAAGAAAAATTCAGATGGAACTTATGAACTAGGAATATATATAACTAATTTGTCACCAATTGCAAAAGGCAGTAAGCTTGACATTCATGCCTATCATCAATTTTCGGCTATTTATTTGCCAGATCGTGTTTTACACCTTTTTCCAGAACCGATGCTAAAGAAAAACTTTTCATTAACAAAAGGAAATCATCAAGTAATGGCCTTTGTTTTCCACTTTACCCAAAAATATGAACTGATAGATTGTCAAATAAATGAAGCTTTGATTAATATTGATCAAAACTTTAATCACATTGATGTACATAGCCTTTTGCAAGATAAAAATTCAGAATATTATCCAATGATAAAAATGATTCTTGAATTTTCAGAAGCTATAAATGATACTTTTAGTTCTATTGATAAGTATCATACAATAAAAACTATCATTAAAGAATTAAAAGATGTATGCCCGGAAATTCCTGAAAAGTTTATGGATACACCTGGTAGTCGAATAGTTACTGCAAATATGATATTCTTAAATCAATACTTGGCAAATTATTTTTTTAAGAATAAATTACCCTTTATTTACCGAGTAAATGAATTTGAAAAAGATGATGAGGTATTAAAACTATTACTTAAAGCTTATAAGCAAGATAGGGAAGTAAAAAAGTTATTAAGTTCTCTTTTAATTTTATATAAAAAATCAGCCTATTCTAGTGATAATAGAGGTCATAAAGGACTTGGATTACCAGCTTATACACAAGTAACGTCACCAGCTAGGTTATATGTTTCTTTATACATTCAACGAATGTTACATGATTTGTTTGTATTAAAAATGTCGCAATCAGAATATATTGATAAATATCATAATGTTGAAGCAGATGCTATTAACTTTACAAATGCGCAAGAACGGAATCGTGAATATATTATTGAATATACTAAATTATGTAAGAGACTTAGAATCGGACTTGACAAAAATTAAAAATGATATTATGATGTATCTGTAATTGCGATGATTAGGACATGATTATTAATGGCAATCATATAGAGAATTTGGGAATTGGTGGAACCCGAAGATGAAAAATTAATAATTACTACCTATAAGCAGAACTCGAAAGAGAATTCCGGTCAAAAGCCGTTATCAAATTAAGTAAAAAAGCAGGATGGTACCGCGTACAAACGCTCCTTTAATAAGGAAGCGTTTTTTTATGACTGAAGAAGAGACAAAACTTTGGGCGAGATTAAGACAAGTAAGATTAGAAATGAGATTTTCAATTCGTGATGTTGAAAGATATCATGAATTAGAAGAAGAACTAAAAAATTTAAAAAAAGCGATAGCAAAAGAAAAATTAAATATTTATCGCGAAGAAAGGAAAATTGAAAATGGAGAATATAAAAGAAAATGAAGAATTAAACATATTAAATCATAGTTGTGCTCATTTGCTTGCACAAGCAGTAAAGCACTTATATCCAGAAGCTAAATTTTGGGTAGGACCAGTTATCGAAAGTGGATTTTATTATGATATTGACTTAGGTGATAAAGTAGTAAAAGAAGAAGATTTAGAGTCGATTGAACGCGAGATGAAAAAAATCTCGAAAGATGGCAAAAGAATTGTGCGCCATGAAATATCTAAAGAAGAAGCTTTAGATATGTTTAAGGATGATCCTTATAAAATTGACTTAATTTCAAGAATGGATGAAAGTGAGACAACCATTAGTTGTTATACTCAAGGAGATTTTACTGATCTTTGCCGTGGGCCTCATGTTGAAACGGTTAAAGAAATAAAATATTATAAATTATTAAAAGTAAGTGGAGCTTATTGGAAAGGTGATGCTAACAATAAGATGCTTCAAAGAATTTATGGTGTTTGTTTTAAAACTGAAGAAGATTTAAATAAGTATCTAGAATTTTTAGAAGAAGCAAAAAGAAGAGATCACAAAAAACTTGGTAAAGAATTAAATCTTTTCATGATAAGTGAATATGGACCAGGATTTCCTTTCTTCTTACCAAATGGAATGATTTTAAGAAATATTTTGGAAAACTTTTGGTATCAAGAACATACTAAAGAGGGATATGTGTTTATAAAAACGCCAATTATGTTGAATAGAGAATTATGGGAATTATCTGGACATTGGGCTAATTATCGTGAAAATATGTATACATCAGTAATTGATGATAAGGATTTTGCTATAAAACCAATGAATTGTCCAGGAGGAATGCTTGTATATAAAAGTGAACTACATTCATATAAAGATCTACCAATCAGATGTGGTGAATTAGGTCAAGTTCATCGCCATGAAGCAAGTGGTGCTTTAAATGGATTATTTAGAGTTAGAACTTTTACTCAAGATGATGCTCATATATTCATGAGAGAAGATCAGATCGAAGAAGAAGTAATTCGTTTAATTGCTTTTATTGATCGCATTTATAAATTGTTTGGTTTAACTTACGACATAGAATTATCAACACGTCCAGAGGAAAAATTTATTGGGACAATTGAATCTTGGAATCGAAGTGAAAAAGCCTTAGAAGATGCATGTCATAAAGCAGGTAAAACTTGTAAGATAAATCCTGGTGATGGTGCTTTCTACGGTCCAAAATTGGATTTTCACATTAAAGATTCATTAGGTCGTGTATGGCAATGTGGAACAATTCAATTAGATGCTAATTTGCCAGAAAGATTTGATTTAACTTATATCGATTCTGATGGTCAGAAAAAAAGACCAGTTATGTTACATCGCGTAATATATGGATCAGTTGAAAGATTTATTGGTATTTTAATTGAGCATTTTGCAGGTGCTTTTCCAGCTTGGTTAGCACCAGTTCAAGTAAATATTATTCCTGTTAACAATGAATACCATTTAGATTATGCTAAAGAGATTCAACAAAAATTAATTGAAAATGGTTTTAGAGTAGAATTGGATGCTAGTGATGAAAAGTTGAATTATCGTATGCGTACAAGTCAAACAAAGAAAATTCCATTTACTTTAATTCTAGGTGATAAAGAGAAAAACGAAAAACAAATTAGTTATCGTATATTTGGTCATCAAGAAACACAAACTGTAGATGTTGATGAATTTGTAAAAATGTTAAAAAATAATGTTGATAATAAGGAGTTATTAAAATAAAAAAGCTTGTTGATTTAATTCAACAAGCTTTTTGTTTTAATGTTAGAACAGTTCCTGTAGAACCATATAAATTGCTAAGAAAATCGTTATCATGAAATCCATTAATTGGACCATTGATCAATACTTTTCCATTAACAATACCTCTTGCATATTTTGGAAATATTTTACCACTAGCACCTATAAGGCCAAAATTTCCAGGGATGAAATCTATAACTGGTGGAATGCCACCATTATGCATATGACCTGAAATAACCGCATCATATTGGCTGGAAATAAACTTAATAATTTCTTCATCTACAGCATGGGTTAATAAAATATTTCCTCTTTCATTGTTAAAAATACTATTATAGTAGTTAAAAGAGTCAAAATTATTTTTACCTTCATAATATTCAAAAGGTAAATTTAGAGCATCAATAGCAATATCTTCAAAGAAATATCTTTCGTTATCTAAAACGATTGCATCAGTATACATTTTTAAAAAGTAACATATCCTTTTTTTATTTGCAGGATTCCATTTATTCTTTTCTATGGACATAATGTCGTGATTTCCTAACGAACAAATAACACGATTATTTTTGCATAGTACAGCAAATATGTATGCTAATTTTTCACAGAATTCTGAATCATTTAAGTATCTACTATCATTAATAATATCGCCTGGTATTAATGTACAATCAACTTTTAGACTTTCTGATATAGTTAGCATTTTTTCTATGTTTGCAGATTTTTTATTGCTAATGTGCAAATCTGAAATTATAAAAAATCTTTTTTCTTTTATTTTTTTCTGTGAATATAATTTGATATTTTTTATTTTCATTTATCTAATTTCCTTTTCATATTTTTATATTATATATAGGTTTTTATAAAAGTCAAACTATGAAAAATATTTTGGTATAAATATTGATATCATTAATACAATTAATTAGGTGAATAACATGATTAACAAAAAAAACATATGGTTTCTAACTCTTTTTAGCTTGATTTTAGCATTGAGTGTATATTACGTAACGATGCCTTCAGAATTGCTATTAGATGTTTATAGTAATTACGGCAATGATGATGATGATGTAACACTAGTTGAATCGTCTGATATTATTACTGTCCATCGATTAGAAAATATTGCTGAAGTTGAGGCTGAACTAGATATACTAAAATTGATTATTTTGAATAATGAATCAACAACTGAAGAAAAAAATGATGCTTACGATCAAATGAAAGATATTCAACATAAAAGAGGTGAAGAATCATCACTCGAGGAAAAAATAAAAGTTGAATTAAATTATAATGCTTTTGTTAAAATAAATGGAAATGAAATATCAGTTATTGTTGATTCTGATACTCATGATATTAGTTTGGCTAATAGAATAATGAAATTGATTCAAAAAAATTATAATGAAAAAAAATATATTTCGGTAAAGTTTAATTAAATAGGCAAATTCTCTCACTATAAAGGTTTAAGCTTCATAAAATAATATGAGATATAAACCACCACCTTAGGAAGTGAGGAAATAATGAATAAGAATATTCTTACAAAAAGAGAAAAGGAAGTTTTCGATTTATTAATTTTAAACAATTCTACAATAGATATTGCTAAAATTATGAATATAAGTGAAAAAACAGTTAGAAATCACATTTCGAATGTTATGCAGAAGCTTGGAGTAAAAAGTCGTGCTGTTGCCGTTGTTGAACTTTTGAAATTAAATGAAATTTCTTTATAAAATAAATAGTATTAGTGAAAACTAATACTATTTATTTAAATAACAAATATAATATACTGAGGTGGAAAATGCTAAAAAGATTTTCAATAAAAAAAATAATTGTGTCTGTATCTGTTCTATTAATGTTACTAATTATTTATTTAATTCCAAGTGATCAAAATGTCAAATTTAAGCAAGAATTATCATATATAGATAATGAAATAGTAATTAATGATATTTATTTGGTTGATAGTTATGAATATGTAACTTTAACTTCAATAGGAGTTATAGCTAAAACAATAGAAGATGAGGCTCTAGAAATAATTGACATTCTAATTCAAGATGGTCCGGGTGAAAGCAAAATTCCTAGTGGCTTTAAATCAGTTATTAATTCAGAAACCATAGTTAAAGATTTATCTTTTGAGAATGGAATTTTAAAGGTAAATTTCTCTAAAGAACTTTTTGACACAAAGGAAGAATATGAGATAAAAGTCTTAGAATCTCTAATTTATTCATTAACGAGCATCAAAGATGTAAAGGGCTTAATGATTTTTGTTGATGGTAAGCAGTTGGATATATTACCTAAATCTAAAATAAAAGTGCCTTCTGTTTTAGATAAAACATTTGGTATTAATAAAGAATATAATTTTACAAATTTAAAAGGTATCAACCAAGTTACAATATATTATATTAATAAGTATAATGACGCTTATTATTATGCTCCCGTAACAAAATATTTGAACGATTCGAGGGAAAAAGTGAGTATTATTGTTGATGAATTGACTAATAATAACAAATATATTAGTGGATTGATGAGTTTTATTAATAATGATGTGGAACTATTAGATACAATGATTGATTATAATGAAATAAGTCTAAATTTTAATCAAAATATTTTAAGTGATCTTGAAAATAAAAAAATATTAGAAGAAGTTGTTAAAACAATTAATTTATCAATTGAAGCTAATTATGGAATAAAGTCAATCACATATTCGGTTAATGCTGAACCAATAAATAACAATTAATGTAAAAAACTCTTGAAAACTGAGGAAAACTATTGTATAATTTACTTATCCGCTGGATAATGTAATGTCTCGGTAGCTCAGTTGGATAGAGCAATGCCCTTCTAAGGCAGCGGTCGGGGGTTCAAATCCCTCCCGGGACACCACAATTTGAATTTAAACGAACTAATATAGTTCGTTTTTGTTTTGCAAAATTATATATATAGAATTTTTTAAATAAGATACTAGATAGTTTAAAACTTGATTATTAAAATTAACAAAAATCTGTTATACTATATATAGAAAGAATATAGATTTAATAATTAGGAGTGATTTAAGATGAAAAATAAATTATTAAATATGCTTACCGGAAAAGATAGAAAAATATATGATCAAATTATTGAATTTATTGATCAAAAGAATTACGCTGCTTTATTTGAAGCAGATATGAATAGTGATTCTGCCTTAGATTTTGAACCGGAAACTTCAAAAGCTTTAGGCTTTGGCTTATCTAATCAGAAATATGTTGAAAAAATATTAGATAGAATTGCAAAAGAAATTTCTGATAATATAGATTTTTTAATTGAAATGAACAATTCCTATTATAAGCGAGCAAATTATTTTAATAGAAGACTTATAGAAATGAATCCCAAAATAATTGAAACCTTTATTGAAAAAAATTTTTTTGATATTGACGAATTAATATCTTTGGCTATTGATAATGGATATATGCCATCTGATGACTATATTGCAAGTAATGTTCAATCATTTTCTAATGTAATTGTTATGAAAAAATTATTAGATGGAGGATATAGACCAACAAATGAGTTGATGGAAACAAGTAATTATATGACTGTTTTTTCAAAAGAAGAATTATTTGCAAAAGCTTTAGACTGGGGCTATGTTCCATCACTAAAATTTCTTACAGAGACAAAAATATTAAATAATCCTAATTTAGCTGAAAGAATCCTTGATACTATTGAACTTACTCCGGAAATTATTAATAGTCCTGAATTTTTTTATAATAGAAAATTACATCAAAAAATAATTGATGATAGACCAGACTTAATTTCAGAAATGAGTGGCAAGAATAAAGTCTTTTGGATTGAAGCATTCAAACAAGGACATATACCCGAAGAAATTACAAACGATTATTTTATAACTGCCGATTTTTTACTCTTTTCTAAAATTGTTAAACAAAAGCCAGAAATGATAAAATATTGTCAATTAGATGATCAAAAAGAAAAAGAAAAAATAGACGAACTTGCTTTGTGTATGGGATATATTCCAAGTATTGATGAAGTTCAGAATAATAGTTATATTCAAAGTAGTCCAAAATTAATGGAAGCCTTAATATTAAAAAGGCCAGAAGCAATCAAGTATATTGAAACCAGATCTTTAAGAGGTGAGTATTCTTTAAAACTTAATCAAAATGATTTTTTGAATTTGGCACGTTTAGCACTTAATAATGGATATATACCGACATTAAAAGACTTAGAACAAAATCCTAGATTAGCTGATAGTTATGATATTATGAAATATTTGATTCAAGAAAATCCAGAATCAATTAATATGATAAGAAATGAAACTCCTAATAAAGAAGAATTATTGAAAATTGCAATTGCAAATGGTTTTAATGGTACAATTTCATCTCAAAGTAGAGAAAGTGATAATTCAAATGGTATTTTTGATTTTAACCTATTGTTAATTACGGAAACAGCAATAATGTATCAATTAGATAATGGTCAACCATTGGATAGAAACATTGCATATGATAATTCTTATAGTATTAATCTTTATAATTATTTCATTAACAATGGATATCAAATTAAGGATATTATTAGATTTTTTAATAGTAACGAAGAAGTGATGGAGCAGATTATATCTAATAATCCAGAATATGTAACTGCTTTAAGCAATAGTCTATCAAGAAAAACCATTGATAAACTAGGATTACTTGCTATTGAAAAAGGTTATACACCTAAAATTGAAGATGAAATATTTGGGTATGGCTCTGAGATTGCTAAAGTAATGGTAAAAAAATATCCAAGTTATTTAAGAAAAGTTAAGCTGATGGATCCAACTGGTTTGTTAACTGCAATACATTGTGAAGCTTATGATGAAATTTGTAAGACTGCAATAGATGCTGGATTTGTTATGAATTTGGAAACTGATTATAATGATGTTGCAACTACTTATAGTGGTAGTTACGATATTATGCAAAAAGCGATACAATTGGAACCGAGACTAATTGAATATTGCAGTGTAGAAAATAAAGAAAAATATGATGAATTGTGTAGGTTGGCTATATCTTATGGTTATGAAGCAACTGATAATTATGTGTTAGAACATAGGGGACAAAAATTGTGCTCCAATTATGACATTATGTCAAAATACATTTCTAAACATCCTTATTTCATAATGAATGTCGAAATAACAAATTCGGATGAAATGTCAAAATTAATTGATATTGCAATAAATTCTGGATTAAAAATTAGTAGTTTAAGTCAAAAACAATTATTTAAGTTATTTTTATCTGTTGATGAATCTAAATGGAATAATTATTTGGATGCAGCTACTATTGATTCTTTACGCAGAGCTAAAACTTTACATAATAATAATAGTGAAATTTCTGAAACAATAAATCCAAAATTTTTATCAGAGAATATAATTGAGCATTTTACCAAATCACAGATTGAGATATTATCTTGTTATCCAAATTTACAAGAAAAAATATTGGAATTATCTTCTAATGGTTTTAGGCTTAGAATTATTTATGAATTAGCTGATAAATATAAAGATAATTTAGAATGGATTCCTATTTTAGAAAAATCTTTAGATAATATTAACTCTTTTGAATATGCGAATTTGCTTAACGCAATAGAACATAAAGAATTAGCACCCAAGGAAAAAGATAATTTAATGTTGTTACTAATGACAGATAATCACTTGGATATTTCCAGTTATGAAGAATTAGTGAATTTAGATTCCATAAGAAAAAATTATATAGATATGTTAATAGAAAGAAATACATTATATAGTTTAAAAACCGCATATTTTGAGAAAACCTTTGGAATTGATTTAATGAATGCCATTAATTTAGTACATTTATATGGTGGAAGTTTAGAAAACAAAGCAATTGATTCTTTAGATGAAAGTCAAAAATCGGAATTTACTTTACTAAAAAACATGAAAGAAATAATTAATTTAAATGACATTAATGTTTTGAAATATTATTTAGAAAATATTAATCCTAAGTTTGTAGTAAAACCAGATTTGATGATTACTTATGAAGCGAGATTGAAATATCTGTTTACTCAAGAATTAAATAAAAGCTTTAGCAAACCATCCTCTGAAGATAAAGTTAACACTGAACAAGATTTTGATGTTTATTTGGCAGCAGGGCATGATGGAAAGAAAAAATGTAGAATGATGATAACTTCTATTGGCGCTTATACAGCTATTGGTGAACCAGATGATTATTATGCCAGCTGGAACATGAATAAGATAGCATCGCATGGTTGTTGTTGTAGCTACATTGGCGAGAAAAATTTAGGAACAGCAGAAGTAAAATATTGTTGTTTAGGCTTTACAGATTATGAATTAGGATCACTACAAATATCTGCACCTTATGATCTCTGTTCCATGTCAACAGAGAATAGTTATAAAATATCTTCTGCGTATTCATCAATGTACTTGTTACCAGATGATATTTTAAATTATACCAGACATACTCATAATGAAACGGTTATGGAAAGAAGAAATATTTCTTATGATGCTATGTTTAAAAAACAACCTTCATACATAGTTTACTTTGCTGATAATTTTGAAGATAGGTTAACTAATTCAGAAGCGATGAAACAATGGGAATCTGTAAAGAAGGCAGCAGCAAATTTCTCTATAGAGGTTGATGGAATTAAAAGACCATTACCTATTATGGTTGTTGAACGAGAAAAAATTGCAAAATCTCAATTAGAAGTAATTCAAGGCGAATTGGATAAATTAAAAATGACTTTTGATTCGAAATTAATAAAAAGTATAATATCGGACTATGAAAGTAATTATGCAGGTAACAGAGAATATCATTTAAACATATCTGAGAAATGTTTTCCAAAACATGAACAATTATCGGAAAGCGTTGTTGGGAAAATAATAGAAATAATAGAAACGACCTATTCAACTGAACCTAATATAGCAATTGAATGTATTGATGAATTAGAGAAGGCAATTAAAAGTGAAGAAGAAAAATATAACAATACTCAACATGGATTAGGACGTTCTTTACCATCTTTTAACATTGAAGAGGCATTAAGTTATGTTAATAAAATGAAGTCAAAATTTAAATTAGGAATTGATTCAACCTTGGCAATAGTTAGCAGTTGTGACACTAATGAAAGACAATTTAATCAGACTGATGCATCTAATATTAATCAGACTATTCTTGATAATCAGTTATCTTCTCATGATGTTATTAAAGCTTTAAGCGATAGTGAATTATCTACTGCAATAGTAATGTATGAAGATGAGATTAAGGAAGAAAAAATAAATAGTAAATTAAAAGTTCATAATTCAAGGCATGTAAAGAATGTTATGCTATATTCTACTTTGATAGGTCAGTCTATTGTTCAAAATAGGCATGATTTAAATTTGTTAATGCTATCTGCAAAATATCATGATATTGGGCGAAAGACAGATGCTTATGAAGAGCATGCTACATCAAGTGCTAAAATTGTAGCAGAAAGATTGAAAGACAAGTATTCGGCAGACGATTTGGCTGTAGTAAACACAATAATAGAATTTCACGAAATACCAAGAGATAATGCTAATGCTGACAGAATATTTAATGTAATTGCTGAGAAAAATGGAATTAGTGATGAACAAATTACTAGAGTAAGGCAAATGGCAGAAGTTTTAAAAGATGCTGATGCATTAGATAGAACCAGATTTCTTAACAAAGCAAGATTGAATCCAGAATTTTTGCAATATGATATTTCAAAAAAGTTGATAAAATTTGCAGCAACAATGCAAGAAACTTATGCAATTAACGATCTAAAAGAATTTCATTGTGATGAAGCAATTGAGTTATTATTACAAGATTATACGCCCCAGGAAATCATAAGAACAATTAGACATTGCACTAGAGGAACTATGCGAAAAGAAGACATTCAAAGTTACATTAATACGTGGGCGATGTTTAATACTCAAAAAAACTCAGGAATGGATTCAAAATCTAATGAAGGAGAAGATGTTAAATATGAAGGAAGATAATTTAAATAGTGGGGGAGCTTTAAAAAAGGAGCAAATAATAAATAATTCTTTAGAGCAAACTGATTATGATGATAATTTGACAAATGAAGAGAAACTACAATATCTAAGAGATCTGATACGTGATGCAGAACAGAATTTAGAAATCAATAGTGGTAATAAAGAAGGTTATGTATTACAAAAAAAAGTTTAAAAAATTATAAGCATTCGTAATTAATAAATTTTCACTTTTAAGCAATATATCACAAATAAATTCTAGTGATTATTGCTTTTTTATGTTGAAGCATTAATAGTTTTATAATCAATGATTACTTTTTATTAGAAATTGAATTCTAAAGTTTTAATTAACTTGCTTTTTTGATATAATAAATTAAGAGTATTGTGCATATGATAATTTTTTAGAGGAGTTTTATGAAGAGAGTATTAAGTTTTATTTTTTTTAGTTTCGTAATATTATTTTTATCTGGATGTGATATGTTAAAGGATTATGATAGTCAAACTAAGTTGCATGAAATAGTACCAACTACTAGTTTTTCTCAGGATGGGAAGTTAGTTATAAATGCTAAAAATGATACTGGGGTTGCTGTTAAAATGACTTTTGGGATTACTTTTTATGACAAAAACAAAAAATTGATTGAAAGTAAACAAGAAGTATTAGAGGTAGTAAGAGCTGATGATGAAATAAATATAGGTGTCATTCCTCCAAAAGATTTTTTAACTTATAAAGTTACATTAGATGTTTCAAGAGCACAAAAAAACTATGATATTTTGTTTAAAATCGAAGATCGTGATGAAAAAAAGAAAGTTGTTTTAAATTTTTCAAATAATAATTCTTTTATAATAGATTATTTAAATATTAGTGTTGCTTATTATTATAAAAATGAATTAGTTGGTTTAACTAACAATATTGTTAAAAATGTAGAGGCAAATAAGACAACTGAAATTGTTGTGGATCATCCGACTTTTGCAAATGGTAAAAGTCTGCTTTATGATACTTATAAAGTATTTATTAATGATTTATATTATGAAGCCAAATAAAAAGAAAGTTTTATTTTAAACTTTCTTTTATTATTCTCATATTGTTTTGTAATCTCTTATTATTTGGGTTCATTTCTATAGCTTTCTTTAACCAGACTAAAGATTCATCTAATCTATTTTGATAATATGTACTTAATGATAAAAGATCGTAAACTGTTTCATCCCAACTAAATGTCTCATTAATGTAAGTGAGTTCATGTTCATTAATCTCTAATGCTTTTTTACAATAATATTCAACGTCTTCCCAATTATTAAGTTGGTATTCAAATAATGCTTCTTCGAGATATGGATCGCGTAGATGTGGCGCTTCTGTAATTGCTTTTTTTAACCACATTCTGGCCTCCTCAAATCTTCTTAGTTTTTGATAAGCACGAGCAATAAATCGCATAGATGCACTTCTTTCATCTTTCCAAGTGGCATTATCTAAACTAAGATGTTTAATTAAAGTGTCTATGCATTCGTTCCATTTTTCATAGTACATATATTCTCGACCAAGATAATGTGTATTACGATCGTTATTTGGATTTTCTTTAACAGCTAATTCAAGTAATGGTAAATATGAACTTCGGGATTTATTTGAATCTGGATAATGATTTAAAATAATCTTTTCATTTTTAGCAATCACTTCATCATGACCTTCATATTTTAATACCTCGTGGACGGGATTAATCCATTTATAATCTTTACGAGCGTGAATTTTTTCGGATAGAAAACTGATAATAGGTTTGTTATTTTCGTCTAAGCTCCAATTGTAAATATAATGTAAACGTTTTGTGTTTGGTTTCCAAACTTTTTCTATTTCTTTGCGCCAACCAGGTTTAAAAACTTCATCTAGATCAGTTGCTACACATATGTCAAATTTATCAGGAATTAGTTTTAAAGCTTCATTGCGAGCAATATCAAAACGCCAAGGCTTAATTTCTTTAATTGCTAGATTGATAGGATAATTTTTTAATAACTCAACAGTTTTATCGGTTGAGCCTGTATCTAAAACGAAAATTTCGTCGGCTTCCTTCATAGAATTGTACCATCGATCGACAAATTTTTCTTCGTTTTTACAGATCGCATATACACAGATTTTATATTTTCTCATTAAGCAATCTTAATTATTGATAAACTTGAGTCGTGATAATTGTTACTAACTGTTGATCGATTTTCAATAGTTAAAGTTGTAGGTTCTGCTATTGTGACATTATGCTGTAATACTATTTGCGTTTGAGTCGATGTAGCAGGAACGTATTCGGCAGCATTACCGACAACTGTGCCATTAATTAACATGGATGCTCCAACATCACCTGCAGTTGAAACATTGCTAATCAAACACTCATATAAAATGTAATATGTACCTGGTACAGTTAAATTGACAGTATTTGGACTAGTGAAAGTCAAAGAAGTTCCAGTAGAATTTATTGTTGTACCTAAATTAACTGGAGAATTAGCTGTAACAGCCTGTGTTCCATCGTTATCAACAAGAATACTATCTAATGAAGCAGTGGGACCAGTAGGACCGGTTGGACCGGTAGGGCCAGTAGCACCAGTTAGACCTTGAAGACCTTGAGGGCCGGTTGGACCTGTAGCACCAGCTAGACCTTGA
>CAZLKF010000011.1:19779-29993 GCA_964560085.1 uncultured Muribaculaceae bacterium
AGCACCAGTTAGACCTTGAAGACCTTGAGGACCGGTTGGACCTGTAGCACCAGCTAGACCTTGAAGACCTTGAGGGCCGGTTGGACCTGTAGCACCAGCTAGACCTTGAAGACCTTGAGGACCGGTTGGACCTGTAGCACCAGTTAGACCTTGAAGACCTTGAGGGCCGGTTGGACCTGTAGCACCAGTTAGACCTTGAAGACCTTGAGGACCGGTTGGACCTGTAGCACCAGCTGGAATTACAAAGTTAAGTAATGCACTTTGATTAGTTCCAACATTTGTAACAGTAGCACTTGTTCCCGGATCTCCTGTTGAAGTAATTCCAACATCTATTGTTGCTGGTCCAGCAGGACCGGTTGGACCTGTAGGACCAAAGCAGCAAACGGGTCTACAATTTTCGTCATTTTCTATTTTTCTTAAAGCTCTTTGATAATTATTATTCATTTTTATCTCCTTTCCATAATAGTTTATGTTGTTAAGAATTTTCGAATAATAATTAATGTCCAGTGAAAAAAATATTTATATAAGTGACTATTAATATAAAATAGCTATTTGAACTTTACTTTTAAAGGGTAAATATATATAATTATACTGTAGAGTATGAGGGTTAAAAATGAAGAGTAGTAGACAATATTATAAGGATATTAATTTAGTTAGAGTCATAGCTTGTGTAGCAGTATTGCTATACCATTTTAATATTTTAAAAGGTGGATATTTAGCTGTTTGTACTTTTTTTGTTTTAAGTGGATATTTATCATGTGCTTCAGCTTTCAAAAAAGAGAAGTTTTCTTTAAAGGCATATTATTTTAATCGCTTTAAAAAGATATATATGCCATTAATAATTGTTGTGTTTTTAACAATTTTTGTTGTATCATTATTTCCTTCACTTGCTTGGTTTAATTTGAAGCCAGAAACAACATCAGTTTTGTTAAATTACAATAATTTTTGGCAATTAAGTGCTAATCTGGATTATTTTGCTAGACATGTTAATTCACCATTTATCCATTTATGGTACATATCAATATTATTACAATTCGATTTAATATTTCCGTTTTTATTTCTTGCTTTGCGAAAACTTGGAGCAAAAGTTCATAAATTTATTCCTTGTATTACAACATTTATACTAGCTGTAATTTTTTCGATTTATTTTTATAATTCGAGTTTAAATCAAAACATAATGATGACTTATTATGGAACTTTTACTAGAATATTTTCTATTTTGTTCGGAGTTTTTTTGGGCTTTAGTCATTCATATTATGGTTCGTTAGTTCCAACAATATTTAAAAGAAAAAATATCAACAGGATAATATTTTATGCATACTTATTAATTTTAATTAGTTTATATATTTTTATTGATGCGAAATCTACATATTTCGCATTAGGTATGATTGTTGCTACGATAATTACATATCGTTTAATAGAGTATGGAACTATTGTTATTAAGCCTAGTTTATCATTATTCGATAAATTGATTAGATCTCTTTCAAATATAAGTTATGAAATATATTTATTTCAATATCCTATAATATTTTTGTTTCAAGAAGTAAAAATTGATGCATATATAAAGATACCAATAATGATAATATTGATTCTTTTATTGTCTTATATATTACATTTTGCGCTTGATTTTAAAAAAGAAGAAAAGAAATTAAAAAAATTGAGATATGCCATTTGCACAATTATTTTGGTAGGATGTTTATATGGTGGTTATCAATACTATCTAGCCGAAGACCATACTGCTGAAATGAAGGAATTGGAAGCTCAATTAGCCCAAAATGAAGAAATGATTCAAAAGAAACAAGAAGAATATCTGTCACAACTTGCTAAGGAAGAGGAAGATTGGATGTCTACTCTTGATGATTTGCAAGATGGTGAAAGCAAGTTAAAAGAAGTAGTAACTAATTTACCTGTAATTGGAATAGGGGATTCAGTAATGTTAGGGGCTGTCAACAATTTATATAAGGCATTTCCTAATGGCTATTTCGATGCACAGATTTCTAGAACTGCTTGGGTAGTAAAACCATTACTACAAGAATTGGAAAATAAAAAAATGTTAGGTAATCCAATTGTGATAAATATGGGGGCCAACGGGGATTGTTCAGAAGCATGTAAAATTGATATTATGACAAAATGTGAAGAACGCCATGTTTTTTGGGTAAATACAACATATGATAAAACTAAATATGTTAATAGTAAACTGAAAGAATTTGCCACCAAATATGATAATCTGCATATTATTGATTGGGATTCAATTTCTGATGGACATTCTGAATATTTCTATTCAGATGGCATTCATTTAACACAAACAGGAAGAAAGAAGTATACAGAAGCTATATATGATGCTATATATCAGGTATATCTAGATGAATACAATGCAAAAAAAGAAGAGATTATAAATAAGCATGAAGAAGAATTAAAAAATAAAATTAGTTTTTACGGCAATAATATTTTATTAAATGGTTTTGATAGGTTACAAACTAATTTTAGTGATGCGAAGTTTGTTATAAATAAAGATTTCAATTATGAGAAGTTGAAAAAAGAACTAGAAAAATCAATATCCGAAGAAACGTTGAATCATAAAGTTGTTCTTGCTTTTGATAAGAATTCGGAATTAAATTTTGCTAATTATCAGGAAATAGTAGAATTATGTTCAGAACATGAATTATATATTCTGGTTGTCGATGAAAAGCAGAGTAAAGAGTTAGTTACTATTAATGGAGCGACAATTATTAATTTTTATGAGGAGATTATTAATAATAAAGGTTATTTAATGGCTGATGGAGTCCATTTAACAGAAGAAGGTAATATTGCATTAAGTAAAGCTATAAGTCATGCATTAAAAAAAGAGATTGTTCAATAACAATCTCTTTTTGATTACAAATACTTAGTATAATTTATTTCCACAATTTCCACAGAATTTTCCAACAACTGGAGTGCCACAATTTGGACAGAATTTTGGAATATTCCCAACGACTTCAGTAGGATGTGATGTTTCTACTGGAGTTTCTTTTTGAACATTTTCTTCACTAACAGATTCATTAGTGACTTCATTCTTGTTAAAAATTGTTCCTGGTTCTGGCATATTTGTTTGTGGATTATAAGCAGTATTATTATTTCCTTGATTGACAGCACCTATAACAGTAGCTCCTTGGTTTTGAGCCATTCCCATCCCCATAAAGCCCATCATTGCACCAGATTCATTGCTAGCGGCACTTTTCATTGCATCAGCTGTTGCACTAGCCATTAAACCAGACTGCAAATTAGAATTTGCAAAAATTGTTGCATCATCAATTTTACTAACACGTGCCATTGATTCATCTGTTAAATTAATATCAGCAATAGCAACGTCTTTTATTTCTAGACCATACATTTGCTTCCACGATTCATCTAGGCAAACATTCATTTCGTCAGATAAGTCGCTTCCGTATAATCCCATATCACCAAAAGTAACTTTATTTTTACGCATAACAACTGAAATTGCTTGCGTAAGTTTTTCAATAAATTTGCTTTTTAGTTGAGAACCAACTATTTCATCATAAGTAACTGTATCTTTTGGATTAGCACCAATTACTTGATTAACTAAAACGATTGGATCTACTACTTTAAAGGCATATTCACCAAAGAATGTAACTTCTAACATTCCATATTTTTCATCAGTAATTTTTTTTGGTTGTGGTGAACCAAATTTGTTACCAGTGATTGTTAACAAATTAACATAATAAACACGTTGATCCTTAGCAGTTTGTCCACCATAGGTAAAACGTTTACCAATAGTTTTAAATGTATCAATTATTCCTTTACCTAAACCGCCGTAAAAAATACTTGGTTCACTACTTGTATCAAAAACAAATGTTCCTGGTTCAGCTGAAAATTCTTTGATTTCGCCATTGTCGATAATCATCATTGCCATCCCACTTGGAATAACAATGCCACTGCCATTAGATATTACATTCTCAGATGGATTTTTATTGCCATTCCCGTGATTAATGACACCTCTTTGAATTAAGACACCATTATCCATGGCAGGACAAGTAACGAACTCTTTAAATTGATCGCCTAATGCACTAGATGTTGAACCGATTAAAGATTTAATAAGTCCCATAAAATACCTCTTTTCTATCAATAAAAAAATTATAGCATATTTTTTCGATGATTGCAATAAAAAAGGAATCCGAGTAGATTCCTTTTGATGTAACAAAATTACTTAGTTGCTGTATATTTATCTTTTACCACATTATATAATTTTAGTTGATATTCATAATAAATTTCAATATTTGATTCATAGCCTAAAGTCATCTTCGGCATTGGAGTTGTGGCTTTTATTTTTGGATAAATAATATTGATTTGCTCTGAAATTTTTCCATAATAATCTTTAAAATCCTTATGTTCGTCAGTCAAAGAATTAACATATTTTGTATGGTTATCAAATTCCTTATAATATAGATCACAATTTGTTAGAACTTCGTCTATATTAATTGTTGCTCCCTCAATTCCTGTACCATCAGTTCCATACCAATAAATCGGATCAACACACTTATTCCACATATTAGTAACCCAGTCATTAGTTGTTATTATTTTATCGTAATTTCCCTCACGAAGAGTATTACAACCTTTTAAAACAAATAAAATTATTACAAAAATCACAATTATTCCGATAATATAGAGTACCCAAAATAATTGCTTTTTTGTTTCTTCATTAGCCATATAAATACCTCACTATTCTCTAAAATTATAGCATAGTTTAAAGAATTATAAAAGACAAAATAATAATAAATAGCATAATTTTGACTTTTCTTGTATAATGATAATGAGGTGATTATATGACATTAGTAATAATGGCGGCAGGAATGGGAAGCCGTTTTGGAGGATTAAAACAAATTGAACCAGTAGGACCTAATGGAGAAATAATAATTGATTATTCTATTTATGATGCAATTTTAGCAGGATTTACAAAAGTTGTTTTTATAATTAAAGAAGAGAATTATGAAATTTTTAAGGAGACAATAGGTAATAAAATAGAGAATAAAATCGATGTTGATTATGTATTTCAAAAAAATGACAATATTTATGAAATGACTAGGGTAAAAGTTGAAAGATTAAAACCATTTGGAACTGCTCATGCAATCCTTTGTGCAAAAGATAGTGTCAATGAGAATTTTGCTGTTATTAATGCTGACGATTTCTATGGACGTGATGCTTATTTGAAAATTGCAGAATTTTTAAAAAATAATCATAATGATAATCAATATGCTATGGTTGGTTATTTAAACAAGAATACAATTACTGACAATGGATCTGTAAAAAGAGGAATTTGTCATATGGAAAGTGGATATTTAACTGATTTAGTTGAAAGCGTTATTGAAAAACATGAGAATAAGTATATTGCAACTCCATTATCTGGTGCCGATTCATTTGAAATAGAAGAAGATCAACTTGTTTCTATGAATATGTTTGGATTTACACCTAAAATATTTAATTATTTAGAAGAAAAATTAAAGGTTTTTGTTTTACAAAATAAAGATAATTTAGATACTTGTGAATATTTAATACCTGCTGTTGTTTGCGAACAAATAAAATCAAAAGAAGCGGTAGTAAAGGTATTATCAACATCAGCTGTTTGGCATGGAATAACTTATCGTGCTGATAAAGAACTAGTAGTAAATTCTATTGGAGATTTAGTTGCAAAGGGTGAATATCCAAGTAAACTATAATTTAAATAATATCATTTTAATTGTTGATGTTGTTAAAATTCAATGAAAAAAAGGGAAAAATAACTTTCTCTTTTTTTGATAAAACATATATGTTTTTTTATTATTTTGTAGCTTTAAGTTTTAATGTTTCAAAATAATTATACTTTAAGGTTAAATCGTTTTTTTGAATTAAATAATTAACATAATTGTTTTTTTCTTCTAGTTCTTCTTTATTCATTGAACATGAATTATTTTTATCATCGATGTAACAATTACCATCATACCATGAATAATCACTGAAGAACACCAAACCATCATAGTTTTTATCCAGAGCATCATTTCCAATGTAGTAGTCTTTTATATAATTTATTCCAAATAAATTTAAAACTGTTGGTAAAATATCTAATTGCGAGGTAACATCAGTAATATTTACTTTTTTCATATCCTTTTTATAGATTACAAATGGTGTTTGATTAATTAAATTATTCTCTGTATTTTTGTGATTACTTAAAATTTCTTCATCAGAAACTGTATATAAATAATGATCAGTGAAAATGACAAGAACAGTATTGCTCGTTAATTCTTCCTTTTCCAAAGAATCTAATATTAAACCAATCATATCGTCAGTTTCTTTTGCTTGTCTTTTAATACAATCTTCTTCAGTTAAATCGTTCAAATCATTCTTTTCTATTAGTCCGTTTTCTAAATCTTTATTTAGTAATTGGCGACAAACTCCTCTTTTATTTGAAAAAGGCATATGATTAGAATAAGTAATTAGATAATTAGCAAATTTTCCTTGTTGTTTAAACATTAAATCATAAAAATTCTCATTCTTAATTAATTCAGTATCTAAATAGTATGAATAATCGTCATACTCATCTGAATCTTTAAGGCTATAATAATTGTCATACCCCCAGTTACTATAATTGATTCCTCTGGAATAATACTCACTTGAATTCATATGGAATGCATTGACATTGTAATCTTCATTTTTTAGTAAATTTGCTAAAGAATAAGTAAAAGCATTTTTATTGAAAGTGTAAGCATTTTGGTTATATGTTATTGGAGTTACAAAGCCAGTATTAACTGCAAATTCAGAATTAAAAGTTGAGCCGCCACCATTATAGTAAGAAAAATGCTTGGTAAAGTTAATTGAATTATCTAACATCCCATATAAATTAGGCATTACCTCATTTGTTACAAGCCAATTATCAATCCCTTCTAACTGAATAAAAAGTACGTTATTATCTTTGAATAATCCAGTATAAGCGTTTTGCTCACCAGCTTTGATGTAAGAATATGATTTTTCTAAAAAATCTAATTCAGTTTCATTTTGAGGTTCTTTACTTTTTAGGAATGTTACATAAAAATTTCTGAATGAATATTCATATAAACCTGTGATGCTAAAACTTTTGTTGCTATCATTAAATCTTTGATAAACATTTTGAGCATTTTTCCAAGTGTTCCATGATAACTCTTTGTTTGAAGGACCATATAAAAGTGGTAATAAGGCATGAATAATGATAAAAATAAAACAAGATAAAATAATTTTACGACCGTTGCTTTTATTGTTATTTGGGAAAATTTTGATAGCAACATACGATAAGAAGATAAAAATGAGCATATTCACAACAATAAAAATATTGGTATTTTCAATAGCATCATTTATATAAGAACTTGCTTCACCAGCTAAACTTATAAGTGAAAAATCGAAAAAATTGTTTGTTGTTGAATAATAAACGCCATTGCAAGCGTATAAAGCAAAAGCCCCAATTAAAAAAATAATGTAAATTGTTATTCCAATTTTCTTATTTAAGTTTAAGCAAATTGTAATCATTAAAAAAATCCATACTGCCGTAAAAAAAGATGGCATTAAAAGTGAAAATGGAAAATAAAATATTTCACTTCCAAATATTTGCAAACTAAAATCCAACCAAATAAAGGGCAATATTAAAAATAATATTTCTTGATTTTTAATACAAAAATTTTTTAATTTTAAAAATATATTTTCATTTTTAGAATTGTTTTTCATGAGTTTCACCAACCGCATTATATCACAACATTACTTTGAGTGTAAACTTTCACTTTTGTAGCAAATGATAATTTGCTTAAATATTTTGTTGAATAAAAAGGAAAATGTATTAATTTCTTTATTTTTTTTCAATATTTTGCTATAATTATGATGGTAGGAGGATACAACATGGCGAAAAAGAAAAAAAGAAAACAAGAAAAAATTGAAAAAAACAGTTATACAATAGAGATACTAGGCCTATTGTTAATTTTTATTATAGTTATTGGAATATGGGAAAAAGGAGCAATTGGTCGCATAATTAGTAAATATGCAGTTTATTTGGCAGGTTCATGGTCTGTTGTATTTTTAGCACTTTTATCGACAATTGGTATTTATATGCTTGTTCATAGGAAAAAACCTAAATTACTAGGAATGCGCATTTTTGGTTTATATGTAGCACTATTAGGATGTTTGATTTTAGCTCATTCGAAAATGGTACAAATAACTGATGCAACTATATTAGAAACCATTGAAGAAACATTAAATACTTTTATTGCAAACATGGATAGTAATACTTTGACGCCTGGTGGTGGTTTGATAGGCGCATTATTTGCAAGCGTTTTTGTTAAGCTTTTTGCAGTTGAAGGAACTTATGCGGTTGGAATAATTTTAATTATATATGGTTTTATTAAAGTTATTGGCTGTTCAGTAATTGATGTCTTAAAAGTTGTGTTTGCAAAATTAAAGAAATTATTTACTCGCAATGTTCACGAAAAAGAAAAAGCTGAAATTGAGGCAGTTGAAGATGAATATGAAAATGATCATAAAGTGGTTGTTTCTTCAGTTGATGAATTAATTAGTACGACGGCTAATAAAGAAAAAGCAAATATTAAAAATGATGTTCACAATGAAGATATGTCAGATATTGAAATTTCAGGAGCAGGCTATATTTTTCCACCAATTAGTTTACTAAAAAAGCCGAACAATAAAAATGCTCATGAGAATCAAGCGCAAGTCAAAGAAAATGTGCTTATTTTAGAAAAGGTTTTTGAAGATTTTGGAGTTGAAGGGAAAGTAGTAGCTATCAATATTGGACCTGCTGTTACGCAATATGAAATGGAAATAAAGGCAGGAACTAAAGTCAGCAAGATATTAAGCTTAAACCGCGAAATCGCCTTAGCTTTAGGTGCTCGTGATGTTAGAATTCAAGCTCCAATTCCTGGAAAGAAAACTGTTGGTGTAGAACTTCCAAATAAAGTGACTTCACTAGTTACAGTACGTGAAATATTAGAATCTGTACCAAAAAATAAGGATGATAGTAAGTTGTTGGCTGTTTTAGGTCGCGACATTATGGGAAATCCAATATATTTTGAAATAAATAAAACTCCTCATTTGCTAGTCGCCGGAACAACCGGCTCTGGAAAATCAATATGTATTAATAGTATTATCATTTCTATTTTAATGAGAACAAAACCCGAAGAAGTAAAATTAATTTTGGTTGATCCTAAAAAAGTCGAATTAAGTGTTTATAATGGAACTCCACATTTAATGGCACCAGTTGTAACAGAGCCACGTAAAGCAAATATTGCTCTAAAAAAGGTTATTGTTGAAATGGAAAGACGATATGATTTATTTAGTGAAAATAATGTTAAAAATATTGCTGGTTACAATTTACTAGTTGAAAAGAAAAACGAAACATTATTTGAAGATCAAAAAATGAGAAAAATGCCTTATATAGTTATAATAATTGATGAGCTTGCAGATTTGATGCTTGTTGCAGCAAAAGAAGTTGAGGATTCAATTACTAGAATTACGCAAATGGCAAGAGCAGCAGGAATTCATTTAATTGTTGCAACCCAAAGACCTTCGACTGATGTAATTACTGGCTTAATTAAAGCTAATATTCCATCTAGAATATCTTTTGCAGTTTCAAATAGTATTGATTCAAGAACCATATTAGATATGATGGGTGCAGAAAAATTATTAGGTAAGGGAGATATGCTATTTTTACCACTAGGTGAAAATACACCACTTCGTGTTCAAGGAACATATATATCAGAAGAAGAAATTGCCAATGTTGTAAACTATACTGTAGCGCAACAGAAAGCACATTACGATAACACATTAACTATGGATGATGAAGAAATGAATGCTACAACTATGGTTGATTCACGAGATGCAATGGAAGAACCATTATATAATGAGATAGTAGAATTTGTTGTAACCCAGGGTAAAGCAAGTGCATCGCTTTTACAACGTAAATTTCGTCTTGGATATAATAGAGCAGCAAGAGCAATAGATTTACTTGAAGATCGTGGTATTGTAGGACCAAGTAATGGGTCAAAACCGCGTGAAGTTCTAGTTAAGGTTGAGTCAAAAAAAGAAGAAGATGAATAAAAAAAAGCCATTTATTGAACTGCACCCCTTAGAGTAGACATTATAAAAAAGACAGTTCATAAAAAAAAATGATAAAATACACTTTCGAAAGGAGGTGTATTTTTAATGGCTTCAAA
>CAZLKF010000012.1:0-25215 GCA_964560085.1 uncultured Muribaculaceae bacterium
ATTAGCTCAGCTGGCTAGAGCACCTGCCCTGCACGCAGGGGGTCAAGGGTTCGAATCCCTTATCCTCCACCAAATTGTCATCAAATCGTTGATTTTCAACGATTTTTATTTTATATAAAAAAATATAATGATATAATTTATTAAAGAGATATTAAAACGAAAAAGTTTAAATATATAATTCCTACAGAAACACATAAGCAAAAAGCAATTGAATATATTGAAGAATTTCATAAGTATAATTCTCCAATAAATGGAACAGGTGGCCTTGATTGATACATAGATAATTATGAAGAATGGTTATTAAAGTTAGAAAAAGATCGTAATTGTATCCTTATAAATACAAAAAAATGTAAGAATCATTAATAAGCAAACAAGATTAATAAACGTTCAAGTATAGAAAAAAAACATCTTTGATGTTACAATTGTTATAGGTGTCATGTATGAGTAAGGAAAACAAAATATTTTTATTTAAAGATAGGGAAGATTATGTAAAAAAATAACTGAAGATGAAATATTTGATGTTACCGGGGAAAAAGTTTCTTTGGTATTGAAGAGGATCAATCATCAAAAAGTATAAAAAAAAAACCAATGTTAATAATAAAGAAGAAGGTAAATATGCAAAATAAGTACAAATTTTACAAAAGAATGAAAACAATCGAAAAATTTTGTATTGAGAAATTATTTAAAGTAAATGTTACTGGTTTAGAAAATATTCCAGTAACACCATATATTTTGGCGGGTAATCATACATCAATGTTAGATATTCCATTATTAATGGCTTCAATAGATGATCAAATTAATTTTATGGCGAAAGCGGAATTATTTAGAAATCCTATTTTAAAATGGGTATTAATAAATGCTAAAGCTTTTCCTGTTGAAAGGGAAAAGGTTGATATAAAAGCTATGAAAAACGCTTGTAATGTTATTAAAAGTGGAGAAGTACTTGGAATATTTCCTGAAGGAACAAGAAATAAAGGGCATGAATTATTAGAATTCAAAAAAGGATGCGAAATCATTGCTATGCGAACTAATACGGTGATAGTACCATTTGGAATATCAGGAACATATAAAATAGGGCATCCAATTAATCTCAATATAGGTGAACCAATCGAAGCAACAGCCGCTATTGAAGATTCAGATCTATTACGAAACAAAGTTAAAAGATTAATTAAACAGGAGGAAAAATGATATATTTATTATGCTTAAAAATATTTTTAGTTCGTATTGTTGATGTTTCATTAGGAACATTTAGGACAATTTTAACTGTTAAAGGTAAGTACGTATTTTCTAGCTTAGTTGGCTTTGTTGAAGTTTTAGTTTGGTTTTTGATAGTTAGAGAGGCCTTAAACACTGAAGAATCAAGCATTTTGATTGCAATATCTTATTCATTGGGTTTTGCTACAGGAACATTCATTGGTGGACAATTATCAAAGAGGTTTATAAAAATACCTGTTTCAATTCAAATAATAACAAGTGGAAATATTGAAGAAATGCTAAAAACATTGAAACAACATAAATATGGTTGCTCAGTTCTTGATATTGAAGGATATGATGCAACTGTTGCCAAAAAAATGATAATTGTAGAAACAATTAATAAGAGAACAGATGAACTTACATCTTTAATTAACAAAATTGATCCTAAAGCTTTTGTTGTTGTCAATGAAACAAAATATATTCAAAATGGTTATTTCAAATAAGTCGCAAGACTTATTTTTTTGTCGACATTAATGAAGTCTAAAAGTAAGCCACCTAAATATAATTACATAGGAGGTTTAGTTGATGAAATATAATGGTTTAACAGAAGAACAAGTATTAGAAAAAAGAAATGAATATGGTTCTAATAATTTAGGAAGTTATAAAAAAGAAAATATTTTGAAACTTTTTATAACTTCTTTAGGTGATCCAATCATAAAAATACTAATTATTGCCCTTGGAATAAAAATTATATTATTTCTCGACAATTTTGATTGGTATGAAACAGTCGGAATTGCCATTGCTATCTTCATTGCTTCTCTTATATCAACTTTATCAGAATATGGTAGCGAAAATGCTTTTAAAAAATTAGTTGATCAAGCTTCAAAACTAAAATGTCGCGTCATTAGAGGGGGAAATGTAGGCGAAATATCAACTGATGATATTGTTGTTGATGATATAGTTGTACTTGAAGCAGGAGACAAAATTCCTGCCGATGGTATCATAATTTCAGGAAATATAGCAGTAGACGAATCGGCAATCAATGGTGAAAGCCATGAAAAATGGAAAGAAATGAATAAAATAATCTATCGCGGAACGATTGTTGTTTCGGGTTCAGCATATGCTAAAATTACTAAAGTTGGAAATAACACTACTTATGGCAAACTAGCATCTGAATTAAAAACAAAACAAATTATGACACCATTAAAACTGCGCTTACAAAAGTTGGCAACCCAATTAAGTAGGATAGGATACATATTAGCAACATTAGTTGCTATTGCTTATCTTTTTTCTGCTCTTGTTATTTCTAATAATTTTAATTTTAGTTTAATTTTAAAAGATATTACTAATGTTCCCAATTTGATTGGGCATATTTTATATGCGTTGACTCTGGCAGTAACAGTTATTATTGTCGCGGTTCCTGAAGGATTACCAATGATGATAACATTAGTTTTATCATCAAATATGAAAAAAATGATTAAATCTAATGTTTTAGTTCGAAAAATGAACGGCATTGAAACAGCTGGTAATATCAATATGCTTTTTACTGATAAAACGGGAACCATTACAACGGGAAATTTAGTTGTCGAAAGTATTTATGATGGTGATCTAAATGAATATAAAGATTATGATAAAATCAAGGAAAATAATCGATACAATAAATTAATTATAAAATCACTTGGTGATAATAACAGATGTACTTTTAATGACAAATTATTAGGTGGAAACATGACTGATAAATCGTTATTTAAATTTATTGAATATCAAAAACTAAATTTGGAAGTTAAAGATTTAAAAGAATTTGATAGTAAAAATAAGTATTCATGTATTTTAGCTAATAATGAATTAATTATTAAAGGAACTCATGAGTATCTTTTAGATAAATGTTTTAAATATTATGATTCAAAAGGCGAGATCAAAACCTTATTTAATAAAAGAAAAATAAGAGAAAAAATTGAGTCATTAACTAACAATGGTTCTAGAATAATAGTGGCTGCAATTGCTGAAAATGCAAATAATATAGATGAAGTTAACAACTTAATACTAGTTGGAATAATTAATATTAAAGATGAAATCAAAGCAAACACTAGAGAAGTTGTTGAAAAATTAGATAGAGCAGGAATTAATACTGTTATGATAACTGGAGATAACAAAAATACAGCATATTATGTAGGAAAGCAAATTGGTTTAATAGAAAATAATCAAGAAATTGTAACAAGTAGCGAATTAAATAAATATTCAGACGAAGAACTATATGATAAAATTGACAGAATAAAAGTTATTGCAAGAGCATTGCCAACAGATAAAAGTAGATTAGTAAAAATAGCCCAGAAAAAAGGTTATGTCGTGGGTATGACTGGTGATGGTGTAAATGATGCTCCAGCCTTAAAAATAGCTGATGTTGGCTTTTCGATGGGAAATGGAGTAGAAATTGCTAAGGAAGCAAGCGATATTGTGATTCTTGATAATAATTTAGCATCAATTGCAAAATCTGTTTTATATGGCAGAACGACATTTAAAAATATCCGAAAATTCTTGATGTTTCAACTAACAATAAATATATGTGCTATAACTTTATCGGTTATTTCTCCTTTCATCGGAATTGAAATGCCAGTAACAGTTATGCAAATGTTATGGATTAATATGATTATGGATACTTTAGCAGGCCTTGCATTTTCTTTTGAGCAACCTCGCGATGTTTACATGGAAGAATTACCATTAAAGAAGGAAAGTGACATTATTAGCTCATATATGAAAAATCAAATAATTTCATCGTCAATCTATATAACCTTATTATTATTTTTATTTTTAAAATTGCCAATAACAAATAAGATATTTCCTAATTATGATACATTGATGACAGGTTTCTTTACATTGTTAATTTTTATTTCGATTTTTAACGCTTTTAATATTAGAACTCATCGTTTAAATATTTGGTCTGACATATTTAAAAACAAATTATTTTTAATTATCATTTCTTTTATCATTATTATGCAAATAATTATAATCTATTATGGTGGTATTCTTTTTCGAACAGTATCAATAAATTGTTTACAGATGATAATAGTTACATTATTAGCACTTTCAGTTATTCCTTTTGACTTTATTAGAAAGATAATTTTAAAAAAACAAAATAATAACATTGGAGTTTAACAAATCAATTGAAAAGGATAATTAATTATGCTAAAATTAAATATGGGATGTGATCAAATGGAAAAATATGTACCTGATATATATGTGAAAAGCATTTATGATATCGACTATGATAGTCTGTTTAATCGTGGAATAAAATGCATTCTATTTGATTTAGATAATACTTTAGTTCCTCCTCATATAAAAGAAGCATCTAAAAAATTGACGGATTTTATAGAAGAATTAAGGAATACTAAATTTCACTTAATAATCTACTCTAATAGCGGCCATAAACGTGTAAATAACTTTCAAAAGCAACTTGAAATGGAAGCATTTTATTTTGTAAAAAAACCATACAAAGGTAAAATCAACATAATTATGAAGAAATACAATTATAATCAAAGTGAGATTGCTATTGTTGGAGATCAGCTATTAACAGATATTGTTTTTGGCAATAAAGTGGGGATTACAACAATCTTAGTCAATCAAATAAGTACCCATGATGGATTATTCACTAAGATTAATCGTTTTCGTGAAAAAAGAATATTGAAAAAATTATATAAAAATAATCTTTTTGCAAAAGGAAAATATTATGAGTAAATGTGAAGGCTGTGGTGTTGCTCTTCAAAATACCGATAAAATGGGAATTGGCTATGTTGCTAACTTAGATAGTAATATTTGCGAAAGATGTTTTCGAATAATTCACTATAATGATTATAAACGTATTGATAAAGATAATGAATCAATTAGTGAAATATTAAGTTGCATCAAAAAAGAAGATTTGGTAGTGTTAATTATTGATATTCTAAATATTCCACAAAATTTAGATATTATTAAAAATAATATTAAAAGCAATATTTTGTTAGTTATTTCAAAACAAGATTTATTGATGAATGAAATATATGAACCTAAATTTTTAGAAATCGTGAATAATTTAGATATCAAATTTATTGATAAAGTATTAGTGAGTGCTAATAAAAACTATAATTTAGATTTGTTGATGACAAAGATAAAAAATCATAAAAAGTCATCTAATGTTTATTTTATTGGTTATAGTAATAGTGGAAAATCAACTTTAATTAATAAAATTATTTATAATTATACAAATATTGAAAAAAGCATTACAACTAGTCTTTTGCCGTCAACAACCTTGGATACGATTGATATAAAATTAGACGAAGATTTTCATATTATTGATACTCCTGGTTTGCTAGAAAGTGGAAGCATGCTTGATTTAGTAGATAAAGTTTATCTATCAAAATTAATGCCAAGAAAAACAATAAATCCTCGTATTTATCAAATAAAAAAAGAGCAAATTCTTAATATTGAAGACTTAGTATCAATTAAAATTACGCCTTTAAATGACTTGATTTTTTATGTTTCCAATGATTTAAGTATTACAAGAGAATTTAAAAAAGAAATTGAAGGTCAAGAAATAAAAATGAATGCTAATGAAGATTTAGTGATAACAGGACTCGGATTTATAAAATTCAAAAGGAAAACAAAAATAACTTTGAATTTAAAATATAATGTCAAAGTTTATACAAGAAAAACAATAATGTGATACATAGTGTCACATTTTTTGTATGATTTTATCTGTCTATTCTTATTGAAAAAGGGTCTTATAGATGTTATAATTGAAATGTTAATAATAAGGAAGTGAATTTATGAAAATAGTTACAGTCGATGGGAATGAAGCTTGCAGTAATACAGCATATATGTTTACAGAAGTAGCAGGCATTTACCCAATAACTCCAGCAAGTCCTATGGCAGAACATGTTGATGAATGGAGTAATAAAGGTGTTTTAAATATTTTTAATGATAAAGTTAAAGTTGTCGAAATGCAAAGTGAAGCAGGGGCAGCAGGAATGGTTCATGGTTCTTTACAAGCAGGGCTTTTGACAACAACATTTACAGCTAGTCAAGGCTTGCTTTTAATGATTCCAAATATGTATAAAATAGCGGGCGAAATGCTACCTTGTGTTATTCATGTTGCGGCTCGTTCCTTAGCAACCCATGCCTTGAGTATTTTTGGTGATCATCAAGATGTCTATGCAGCTCGTCAAACTGGTTTTGCAATGTTAGCATCTTCTTCTGTACAAGATGCTGCTTTTTTGGCAGCTGTTGCTCATTTGGCAGCTATAAAGGGTAGTATACCTTTTATGCATTTTTATGATGGCTTTAGAACCAGTCATGAATTGCACAAAATAAATATTTTAGAACTAAATGATATTAAGAATTTAGTTGATTATGATCAAATAAAAAAATTCCGAAATAAAGCTTTACAAATAGGAAAACCAATTACAAGAGGAACAGCCGAAAATGACGATGTTTATTTTCAAGCAACTGAAGTTAGAAATCCATACTATGACAATATTGTCGAAGTAACTAATGATTATATGGAAAAAATCAACAAAGTAACAAAAAGCGATTATAAACCATTTAATTACTATGGAAGTTCTAATGCAACCAACGTAATTGTTGCGATGGGTTCAGTTTGTGAAACAATTAAAGAAACAATCGATGATTTAAGCAAAAAAGGTTATGAAATTGGGTTGATTGAAGTTCATCTTTATCGTCCTTTTTCGACTAAATATTTGAAAAAAGTATTACCTAAAACAGTTAAAAAAATTGCCGTATTAGATCGGACAAAAGAGTTTGGAAGTATAGGTGAACCTTTATATTTAGATGTCTTAGCAGCTTTGAATGATTTGCATTTAGAAATATATGGTGGAAGATATGGCTTGTCAAGTAAAAATACAACACCCGGGCAAATAAAAGCTGTTTATGACTTTTTGAATGATAAACCGCATCACAATTTTACAATTGGTATCACTGATGATACGACTAATTTGAGTTTGAAAATTGATGAATCTTATAAAATTGGTAATTCTCATGAATTATTACTATATGGTTATGGTAGTGATGGAATGGTTAGTGCTGCCAAAATGCTAATGACGCTTATCGGCTCAGAGACAGATAATATTGTTCAAGGATATTTTCAATATGATTCCAAAAAATCTGGTGGAGTTACTGTTGGACATTTAAGATTTAATAAGGAAAAGATTAGATCTACTTATTATGTTGAAAATCCAGAACTTGTAATGGTTACTAAAGATAGTTATTTAAAAGATTTTGATACTATTTCAAAAATAAAAGAAAATGGAATTTTTATCTTGAATACTATTCGCTCTGAGAAAGAGATAGTTGAGTATTTGAATGATGAATTTAAGAAAATTATTGTTGATCGAAAAATAAAATTTTACATTATTAATGCCTATGAATTAGCTAGAAAAGTTGGTTTGAAAAATAAAATAAGCATGATTATGGCTAGTACTATCTTTGAACTTACTAACATTGTTGAACACGATGAAGGAATTAATGCTTTAAAGGAAAGTGTCAAAAAGAAGTTCATGAAAAAAGGCGAAAATGTTATAAAAGCTAATATTGACGCTATTGATTTGACAAAAGATTACTTAAAAAAGATTGATATTCAGGAAGTAAAAATGATTATTGATGAAGAGAATTCTTATGAAAATATTGTTCAAGCAATTGAACATCGAAAAGGAGATTCCTTGCCAACTTCGGCTTTTGCCAAAAATCCTGATGGCACATTTATAGTTGATTTAAAAGATATTGCCAAAAAAGGAATCAGTGATGTTGTACCGAAGTGGGTACCAAGTAGTTGTATTCAATGTAATCAATGCGCATTTGTTTGTCCTCACAGCGTAATTCGCCCATTTTTGTTGAGTGCCGAGGAATATGAAAAAGCTCCTAATTATATAAAAGATCGTGCTCTAAAAGCTATGGGTAAAGGTAATATGTATTTCATCATTAGTATTTCCATCATGAATTGTACTGGATGCGGCTTATGTATGAAAACATGTCCTTCAAAGCAAAACTCAAAAGCTTTAGTAAGTACAAGTCTAATCGAAGAATATAAAAATAATGAGCAAAAAGTATTTGATTATTTAAATAAAAATATTACTGAAAAAGATGAATATCCTGTTAATAGTGTCAAGGGAAGTCAATTTAAAAAACCAAAATTTTCTTTTTGTGGTGCTTGCGCTGGATGCGGTGAAACATCATATATAAAAGTTTTAACCCAATTATTTGGTGAGCATATGATGATAGCTAATGCAACTGGATGCTCTTCAATTTATGGTGGTGGATTGCCAGTTTTACCATATACAATTCCTTGGAGTAACTCATTGTTTGAGGATAATGCCGAATATGGATATGGAATGTTAATCGGCAGTCAAACAATTAGAAATCGTATTGCTTCAATTATGCAAAACAATTTAAATAGTAAAAATAAAGAGCATTTTAAACGCTGGTTAGATAATTTTAATAATTATGAAATAACAAAAGAAGTAGCTAGAAGTATTGACTATTCAGCTTGTAAAGAACTGGAAGAATTGAAAGAATATATTCCATATCGCTCAATTTGGACCATTGGTGGTGATGGTTGGGCTTATGATATAGGATATGGCGGAATTGATCATGTTCTAGCAAGTAATGATGATGTTAATATTTTAGTGCTTGATAGTCAAGTATATTCTAATACTGGCGGACAGTCTTCAAAAGCAAGTCCAGCGGGCAGTATTGCTTCATTTGCATCAAGCGGTAAAAAGAATAATAAAAAGGATTTAGCAAAAATTGCTTTAGCTTATCCTCATGTTTATGTTGCAACAGTTTCTTTGGGTGCAAATATGATTCAATTATTGAAAGCATTTAAAGAGGCTGAAGCTCATAAAGGACCTTCAATTATTATTGCTTATTCACCTTGTATTTCTCACGGAATTGAAGGTGGAATGGAAAATACTTTAGAGATGCAGAAATTAGCTGTAAATTCAGGATATTTTCCACTATTTAGATTTAATCCAAATGAAAATAAATTTTATTTGGATAGTAAAGCTGATTTTAATTTATATGAAGAATTTTTACTTAAACAAAACAGATATTCAATGTTAAAAATAGTCAATCCAATTGAAATGAATGAATTACTGCTTAAAAATAAAGAATATGCAGTTAAGACTTACGAATATTATAAAACGTTAGTAAAAGAAGAAAATGACCAATAAGTCATTTTTTTTTACAAAAAAGAAGCTGCCCCCTGAGACAGCTTCCACAAAAGAATAAAAAGGGGTTTGCTAGATAAACTAGCTCCAATTCGCCTAATTCGAACTGGCGATTTATATATTAATCTAAAAGTCTTTGTTTGTCAACCTTTTTACTCAAAATTATTAATTTAAAAATATAAATACAATTAAAGAGTTATTAAAAAAAGAACCTAAGTTCTTAAACGGCACCCAATAGTTTTCCAATAATTAATAGACTGATTGTAATTCCATTATGAAGAAGGTGGAAACTAATTGGTACAAATATATTATCTTCTTTTACCAACATGTAGGCGAAAGCGCAACCAGGAGCACTATATGGAATGATATATAGAATGTCTGCTAAAGTAGTCATATTTGTTATGATGTGCATAAATCCAAAAATAAGACCAGAAACAATAACAAATAAATATTTATTTGCTATGATATATCTAATTGATTGACGAAATACTAATTCTTCAGTTAAAGGAGCAATAATAACTGCTGAAATGTATACGTATATTGGAAAAACATCAAATAGTTCTCTAATAGTTTGATCATTAGCTGAGGTTGTTGTTTGAAATATTAAACCAATCAACAAGTTACTTGTAACCATTACGATAATTGCATATAACCAATATTTTGCATTACGTTTAAAAAAACCTTTATTGTTTTTTAAAAAATCCTTGAAATCCTTAACAATTTTTTTCCTAGAAATAAGAATTAAAATCCCAACAATGAATAAACTATATATGGTTGATATGATAGCAGCTCCTATTTTCCCAACTTTTTCGGTTGTAATTCCTAAAACACCTAAAATTGTGCTACTAGCATATGATAAAAAGAAATATGCAAAAATTCCTGCTACTCCTTTTCCAATATCAATTAATTTATCTTTCATACAATCACCAATATAATTATATCAAAAATATTGCAAAAATAGAAAAAAAATCTAGTAATATAGAATTTTTATGTTATAATATGTTTGATTGCAACGCGGAAGAGTGGGAAAACCCCACTCTTTAAAATTAAAAAAGGAGAATTTATGGAAATTGCGGAAGAAGTACAAAAAATAATAGAGCCAATTATAAAAGAGAATAATTATATTCTTGATAAGGTTGAATATGTGGTAGAAGGAAATTTAACATTCTTGAGAATATATATTGATAAAGAAGGCTTTATTACTATTGATGATTGCGTCAAAGTAAGTAATTTATTAAATCCAATTTTAGATGAAAAAAATATAATTGAAACTAATTACATGTTAGATGTATGTTCAAAAGAAAAAGGAGATGTTAATAATGGATAATAAAGAATTTAAAAACGCTGTTGCTAATGTCGTTTTAGAAAAAGGAATATCAGAAGATGTCATTTATGAAGCAATGGAGCTTGCTTTAACTTCGGCATATAAGAAAAACTATAATTCACTATCAAATGTTCGTGTTGAAATTAATCGTGACACGGGAATGATTCATGTTTTTTCTTTTAAAACTGTATTAAGAGAAGATGCTACTGATGAAGAAGGAAATAATATTTTTGATGAAAGAATCCATTTAACTTTAGAAGAAGCTCAAAAAGAAGTCCCTGGGATCAATTATGGCGAAACGATTGAAAAAGAAGTAACACCAAAAGATTTTGGCCGTGTGGCAGCAGCAACAGCTAAACAAGTTGTTGTTCAAAAAATTCGTGAAGCCGAGAGAGATGCCATAATTGGTGAATTTACAGAAAAAGAAAATGAAATGATGAGTGGCGTCGTTGCGATGGAAGATGCTAAAAATTATTACATTGCTTTAGGCAAAACACAAGGAATTTTACCAAAGACTGAGATTATTCCTGGAGAAACAATTAAAATGGGTTCAAATCTAAAAGTATATATCTCTAAGGTAGAAAGTACAAGTAAGGGCCCATTAATTCTTTTATCACGTACTCACTATGGCTTAGTAAAACGCTTGTTCGAACTTGAAATACCTGAAATAACTGAAGGAATAATTCTTGTCTTCAGCGTTGCTCGTGAACCGGGAGTTAGAACAAAAATAGCTGTTTACTCTGAAAATAGTCGTGTTGATGCTGTTGGTTCATGTATTGGTGAAAGAGGAAGCAGAATCAATCGCATTAGCAATGAACTAGGTGGAGAGAAAATTGATGTTATTCAATATGATAGTAATCCCGAAAAATTTATTGCTAACTCTTTAAGTCCAGCAAAAAATGTACGTGTATTTATTACGAATCCAAAAAAGCAAGAATCAATGATTATTGTTGACAATGATAATTTATCTCTAGCAATAGGTAAAAAGGGTTTAAATGTACGCCTAGCATCAAAATTGACCCATTACAGAATCGATGTAAAAACATATGATCAAGCAGCTGCTGATGGCATCAACATTTTAGAGTAGGTGACCTATGCAAGTAAAAAAAATACCAATGCGCAGTTGTGTTGTTACCAAAGAAAAATTGCCAAAAAAAGAACTAATTAGAATAGTTCGTACACCTGAAGGAAATGTTATTGTTGATCAAAGCGGAAAAGTTAATGGTCGTGGAGCTTATATAAAGCTTACAATGGAAGTAATAGATCAAGCGGAAAAAACTCATATTTTGGATCGCCATTTAGAAACAAGCGTTCAGGCTGAAACATATGAGGAATTAAGAAAGTTATTGAAATAGAGGTGTGTTTAATGGAAAGACCAAGTTGGGATGAGTATTTTATGGAAATGGCTAAACTTGTGGCAACACGTAGTACTTGTTTGAGTAGACAAGTTGGCGCTATCTTAGTTAAAGATAAATGTGTTATATCGACCGGTTATAACGGAGCGAGTAAAGGTTCAAAACACTGTGCGGAAATTGGTTGCATTAGAAAAAAATTAAATGTGCCTAGTGGTCAACAGTTAGATTTATGTCGTGCTGTTCATGCTGAACAAAATGCTTTAGTCCAAGCAGCGAGATATGGAGTTGAAACCGAAGGAGCAATTATGTATATCACTGTTACACCATGCTTTCAATGTGCAAAGATGATTGTCAATGCTGGTATCAAAGAAATCGTTGTTAATGGTGTATATCCGGATGAAAGAACTCTTGAATTATTCAAAGAAGTAGGGATTAATATTAGAACAATTTAAAAAGAAAAGAGGTGCATGTTTATGATGAGCGTGTTAGAATATTCAGAAGATGTTAATAAAGCAGTAGGAGCCATCTTAAAAAAATGCAAAGAACTAAAAATAAATGTCAATAGTGAAAATGATATGTTATCAGAAGATGACATTATTGAACTTGATAATCTATTAGATGAAATGGATGAAATTGAAGAATTAGAGGAAGAAGAAAGAATTGTTGCTGAAACAAAAAATCTTGGCAAAAAGTCTGATTCCAAAAAGCCTGAAATAAAGGTAAATACAAAAAAAGATTTTGCCGTCAAGAAAAAAGAGATGTATAAAAGTAAAGAAAAATTAATCTCTAATAATCCAATTGATGATCAAAAAATTGTAGTCTATAAAGAGAATATGACTATTCATGAATTGGCTAAAAATTTAAATGTTGCTCCAGGCGAACTAATTAAGAAATTGTTTTCCTTGGGTATTTTAGCAACTTTAAATAGTCATTTGAGCTTTGAACAAGCTGAGATATTAGTTGTTGATTACAATAAAGAATTAAAAACCGAAGAGGCAACAGATGTCAACAATTTTGAAAATTTTGAAATTAACGATAATGATGAGGCTTTAGAAAAAAGACCACCAGTTGTAACAATAATGGGACATGTTGATCATGGCAAAACCACTTTATTAGATACAATCAGAAAGACAAACGTGGCTGAAGGAGAAGCTGGGGGAATTACTCAAGCAATAAGTGCTTATCAAGTAAAATATAAAGATGACCTAATTACATTTATTGATACACCTGGTCATGCGGCATTTACAGAAATGCGTGCTCGTGGAGCTAAAATGACAGATATTGTTATCATAATAGTGGCAGCTGACGATGGCGTTATGCCACAAACAAAGGAAGCAATAGATCATTCTTTAGCTGCAAAGGTGCCAATTATTGTTGCTATTAATAAAATTGATAAACCGGGTGCTAATCCAACGAAAATAATGACAGATCTAACTGAATATGGATTAACACCAGAAGTTTGGGGTGGCAACACTTTATATAATGAAATATCTGCAAAAACAGGTGAAGGAATTGATAAATTATTAGAAAATATTCTTTTAATTTCTGAACTTGAAGGATATAAAGCTAATCCTAATCGCTATGCGGTTGGAACAGTTGTTGAGTCGCGACTTGATAAACAAGTTGGACCAATTGTAACTTTACTAATTCAAAATGGGACATTACGTTTAGGCGATCCAATTGTTGTAGGTAATGCTTTTGGTAAAGTTCGAACTCTAAAAAATGATCGTGGCGAAGAAATTACCCATGCTTTGCCAAGTCAACCAGTTGAAATAACCGGCTTAAATGATATCCCTCAAGCTGGTGATAAATTTATGTCATTTGCAACTGAAAAAGAAGCAAGAAGTATTGCTTTAACACGTCGTGAACAAAGTAAAAATTCTAATTCCAAAGGGTCAGGGGTTTTAACACTTGATGATTTGTTTTCAAAAATTCAAGAAGGTGTTAAAGAAATTAATGTATTAGTTAAGGCCGATGTAAATGGTAGTAGTGAAGCTGTTAAAAATGCTTTAGAACGAATTGAAGTTGAAGGAGTAAAAGTCAATGTCATCAGAAGTAGTGTTGGAACAATCAATGAAAGCGACATTGTTTTAGCAAAAGCATCAAATGCAATAATTATTGGCTTCAATGTTCGTCCAGATAATGCTGTGAAAGAAGATGCCAAAGAATCTGGAGTTGACATTCGCCTTTATACAATTATATATAAAGCTGTCGAAGAAATGGAAGCAGCTATGAAAGGTATGTTAGATCCTGTATTTGAGGAAAAAGTTGCCGGAACAGCAGAAGTACGTCAACTATTCAAGTTTTCTAAAGTTGGAACCATCGCTGGTAGTTATATTACTGAAGGAACTATTAAAAAAGAATGTAAGGTTCGTTTAATAAGAAACGGTGTAGTTGTCTATGATGGTAATATAAATTCTATTCAAAGAGAAAAAGACACAGTCAAAGAAGTAAAAAAAGGACTAGAGTGTGGAATTACAATTGAAAATTACTCAGACATCAAAGTTGGCGATATCATTGAAGCTTATGAAATGGTTGAAATAAAAAAATAGCATAAATTGGAAATAACTTATGTTATTTTTTTTATTGACAAAGCATACATAATAATGTATCATTATACATTGTCTTCAAAAAAAGGAGGGGATATTATGTGTAAAATAGTTTCTTATCCAAACGGAACAGAAAGTGTAGCATTATTAGATAATGACGTAGAAGTAATTATTCTTCCAACTACAGCAAAGCGTTTAGAAATATTGTCAGCAACCAATTTAAGAAAAATTATTTCCTTAAGTAATAAATTAACTATTGGTCCAGCAGTCAAAAAGAATTGGATTCCTGCATTAAATGGATGTCGTAACATTAATGAAGTTGTGACATTTGGAAATGTTGAATTTAATACAACCTTGCATATGAATGGTAAAGATAAAGAATGTGCATGGACAACCGGGGACGAACTAGCTTTGCCACCAGTTATGACTATTGTTGGCGATGAAAGAAAAAATCTATTTCCATGCTATTATTATGGAAATGGTCCAATCGAAGAAACTAATTTGTGTGATGCATCAGCACCAATTCGTGTTTTACCATCTGAATTAGTTGATACATTTCTAGATTCATCTTTAAAAGAAGTTAATGAAGTAATGCCACTAGATTCTAGATTAGCAAGAATTTAACTTCTTTTTTTTTGTTCTGTATGTTAAAATATTGATGAGGTGTAAAAATGAGTATTAAAATTAATAGAATTGAAAGTATATTATTAAGAGAAATTAGTTATATTTTAGCAAATGAAGTAAAGAATTCTGATATTAAATTTGTAACTGTTACGGCTGTAAATGTTACCAATGATTTAAGTTTTGCAAAAATTTATGTTACCGTTTTGGACAATAATAAAAAAGATTCAACTCTAGAAGCTTTGAAAAGTGCCAGTGGATTTATCAGAAGTGAATTGTTTGATCGTGTTGATATAAGACATATTCCTGAATTAACATTCATTTATGATGAATCAATTGAATATGGCAAGAAAATTGAAAGTTTAATCGAAGAAATTCATGACAAAGAGAATTAATTGACTAAATGAAAAATATATGTTATATTTTATGTGTATTTAGTGATGAAGAGAAATAATAGATAAAACCAGGTAATTAGAGAATTAGTGGTTGTTGGAAACTAGTCAAAAGTTTTATTAAAAATACGTTCTTGGAACTAAAACGTTAATCGCGTTAAGATTAGAAAGAGCATAATAATATTATGAAATAAGGTGGTACCACGGTTGTTCGTCCTTATATCATAATATTTTTTTGTTTAAGGAGGAATTTATGGATTATTTTAAATATGTTGATTATACTTGTTTGAGACCTGATGCGACAATTCGTGAAATTGAAGCATTATGTGATGAAGCCATAAAATATCATATGGCTAGTGTTTGTGTTCAACCTTATTATATTCCTTTAGTGTCAGGAATTTTAAGTAATACAAATGTTGGTATAACTTCGGTTGTCGGCTTTCCTCAAGGAGAGTCAACAACAAGAGTAAAAGTGTTAGAAGCAATTGAGGCAGTCGAAGAAGGAGCAACAGAAATAGATATGGTTATCAATATTAGTGCCCTTAAAAATAAGGATTATGACTATGTCAAAAATGAGATTGAAGAAATAAGAGACTCTATCGATGGTAAAACATTGAAGGTTATTGTGGAAACGTGTTATTTGACTGAAAATGAATTAAAGAAGATAGTGGAAATATGCAATGATACATTTGTTCATTTTATTAAAACATCAACAGGTTATGGCTCAAGAGGAGTATCCTTAGAAGATATTGATAATATTAATAAGTATAAAGATGATTTCTTAGAAATTAAAGCAAGCGGTGGCATTAAGACATTAGAAATGGTTAATGCTTTACTTGAAAAGGGTGTTACGCGTTTGGGAATGAGTAATATTGATTGTTTGAAAGGAGAATTAAAATGAAATTATTTGAAGAACTAAAATGGCGCGGTTTAATTAAGGATGTTGCTGGTGAAGACATTGAAAAAAAATTAAACGATGAAAAAATAACTTTTTACTGGGGGACAGATCCAACAGCCGATAGTTTACATTTAGGCCATTATGCATCGCTTTTAACGGCAAAACGTCTTGCTAATGCTGGACATCACCCAATCCTTTTAGTTGGGGGAGCAACAGGTTTAATTGGTGATCCACGTCCGACCGCTGAGAGAGAAATAATAAGCAAAGAGGTACTAAATCACAATCTGGAATGTTTAAAAAAACAAGTTGATAAAATTCTTGATGGTCGAGCTGAAATTGTTAATAATAATGATTGGATGAAGGAGTTTTCTTTTACAGAATTTTTAAGAGTAGCTGGCAAATATATAAATGTTAACTATATGTTAGATAAGGATATTATAAATAGAAGACTAGAAACAGGCATTACTTTTGCCGAATTTGCATATACACTTATTCAAGGATATGATTTTTTATATTTATATGAAACTAAAAATTGTATTATGCAAGCTGAAGGATCCGATCAATGGGGTAATATTACAACTGGATTAGATTTAATCAAGAAAAAAACTGGTAAAGAGGCTTATGCTTTTACAATGCCTTTAGTATTAGATGCCAATGGTAATAAATTTGGAAAATCAGAAGGTAATGCTTTATGGCTTGACATTAATAAGACATCTGCTTACCAGTTGTATCAGTATTTGATTAACACTGATGATGTATGTGTTGAATCATATTTGAAAATATTTACTTTCTTAAAACCTGAAGAAATAATGAATATTATGGAGCAACATAAAAAAGAACCACATTTACGTTTGGCCCAAAAAACTTTAACTAAAGAGTTGATAACTGATTTACATGGATGTAAAGAGTATGAAAGAGCTTTAAAAATAAGTGAAACTTTATTTAATGGTAATATTAAAGAACTAGATTACAAGGATATTTTAATTGGATTAAATGGTGTTCCAACTGTCGATGTAAAGGAAATGTCTTTAATTGATTTATTAGTAGATAATAATATTTGTACAAGTAGAAGAGAAGTTCGTGAATTTTTGAATGCTGGTTCAATTAATATTAATGGAGATAAAGTAACTGATGAAAATATGATGATAACTAGAGATATTGCTATGAACAATGAATTGATAGTTATTAGAAAAGGTAAAAAGAAATATTATTTGGCAAAATTTGTATAAAAAAAGCACAATTCTTAAGAATTGTGTTTTCTTATTATCTACTGTAGAATTCAACGATGAATGATTCATTGATATCAATGTTAAGTTCATCTCTACTTGGATATCTAACATAAGTTCCGGCCATCTTTGCATCATCGTATGTAATGAATTCAACTCTCTTAGTAGTTGCTTCTAATGATGCTTTAACTGCTGGATGTTCTTTAGATTGTTCTTTAATTGCAATAACATCACCTGGAACACAACGGTATGAAGGAATATCTACCTTCTTGCCATTAACTGTTACGTGTCCGTGGTTAACAAGTTGACGTGCACCTTGTCTTGTTCCTGCAAATCCTAAACGATATACTAAATTATCTAAACGACTTTCTAGTAATTTCAAGAAATCTTCACCATGAACACCTCTTAATTTACCAGCTTCAACAAAAGTTTTATGAAATTGCTTTTCAGTTAATCCATACATAAATTTAACTTTTTGTTTTTCTTGTAATTGAGATCCATAGTTAGATAACTTTTTACTACGTTTTGTTCCATGTTGTCCTGGTGCATAAGGTTTTTTTGTTAATTCCTTACCAGTTTCTAAAGTTGAAAAACCAAGTCTTCTAGACTTACGATAACTAGGTCCTGTATATCTTGCCATGTTTTTTCCTCCTTTCGCTTTTTCAAACACTAGAGGCTATTTTGTCAGATCTTAGGGTGTTTATTTAAATATTTTCGCTTTTCAGCCAAGTTACTTATAACCAAATAATGTAATAAACGCGTTAAAATCTTCAAAGTAGCGCTGTAAATGCATGCACATAGATTATATTATTAAATATGCAATTAGTCAAGTTTTTTACACTGAAATTGCTCAAAAACGTCATTAATCATACTACATATTTCAGTAGAGTTAGGATTCTTAACACTTAAGTCAAAAAACACATCTCTTATTTGGGTTATCTCATTTAGATTTAAATCAGAAAGAATAGCTTTTAAATAATTCAGATATTCATCTAAGTTTTCTAAATTTTTGTAATCTCTTAGTAATCTTAAAAATAACATTTTTGTTTTTTCTAAAATAAAACTCATTTTTATTGTTTCATAGTTTGGTTGACTTGCTAAAAAAGACATATATAATTCAGGAACTTCTATTTTACTAACATCAAATGATTGATCAATTAATTTTTTTTCCATATCTGAGCATATATAAGCAAGGCGATATTTGATCTCAGGATTATCACAATTTTTTAAAGCTTTACAGTAAAATGATATTTGCAAACTTAAATTAGTAACTGGCATGTAATCGATTGAACTGTTAGTGTTCATATTGTTCATAGAAATATATTTATCTAATAATCTCAAATAAACTCTACGAATCTTTAATTCACTTAAATTATTATTTAATGCTAAATCATAATGATTAAAATTAGCATCTAAAAGTCCTTCATGTGCAGCAAGTACATCATCTATAAAATCTAGATTTTGGAAATATTCATCGATAATTCTCTGCTCTTCTTCTAGAACCATTTCAAGATAAATCAATTGCCTTGAGTATTCAGGCGAATTTTTATGACCTGAAAGTTCTAAATCAATCATCTTTTGTAGAATATTACTGACAGAATTATCAATTTTGTAAAGTACATTTAATTCGCTTATAATTTTCATATATTCCTCCGCTTTTAAATCGTTTATATTGTAACATAAAAAAAAAATTCTGCAATATTAAAAAAAATGTCAAAAAAAAGATTAAAATGTGGTAAAATGTAATTAATAGTAGAAGGGTATTGATAATAGTGGATAATTTTACTTTAATTATTATAACTATATTTGGGGTGACTGCAATTCTTGTAGTTGCAATTGTTTGCATTATAAGACATTTCTATAACAAAAAAATTCAAACAAAAATTGAAAACTTGGATATAGAAAAAAATACAATTGCAAGTTTACCAATAACCCCTGAATTGTCAAAAATTGAGGCATTTTTAAAAAATGATAAAGTTGAAGTTATGTATAGTGAATGGCAAAATAGGTTACAACAGATTCGTGAAAAAGAAATTCCAGAAATTAACGATATGCTTCTAGATACAGATTTTACCTTAAAGCAGAAAGATTATAAAAATATTGACATAAAATTGTCTAAATTGGAAATAGCAATTTATAAAGTAAAAACTGATTCTGAAGTTCTTTTAAATGAAATAAGAAATTTAACATCTAGTGATGAAAAAAATCGTGTGATAATCACTAAATTGAAAGCAGAGTATCGCGAATTAAATACAAAGTTTTTAGACAATAAATCAGAATTTCGTGAAATGGCTCCTTCTGTTTCTGTTCAATTTGAAAACATTAGTAAAAAGTTTGAACAATTTGAAAAGGCAATGGAGAAAAATGATTATGATGAAGTTACAAAAATATTAAGAATAATAGATGAGATGTTAAAACATATGTCATTTGTCTTAGAAGAAGTGCCATCAATTATATTACTAGCAATGGACATTTTACCTTCAAAGATAAAAGAATTGAAAGAAACTCATAAAAAAATGACAGAAGCTAATTATCCATTAGATTATATGAATATCGATTATAATATAAGTGAAGCTGAAAAAAAGATTCAAGATATTATTACAAGATGCAAAATGCTTAATTTGGAAGATAGTTTATTTGAACTTAAAGTCTTAAGTGATTATTTCGATACGGCGTTTGCTGATTTGGAAAAAGAAAAATTGAATCGTGAAAGTTATGATAGTATTCATAAAGTATTTGTTACAAAACTAAATTCAACTAATAAATTAGTTAAAGATATGTTTGAACATATCGCCGAACTAAGAAAAAGATACAATTTATCTGATACTGATATTGAAATATTAGCTAACGTCCGTGATGATTTGAAAACTTTAAATGAAGATTATAAGTTATTAATGAGCTATACAGGAAATAATGCTTTTGCTTATTCTCAATTGACAAAAGAAATTGAGAACTTGATTACAAGATTGGAAAGAATCGAAGGACATTTGGACTTATCAATTGATTCACTTGGAAATATGAAAGAAGACGAAAGTCGTGCTCGCGAACAATTAAATGAGATAGTGACAATTTTAAAGCAATCACAACAAAAGATGAATGAGTATAATTTGCCATTTATACCTAAATTTTATTATATTGAATTGAATGAAGCTAATAGTGCAGTTAAAGAAATTATCCGTGAGTTGGAGAAAAAACCAATAACAATTACAATCTTAAATACACGAGTTGATACCGCGCGTGATTTATCATTAAAACTATTTTCAAAAGTAAAAGAATTGATAAAAAATGCGACTTTTGCTGAAATGGCAATCGTATATGGTAATCGTTATCGAACAAGTATTGATGGTTTGGATAAAAACTTAACTTATGCTGAAATTTTATTCAATAAGGGTGAATATCAAAAAGCTTTGGAATTATCAATCAATTGTTTAAATCGAGTTGAGCCAGGAATTTATGAGAAGCTTTTAAATTTATATGCAACAAAAAAGTAATTTTATATTACTTTTTCTTTTTTTAAGGTATAATGGTGTAGGTGATGAGAAATTGGATAAAATAATAATGATAAAATATGGTGAATTGACAACTAAGGGTGATAATCGAGGAACATTTATAAAATTATTGGAGCATAATATTCAAAATGCTTTAAGTGATTATAAAATTAATACAAAATATGACTTTTCTAGAATGTATATCGAATCAGAAATTATTAACGATGAATTAATTGGTAAACTTCAAAATATTTTTGGAATTCATAGTATTGTTATATGTAAAAGAATTTTTTCAAATGATATTGATGAAATAAAAAACGAATCATTGGAATTTTTAAAAGAGAAGAATTTTCAAACATTTAAAGTTGAAACAAAAAGATCAAATAAAAAGTTTCCTATTAATAGTATGGATTTTAGCTGTGATTTAGGAGCATTTATTTTGAAAAATATTAAAACAAAAGTTGATGTTCATAACCCAGATATTACTTTGACAGTTGAAATTCGAGATAATTTAACATTAATTTATGCTGACGAAATAAAGGGAGTAGGCGGTTACCCAGTTGGTGTTCAAGGGAAAGGATTGTTAATGATTAGTGGCGGAATTGATTCGCCTGTTGCTGGTTATTTAGCTTTAAAACGTGGAATAAGTTTAGAATGTTTATATTTTGAAGCTATACCACATACAAGCTTAGAAGCAAGAGAAAAGGTCAAAAAATTGCTTTCAATTTTAAATGCTTATTCTGGTAATATAAAATTACATATTGTTCCTTTTACTGAATTACAAGAAGAGATTTATAAAAATTGTGATCCTACATATAATATAACCATATTACGAAGAATGATGTATCGTATTGCCGAAAGATTTGCATATAGAAAACATTGCAAAATTATTATTAATGGTGAAAATATTGGTCAAGTTGCTAGCCAAACATTGTCAAGTATAGCTGTTATTAATAATGTCGTAAAAATGCCGGTTATAAGACCAGTTGTCTGCTTTGATAAGTCAGAAATAATAGAGATTGCAAAAAAAATCAATACTTATGAAACTAGCATATTACCATATGAAGATTGTTGCACAATTTTTGTCCCAAAGCATCCAGTAATTAATCCATCTTTAGAAAAATGCGAATTTGAAGAACAAAAATTAGATTACAAAAAATTAGTGGATGAATGTTGCAAAAATATCTTTTCTGTTGAATTAAAAGAAGAGTACAATGACTACTTATAAGCCAAAAATTACCATTTGATTATTCGTATTTAAAAAAAATCCTGCTACATAATATTAGTGTACAGGAGGTGAAACACATGAACAACAATAGTAATAATAAATTTGTTGTACCTGGATCTAAACAAGCTATCGAATCAATGAAATATGAAATAGCTCGTGAATTAGGTGTTACAATGGGACCGGATGCTACATCAAGAGCAAATGGTTCAGTTGGTGGCGAAATAACTAAAAGATTAGTTCAAATGGGTGAACAACATTTAAATAGTCAAAATAAGTAAATACTATAAAATGGACAGATTATTCTGTCTTTTTTTATAATAGGAGGTGTAACATGAATAAATTAATTACGCCTGATTCAAAACAAGCATTGGAAAATTTAAAATATGAAATAGCTCGTGAATTTGGTGTTACTTTAGGTGCTGAAACAACGGCTAGAGCAAATGGTTCGGTCGGTGGAGAAATGACTAAGCGCTTAGTTGAATTAGGGAAAAAGAACATATAAAAAAAGAGACTTAAATCTCTTTTTTCATTGTTTTAATCATTGGTTTTTTTAAAGAATTCATATAAATGTCTTTAATTGTTTTTTTCATTAATGGAAGTTTTCTTTCTATATCTTTGACTAATGCTAATTGATTTCTTGCGCGTTCTAAATTGTGATTTGGTCGATTAGAGTCTGTTTTAAAGTATGTATCGCCGTTTAAGTAGTCAGTTAAGAAACGCATTGCCAATTCCAAGGTTATTATTCTAATTGATTCTGCCATATATTCAATTTCAATTTCAGTTGAAACTTCTGCCATTTCACTTAAAAATCCTTCAGTAAAAGCAGTAAAAAGATTTAAATCAATATGAATTTTGCTCTCATCAACTTCATCTTCGACAGCGGTAGAGGCATTTGAACGAACACCATCGGCATAGTCTGCTAAAACTCCAGGCATAACTGTATCCAAATCAATTGCAGTAATATATTCATGAGTATTAACATCCAACATAACATTATTAACTTTCGTATCGTTATGATTAGCACGAACAGGAATCAACCCTAATTCTACTAATTGATTTAATGTATTACATATTCGACTTCGTTGAATTATTTCTACAATTTCTTTGTAACAATTCTTTGAACGTTCAATGGGATCTTTTATGACACTATCCATGAAGGCGATTCTTCTTTTTTCGGTATTATGAAAATCAGGAATTGTTTCCTCCAAGTCTTCAGCTGGGAAAGAAGTTAATAATCTTTGGAAGTTACCGAAACACTTTCCCGTGTTGTAAGCGATATCTTTATTTTCTGCTTTATTGTAAGTAATAGCATTTTCAATATGATTATACAAACGCCAGTAGGTTACTTCCGATCCAACTCTGTTTGCATATAAACTATTTCCTTCAATTGTTTCTATAACTTCTAAATTTTGTCTACCATCATTCTCTTCTGCTTTTTTACTTTTTATAAATGAAGTAACATTCTTAATTGTTTGCATTAGCTTATATGGTTCTTTAAAAGCATTAGTGTTAATTTTTTGAAATACATATTTCTTGATGATACCATTATTGTTGCAAGTAACTATATAAGTGCTGTTTATATTTCCTTGATTTAATTCTGCGATGTCAATAACATCGCCAACTATATTGAAGTTAGCAATAATTCTTTTTAAAAAATTTTTTTCTTGTAATTCCATAAAAACGATGCCTTTCTATAAAGATTGATTATATTATACATTAAAATATTGTATAAGGCAAAAAAAAGCACTTTTATAAGTGCTATTGTATTTCGTCATTATTTAAAAGCATAGTTACAGTTTCATTAAATCTTTCTTGAACTTTGTTCCATTCTTCTTTATCAGAAATACCAAGCAAAGTAAAATCTGCTGCATTTTCTTTTAATATAGAGATGTATGCTTTGAAATGTTCTTTATCAACATTTTCTTCAAAAGTGTAAGCGATATATTCTTTATTCGGATATTCTTCCACATGAAATATATCGATTACTTTCACATTATATTTTATACCATTTTCTCCCGATACTATTAAAACATTATCCACACAAATCCCTCTATTCTTATTTTTATTATATCTTAAAAAGTATATAAAGTAAAGATAAAAAGAATTTCAAATCTTTTTATCTTGACATTGAAGCACTAAATCTTAAATCTAGTAATTCTGCAGGCAATTCTATATATGTTCCACCACATAATGTAGCAGGTTTTGCTAAAATGTCTTTATAAATTCTTCTAGCTCTGCCGCGACCTAAAATTTGGCGATCTAATTCTTGCAATTGAGATATGCGTTGTTGATATTCCTCGTTATTAGCAGTACCATAAGTTGAACGCATTTGTTTGATTTCAGCAGCAAGTCTCTCACGTGTTGCTAATTTCTCCTCGGAACCATTTGAAGGCTCTTTTTTTAAATTTCTTCTTGTACTTCGGCTAAATATTTCTTTGTCATCCTCACGAAGAGTACGAACCTTTTCATAAAGACTAGCTTGGTCATTCATAAGGTTGTCCCTTCTGGTGGCAACTTTATCTGATAAATCAGATAAAGCTTTATTGGTAACAGTACGATCTGGTGAACGGCCATAGCTTGATGGATTAAGGTTGATTTCAGGTTGAGCATTTTCAGGTTGAGCATTTTCAGATTGAGCATTCTCAGGTTGAGCATTCTCGGGTTGAGCATTCTCAGGTTGAGCATTCTCGGGTTGAGCATTCTCAGGTTGAGCATTTTCAGGTTGAG
>CAZLKF010000013.1:0-22588 GCA_964560085.1 uncultured Muribaculaceae bacterium
TTTTTTTTATGAACTGTCTTTTTTATAATGTCTACTCTAAGGGGTGCAGTTCATTTTTCATCTTTTTTATTTCACAAAAAAAGAGTTTTTTTAAACTCTTTAACTTTTTCTTTTTCAAGTTTCGTAATTAATTTATAATCAATAGTTCTAAATTCTTTGCTAGCACTTTTAACAACAATTCGAACATTATCACCAATATGATATTCAATCTTATTTTTCTTTCCTTTTATTGAATGAGTTTCCGGATTGTAGATATAATAATCACCCAGAATATCCTCAAATGATGCGCGTCCGATAATATTATCATCAGTTTTAATTAAAACTCCGAAAGAACCAATGTCAATAATAGTTCCATTGAAGAACTCACCAATGTGATCTTCCATGTACTCAGCCATATGCATTGCTAGAGCTTCAGCTTCAGCATTATCAGCATCAACTTCTTTTAAGGAAGAGGAAATTGATGCTTTTTCTAAATCCTTCTCTAATTGACACACTGTTTCATAATCAAAAATACAATCATCTATTTTGTCTAGACAAATTCCGATTTCTAAGTCGGGAAATCTTCTAATTGGTGAAGTGAAATGTAGATAATTTTTTAAAGATAAACCATAATGTCCAACATTGCGTATTGAATATTGAGCTTTTTGCATGCTCTTTAATAGAATGTTAGAAACAATTGGAAATTGCTTTAATTTCATTAATTCAATCAATATTTGTTGCATTATTTTAGGATTATCAATTTTATCAATAGTTTGAATATGATAACCTAAACTATTAAGATATTTCATAAATTCTAATACTTTTAATCTGTCTGGCATTTCGTGAATTCTATAGATAGCTGGATAATTCATATTACAAAGATGAGTGGCTATTGTTTCATTTGCTATGAGCATAAAATTTTCAATCATTTCTTCAGCACTTCTGGAAACATTTTCTTTAAAAGCTACTGGCATTTTTAAATCATTAAAAACGACTTCAGAATCGGCACTATAAAATGGTAAATATCCACGCTTACTTTTAGTTAGACTTAGAATTCTTGATAATTTATTCATTAAAATTAATGTATTTCTATATTTTGCATATTCACTTGAAATGTCATTTTTTTCAAGCAGGTTATTTACATCATCATAAGACATTTTCATTTTTGAATTGATCACACTTTTGTAAATTTTGTAATCAATCAGTTTTCCATCTAAGTCAATTTCCATAAAAACACTTCTTGTTAAACGATCGACACCTGGTTCAAGTGAACAAATTCCATTTGATAATTTACGCGGAAGCATTGGAATTGAAGTGTCTCCCATGTAGACGCTTGTTCCACGCTCTCTTGCTGATCTAAATATTGCACTATTTTCTTTAACGTAATGACTAACATGAGCAATATGGACACCTAAAACAAAATTTCCTTTTTCATTAATCTCAAGTGAAATTGCATCATCCATATCCTTTGTTTTTGCACAGTCAATAGTAAAAATTATTTTTTCTCTTAAATCTAAACGATTAATTAATTCATTTTCGTTAACTCTATCAGGTAAAGTATTAATTTCTTTTATAACATCCTCTGAAAATTCAACTTCAAATGAATTTTCAACAGCAATTGTTAATTCATCGATATCAACATCATCTTTATGGCCGATAATGCAAATTAATTCCGCATCATAGAATCCATCTTTTTCAGAATTAGCAATTCTGACGCCAATACGCATGTTATTATCTAACTTATTCATATCACTTTTTGATAATCTGATTTTTCCTTCAAAAGGAAATTTGTAAGGAATAAAATTTCCATCTACATAATTAAAAGTAATAATTCCATTTTCTCTTTTAGTAATTTTTTCAACTATTCCGCTTATTCTTCCATCTTTTAAGGCATCAGCACTACGTACTATTACAGTGTCGCCGTTTAAGGCTCCGTTTAATGATTTTCTTGGTATAATAATATCCTGATTATTGCATTTAATATAACCTGTTCCCGATCTAGATATACTTATTGTTCCACTGAATAAATCATCATGATTTTCCAACGATGCATATCCTTTTTTTGTCACATAAATAAAAGCATCTTCTTCTAGTTTAGCAATAACATTATCAAATGTCTCTTGTTCTTCTTCACCGCAAATTTCAAATTTTTTGCGTAATTCCGATTTAGAATAACATTTCTTGCTACTAGAAAAAAGATGCTTTAAAGCCGATTCATTTACTACCATAATTCTTACCCCACAATACGACTATATCATAAACACCAAAAAAAATAAATAGAAAATTTGAAAATTTTATATATCAATTGATTTAAAGAATCTTACATGATAAAATTAATGTAGTAAAATATAGGAGAGCATATGAAGAAAAACATTATTTTTTTGCTAATTTTATTGATTTTTCCGTATTACATTAAAGCTGTAACTTTGGAGGAATATAACAATGCGGTTGCTAATGTTGCAGTAAGCGCAGGGACAACATATGCTGATGAGTTTATTTATTCATATTTTTGGGGAATTAAAAATGGTGAAGCTGTCAATTTGAAAAGCAGTACAACTAACGTGTGGTTAAAAAATGCTAAAAATGGTATAAAGTCTAGTGGCTATGAATATGGTTTTAAGAATTCTCCTGGAATTCAAGGTTCATTCACTAATAAATTTGCTGTTTATTGTGAGTCGTTTGTTCAATTAATGGTGCATCATGCAAGCAATGGAGCTGTTAGTTATAGCACAGATTATGAAAAGATTAAAACAAGTGAATTAAAAAGAGGCGATTTAATCCATTTCGCTAATCACATAGCTGTTTATATAGATGATAATGGCGATACTGATCCAAATACTTATCGAGTTTCTCACGCCAGTGGGAAGATTATATATACAACTATTGATCGACAATCGGATTATGGTTATCGTATAAAATCTTCATCTTTAGCAAATTTAGAAATTAATTATGTTAATTCATCTTATGATTTTCATGATCGTTTAGATGATGCAAAACCAATTATTAGAAACTTAAGTCAAGAAGGAAATAAAATAAGAATTCAAGCTACTGATTATAAGGATTATAGTTTGGCTGCGCGTGATAGCATTGTTGAGCCTGAAAACTACGGTATTGCTTATTATGGCTTGTCAAAAAGTAACAATCTGAATGACATTCAATGGTTTCCAACATCAAAAACTGATACTTTAGATATTACAACAGGGGAACTTTCTTCTTTGGGCAAGTGGTATGTCTTTGTTAAAGATGTTGGTGGTAATATTGTATCAAGTTCTATTAATATCTTAAATTTAGATGTTACTAAACCAGTAATAGGAAAGCTAACATATGTAACAAGTGAAAACTCAATAACTATTACAATTACAGGTGCAAGTGATGAAGGTGGAATTAAAGCATATAATTATTATCTGGATGATGAACTCATAAAGTCGCAAGCAAGTAATAAATATACCTTTAACAATCTTGAAGTTGGTAATAGTTACAATGTAAGATATGAAGTTGTCGATAATAATAACAATAAATCTTCATCTTCAAATATAAGTATTTCCGTTAAGAAGAATGTAACTAATGTTAGTTTAGAAAAAAATAGTATTGGCTTAAAACCAGGTAATACTTATCAAATAAAACCAATAATTACGGCAGGGAATAGTAATTATGTAATAAAATATAAAAGTAGTAATTCAAAGGCCGTTAGTGTTACAAATGATGGTTTAATAACAGCTATAAATTACGGAGTTGCTAGTATTGTTGTTGAAGTAGACGGCTTGATGGCAACACTAAATGTAACAGTAATTGATTATAATATTCAGATAATGACGGAAAAGTTGGAAAATGGTAAAAAAGGTGAAACTTACTATGCCATCATTAAGTCAAATGTTCCTCAATCTACTTTTTCAATAAATTCTGGTACTTTGCCACCTGGTCTAAAACTTTCGGCTGAAGGAGTAATTGGTGGTATTCCAACAAAAACAGGAAAGTATACATTTGGTATTAAAAATATTGTCAATCAAGAAGAAGTTACAAAAACATTTACAATAGAAATAGTAAAAGACAATAATTCATTAATTGTAATTATTATTGTTGTAATGTTATTAGGAATACTAGGATTTTTTGGTAGAAAAATTTTAAAGAAAAACAATGAATGATATTGAGGTGATTATATGAAAACAGTAATAATAACAGGATCAGCAAGAGGTCTTGGATTGGAAATGGCTAAAGTTTTTAGAAGTAAAAATTATAATGTTGTTATAAGTGACATTGTTAAAGAAAATATTGACTCTGCAAAAGAACAATTAAAATCAATAAAAAGTGAAGGGAATATTTTAACAATACTTTGCAACGTGACAAGTGAAGATGATTTATTATATTTATTAAATGAATCGGTTAAAAAATTTACTAACATCGATATTTGGATTAATAATGCAGGTATCAATCAACCTAATAAGCCAATATGGGAACTTGATATTAAAACAATTTCAACTATAGTTGATGTTGATTTAAAAGGAACTATTATTGCTTCCAAATTAGTAATGAATCAAATGATTAAACAAGGATTTGGGGCAATATACAATGTCGAAGGTCATGGAAGTAATGACAATGTTATATTAGGCTTAAGCATTTATGGAACAAGCAAAAGAGCAATTACTTATTATACAGAAGCATTAGCTAAAGAAGTAAGTGAAAAAAAATTACCAATTTTAATTGGTAAATTAAGTCCAGGAATTATGATTACTGATTTTATTCGTAATTCTATGATTAATCAAAAAATTGAGTTAGATGATAAAACTAAAAAAGTTTATAATATTCTTGGCGATTATCCTGATGTTATTGCAAAATTTTTAGTTGATAAAATGGATTCAAATCAAAAAAACAATGTTAAATTTGAATGGTTAACTAATAAGAAAGCGGCCTATAGGTTTATGACTTCGGCATTTAATAAAAGAGATTTTTTCAAATAAAAAAATTCATTAAAATGAATTTTTTTTATTTATTCTTATTCTTTTTCTTACCAGCGTATAATGTATTAACAATTTTAACTTTTTTGCCGATTTTAGTAATATATTGTTTCTTAACACCCTCAGGTAATTTCTTTTTTATAACTTTCATAATATTCTCCTCCGTTATCAATTATATCATTATTTTAGATAATTGCTAAGAAAAACAGTAAAAAATTAAAAAAACTTTACAATTTAAGAAAAAGAGTTATAATATAATCGTTTAGATTCGAAAAAAGCTTTTTAAACTATAATGTTTATCGAGCTTTTTTTCGTATATGTATTAATCATTATTCTAAATAATGTTATAATATATATGAGGAATAAAATATGAATGAATTTTTAGATAAATTTAATATTGATGATCAAAAGGTATTAACCACTTTTTTTGATGAGTTAAACAGTAGTATATCTTTGAGTAAAAGAGAACGAAAGTTGTTTAATGATGATTTTGAAAAAGCCATATTGTATTATTACAATAATGGAAAAAAAGTAGATGAAATATTAAAGATTTTATCATTAGATAAATTAGGCAACTGTTATAAAGAAGCTCCAAAGAATTGGTATCCTCTTGATAATTCTGCAAAAATATATCCACTTTCGATGAAGGAAAACTGGATGAGTGTTTATCGTTTGTCATATTACTTAAAAGCAGATGTTGTACCAGAAATATTGGCAGTTGCTTTAACATTTGTTATGAAAAGATTTCCAACTTTTAGAACTTCAATTAGAAAGGGATTCTTTTGGCATTATATTGATGGTATAAAGAAAAAATTCAATGTTTATGAGGATAAAAGATTGCCTTGTTCTTATATAAACGTTTCGACTTTAGAAAAATCTTCATTCAAAGTTGTTTATTATAAAAATCGCATTAGTTTAGAATGCTTTCATATTTTATGTGATGGTTACGGAGCAAGCGTATTTTTATCAACATTAGTTGGTGAGTATTTAACACTTCTAGATCATAGCATAACCAAGAATGATTTTGTTCTTGATATAGAAGATAAGCCAACTATAGAAGAAGCTCGTGATGAATTTATAACAAAAGAAAAAGAAAGAAAAACAAAAGGTTTAGTTGAAAATAGGGCGGTTGAAATTGATGGTAAATTATCTAATGTTCGTCCTTGTCAATTATTACATTTTGATATGAATGTAGATGAAGTAAAGAAAATAGCCAAGTCTAAAAATGTCACGATTACTGAATTAATGCTGGGATTAATTTTTATGGTTTCATCTTATTCAACATCAAAAAATGGTGATATTAAGGTTCAAGTTCCTGTTAATATGCGCAAGTATTATCCTTCAAGAACACTTAGAAATTTTGCTTTATATATCGTTATAACAATAAAAAAAAGTGACATTAGCACATTAGATGAAGTTCTCTTAGAAATAAAAAAACAAATGAAAGAGAAGAACACAAAAGAAGCTTTAAATGAAACGATGACATATGCCAACAAACTAGTTTCTTCTCTAAAATTAATTCCTTTATTTATAAAACGTCCAATCGCGAATGCAATTTATGGTTATATGGGAGATAAAGCCTCAACAACGGTCTTATCAAATTTAGGTACAATTGAAATTCCAAGTGAAATGAAAGAATATGTTGAAAAAATGGATTTTACTTTAGGAACTGCAATTAGTAATCGTGTTTTGTTTTCAATGATAACATGTAATGAAACATTGACATTGTCAATTAGTAAATTTACACTTAATACTTCAGTAGAAAATAATTTGTACAATTTATTAAAACAAAATGACATTGAAGTTAAAGTACATGGGAGTGAAGTATATGAAAATAGAAAATGATTATCCAAAAATCAAAAAATTAGTTAATAAATTTCTAAAATTCCGAAAAATTATTTTATTTATATTCTTCTTATCTGTTGTTATTTGCACAATTATAAATCTAGCTATTGGTGGAAAAAAATGGGTATTTTATGTTATTGGTGCAGAAGTAATTTTCTATTTTGTTTTTTTAAATAAACCATTAATAGATAATACATTTGTGAAAAAATTTACGGTAATTTTATTTGCTATATGTGCCTATTTATATATCATTGACCTAATTAATCAAACAAGTTGGTCTTACTTTGTTATAAGTATTATTTCATTTTGTATTATAATTGTTCAATTACTATTGTTTTTTTCGGAATTTAAATTACAAAAAAAGAAGTTTATGCCACTATTTTTAACTTCAATCGGTTCGGTTATTTTTTGTATTTTAGCTGTTAGTAGAGTAGTAGAAATAAATTGGCCAGTTATTGTGCTAGGAAGTCTTGGTATATTATCATTGGTTGTCTTATTTATCTTCTACCGCAAAGATATTATTTATGAGTTAAAAAAATATTATAGTCTAAAATAAAAGAGTAAAATTACTCTTTTTTTAAGCTTCATTGATAATTTTTATAATTATATCTTTAGCTTTTTTAGCTTCAGGAATTGGTTGCAAAGGAAATACATGATCCATATTATGAAATTCATAGTAATTATGAGGAATATGTTTACGAACAAGTTTATCCTTTAATTTTTTAGCATCAGGCAAAAAGATTTCATGGGTTCCTACAAAAATTGTTATTTTCCCAATTTTTTTGAATTCACCCTTAATTGGGCTTACAAGGTAATTGTCATCACCTTTACTCCAATAATTACCACTTTTTATGAGGGTATTTTTAGATAAAAATGGATCATTTGATTCATATTTTTCTATTTCTTTATTTTTCATTGTAATATCAAGCCACGGAGATAAAAGAATGATATTAGATGGTGATTTCATTTCTTTCTTTTTTAATAGTTGGGCAAGACCTAAAGCGAAACCGCCACCAGCTGAATCACCCATAATAATTATATTTTCTTTTTTACATAAATTTTTATATAAACCTAAAACCTTTTTGTAAGCATACTTATAATTATAAGTAGGACTTTTGGGATAAATTGGAACAATTATTTCCGTATTGGTAATCTTAGCAATTTCATCAAGAAATATCCAATGAAATATCAAAGGATCTTCAATATAACTACCACCATGTAAATAGAATATTTTTTTCGCCTTGTCATTCTGATTTACAACGTAATAATCCATTCTTTTGTAAGCTAATCTTTTTATATCACATTTATATTTAAATTTTGGTAAAATATAAGTCTCCTTATTCTTTATAGCCATTTTTTCAATATATTTATTATAAACTTCATCATTTTCAATAAGTTTTTTTGGTTTAGCAATTGCGACTGTTGTCTCTATTAATTTACTTCTGACGCTTCTTTTCTCATAAATAATTATATGAATACAATAAACTAGTAATAGAATTAAGCCAAAAGTTAAAATGTTAAATTCCATAAAATCACCACTTTCATTGTATCATATAATACTAAATAATTCGTGTAAACAATTAAATTATATACTAAAAGATGATGAAAGTGTTATAATTATTTAGATAAGGAGAATTTTTTTATGGCAAACGAAAATAAAAAAAATTTTAATGAAATGTTGAATCAAAAAAGAGATATGCCTAAAATAATTGAACTTGACGATTTACAGGCTAAAAAATGGGGTGGAAAAAGAATGATTATTGTTCCACCATTATGCTATGATGAAAAAATAAAAAAAATTCCTTTTGGTGAACTTACAACAACTAATGATCTTCGAAGATGTGTGGCACGAGAAAACAATGTTGATGTTGCTTGTCCATTAACTGCCGGAATTTTCATTAATATTTGCGCTTGGGCGAGTTATCAGAGGAAAAGTGATATAACACCTTACTGGCGCGTTTTAAAAGCTGATGGGGAACTAAACATTAAATATCCAGAAGCATTTGAATTACAAATAAAACTTCTTCAAGCAGAAGGACATACAATTATTACAAAAGGAAATAAAAATATAAAGTACTTCGTAAAAGATTATGAGAAGAGTTTATATAATTTTGGTGAATAAATGTTTGATATAATAGATACATTTTATGATTACATAATTAAAGAAGCAGCTAGAGGCGATGTTGACTGCTTTTTTAGGTATAATTTGTTATTTTCAACAGAAATACCTGAAATGGGTATAAGTATCAAAGCAGTAGAGAAGGATAATAGTTTCGTTCCAACTTTATTCATAAAAAATAAAGCTGAATTTGATCGCTTGTTATACCAATATATAAATATTGCCAGTAAATTTTATGATGATTCTAACTTTGCACCTGAACTTTCTAACAATAATCTAGGTCTTGGCATAAACAAAGAGAAGTTATTAGCAGTTTTATTGTGGTCAAATGCGACAATGGAAGATTTTCAAAATCCGTGTGAATTTTTAAAAAGAAGAATTTCATTCTTTAAAAACACTGATTTAAATGAATACATCAATAGCATTGATTCACTTATGAGTGAATGTTTAAATAGTACAATTAAATTAGAAGTAGTGAAATCAAAAGTTCAAAGTGAAACCCCATATCGCTTGAAGATAACTCTTCACGATTTAAATTCAGAGGATTGTTATCACTTCCCAGATATTTTTTTTGGCATAGAAGATTCAAAAGCGTATGTGTTAGGGATTCAAACTGATCGCCATGATAAAAATGATAATTGTTATTATGTTAAGAGAATAAAAAGACTTCTATATGGAATTGATGAAGGCTTAGATGTAAAAAACGAGAATTTTGATAATTATGACTTTGGAAATATAAAAGACGTTACAGCAAGCTTTGTCGTTGCTGCCAATATATTTACGGGGATAATTCGCAATTATGGTATTACTCAAGTAATTGTACCATCAATATTGATTGTGAGATGGAATGCAAAAGAAATAACTCATAAAAATATTATAAAATATAAAAACTTAACTTCTGTTGAAGCTGATGATCTAGCTAATAAACATGAAGAAATACAAAATAATTTAACCGAAAAACTCTTGCGAACTTTTAATCGTTTAGCCTATCATCATACGGGTTTCAATATTACAAGCTATGCCGGTGAAATAGATGAGGCTAGCCATTTTGAAATTTTGCCGACAGATGAATGTAACAATGCATTATTAAGAGAGACCTCATTTAAGATTACTAAAAAATATGCTAGAAATCGAGGATAATCTATGTTTAAAAAAGCAATAAAATTAAATCTTAATTATACTAGACCTGTTTTAATTGGCGAACGATTTTTTAATAAACCGATAATTGAGATGGGAATAGGAGCATTTATTATCCTGAATAGAGATGGATTTGTTTTAACTTGTAAGCATATTGCTGAAAGAATCCAACTTGCTGATCAATTAAATCAAAAATATATGGAATATTTGAAAGAAATTAAAAATAAATCAAAGAAAGAAATCGAAAAGATCAACATAAAATATGATTATAATGATTTTACATTAATACAAACAATTAATATTTTTATGAATTGTTTTGAAGACGGTAGATTAGAAAAAATTATTTATCATAAAAATTTAGATTTAGCTTTAATAAAATGGAAGGATTTCTCAAAAGTTTGTACAGAAAAGTTTCCCCAAATAAGCACTAAAAAAATTGAACCAGGTGAATCAATATGTCGATTAGGATTTCCATGGCCAACTTTTAATTGTTTTGATATTATTCAAGATGATATTAAAGTAAAAAAGAATGGAGACTTCAATACGCCGGCATTTCCCTTAGATGGAATGGTAACAAGATTGTTTAATGATGATAGTGGTAAAATTATTGCATTTGAAACAAGTACACCGGGGTTAAGAGGTCAAAGTGGGGGACCGATTTTTGATGTTGAAGGTAATATTATAGGCTTACAGTCTGCAACATCGCATCTAGATTTAATGTTTGATATTGATTTTGATGTCGTAAGGAATCACAAAAATGTTCATGCTTCTGAAAAGCAATTTATAAACCTAGGAATTGGTGTATCAGCTAATCAGATAATTAAATTTTTAGATGATAATAAAGTGGAATATAATAAGGTATAATTATGGTTGTTGTTTTGATTTTAATAGTAATTTTAATTATTTCATTTATCACATATAGAATTATTTTTTATGTTTCACCAAAAAGGCAAGAAAGTAATTATAATATTCCAGCAACGAATCAATATGATGTTTATAAAGAAGAATTATTGGAAGCGATTCATAAACTTGAAGAAGTTCCTTACGAGCAAATATTCATAAAGTCAAGTGATGGTAAAACATTAGCTGCTAAGTATTATCATGTTAAAGATAACGCCCCAATTGATATTGAATTTCATGGCTATCGTGGAACAGCAATTAGAGATTTTTGTGGTGGCTACAAGATTGCATCTAGGTTAAAGCATAATATTTTACTAGTTGATCAAAGAGCACATGGCAAAAGTGAAGGAACAACAATTACTTTTGGAATAAAAGAACGCTATGATTGCTTGTCGTGGATTAATTATGTAATTGCTAGATTTGGCTCTAAGACCCAAATATTTCTATATGGGGTTTCAATGGGTGCAGCGACGGTTGTTATGGCAACAGGTCTTCTTTTACCTAAAAACGTAATAGGAGTTGTTGCTGATTGCCCGTATTCTTCGGCGCAAGCAATTATCAGAAAAGTCTGTAGAGACATGAAGATAATGCCTAATCTCATATATCCCTTTATTTTTTTAGGGGCTTTAATTTTTGGTCATTTTAATTTAAATGAAACTTCTGCTTTAAAAGAAGTTCAAAAGAATAAAATTCCTATTCTTTTTATTCATGGTGATGATGATTTATTTGTTCCTTATGAAATGACTTTAGATCTTTATAGAGCAAACAAGTCAAAAAAAGAGATATTGATAGTTTCAAAAGCAGGACATGGACTTAGTTATTTAGTTGATCCAGTTTCTTATCAAAAAAAAGTCGATAATTTTTTAAAACAAGTAAAAAGGATATAAAATTATATCCTTTTTTTAATGAAATCGGTTTGTTGTGTTTTCTTCAAGACGCAACCCATTTAAATCATTTTCTGGTACTTGATAAGGAAAGTCAATAAACTCGATTTCTGCATTTTCTTTTTTTGTTTTAGTTTTAAATTCAGTTATTTCAGGAATACTTACTTGTTTTAAAGATTTGCTGTTAGCTTCAATTAAAACATTTCCTGAAATTTTTTGATTGGTTCTTTTAATTATGTAATGTCCAATTTCGGTTAAAAAATTTTCGTAATCTTTTTCAGTAATAAAATTATATTTTTTAACTATCTCTATATAGTTATCATCTATTTTTCCTAAAGTATCATCGATTTTTCGCTTTAAAACATCATATATAAACATAATTAGTTCTTCTTCACCTTTGGAAAACAACCAATCACCTGAATCACGATAAAATCTTTCTTTTCTTTCAATATAGTAATTTATTTGCTTATTGAATTCATTAAAATCATGAACATCAAAAATTAAATCTTCATCCCGTAACCAAAATAATCTTTTTTCAACCTGCATCATTTCAAATGGCATTAAAGCGTGATTTAAATAATTTTTTTGCGGATCATTATCCCATGTAGGATCGGCAACAAAGATTCCGTGCACACCATATTTATCATCGTCAATATTAATTAAAACTCGTTGATGACCAACCTCATTTGTTATTCGTTTGGTATTATTGTTTTTATCATATGAAGTATCAATGCTGACGTCTAAATCAGTTGCTCTAATTCCAACTTTATCAAGTAATACTTCCAATAATCTAGCATAACCAACACACACCATATATTTATTATTTAAAATATATCGTAAGCTGCGAGATTTGCTTGGATTACTAGCATTATCTTTAAATGGTTTAAAATTTTTGACAATGTTGTAAACAGCAATATATTTTTCAAAGGGGGTTAAAGTTGATTCTTTAATACCTTTAATTAAAGAATCTAAAACTTTTTCTTCTTCGAGAAATTGTCCTATAGGATAATCATAATCATCATTATTAATAATTATTGACAAATCAACATATTTTGAAAAATCAAATGCTAATTGTTCAAGAATACTTCTTTTTTCAACTGAAAATTTAATAATTAAAGTTTTTTTTAATTTACTAATTTTCTCCAAAATATTTAAAACATTTTGCAAATATTCTTCATCAGTTAATTCGCTTTTTGATTTCTTAATTTCAATCATCGCGTTGTTTGGTAAAAATGATAAAAAATTAATATCTCGATCTGTTAATCTTGAATCAACTATTATGTTTCGCGCTGTTAAAAGTGTTTCTGGCGATAAGTAATTTGTTTTTTTCAGCATAATTGCTCCTTATTTTCCGTGGTCAATTCTTTCCCAACTAACTTTTGTAGTAATGGCTTTAATTAAACAAACAATATATGAAAGTAAGAATATGGGATTCAGTAAAATAGCTTTTTTTCTTAGCCTTATGCTAACATTTAGTTTATTCTTTTCTAGTTTTAACATATATGCAGTAAAAATTGCGAGAAAACTATAAATAATTAAAACAATGGAAAAAAAGTAAATTAGATAAATATAGTATGAACTTTCATTATTAATAATATCAAATACTAATTTTGAAAAACTGACTACTATAGCAAGAATTGCACCAATAATAATTAAAATATAAGGCGTTACACCTATAATTTTGCCAATATCATTTTTAATATTTTTTAAGTGTAATTTTCTTGCTTCAAAAAATCCTTTTACCCATCTAGTACGTTGCGTAATTGAAACTTTAAATTCAGTTGGCTGTTCATCGAAAAATATGGCATTTTCATTATAAAATGTCGAAATATTGTTAGCAGTGGCATAAAGAGATAATTCATAATCCTCAGTTAATGTACTAAAAGGAAAACCTTGCCATTTTTCAATTAATTCGCCACTAATATAATAACCAGTTCCCGAAATAATAATTGTTTTATTTAATTTTGTTTTTGCTCGATTAATTAGTGTATTAATCATACTAAATGTTAAACCTGAACAAGTTGTAACCCAATTAAGATTATTTTTGATGTTGCGGTAACCAGTTGCAATATCATACCATTTGTTATAAGTTTCAAGCATATTGCTGATAAAGGACTTGTCTAAAATATTATCAGCATCAAAAATAAAATATAAATCATAGTGCTTATTTTTTAAGATTTCTTTAATTACTTCATCTAGAGCATAACCTTTTCGTTTTCTATTTGTAATATCACCGCGAATGAAAATAGTAGCTCCATAATTTTTGGCAATTTCAACGGTTTCGTCAGATTCACTTTCAACAATAATATAAGTATCTTTCATTGAATCAACTTGAGTTTTTAAAGAATCTAAAAGACCACGAATTACTTTTGATTCATAACGAGCGGGAATAAGAATGGCATAATTTTTATAATCTCGTGGTTTTATAATAACATGTTTATTTATTTTGTTTTTCATCATCATAATAATGATTAATATTAAAGAAACTATAAGAAGAATAAAGCTTGCTAAATAGTAATAAAACATAGTCGCCTCCATCAATTATTGTAATTCAATTATAACACATATTGTTAAATAATTGTATTTTTTATATAATGAAATAGAAGAAGAATCAAAATAATTTATAGAAGGAGTAGGTATGAGAATTATTCATATGTTCAATTGGCAACTTGTTGATATTGAATCAGAATTAATTAATATTAAAGATCAAGGATTTGATGCTGTGCAAATCAATCCAATTCAACCTTTAAAAGAAGATAATTACAATCTGTGGTGGTTGTCTTATCAACCTTGTGCATTTGCTATTGGTAATATTTATGGAACAAAAGAAGAATTAATTAGTTTGTGTTCATTAGCAAATAAAATAGGAATTAATATTATTGCTGATGTTATTTGTAATCACACAGCTAGTGCTGTTGATAACACTTTGTTTCCCCATGAAAAAGTTGACGCAAAATTGCGCACAAATAGAGCTTTTTGGAAAGAAAAAAGAAATATAAACAATTGGAATAATCGTTTGGAAGTAATCAATTATTGTATGCATTTGCCAGGATTAAATCCCAACAATCATGAACTTCAAGATATAATAATTAAATTTCTAGATGATTTATTGGATTGTGGAGTTTGTGGTTTTAGATTTGATGCTGCTAAGAATATTGCCTTGCCTGAAGAAGGTTGTGATTTTTGGCCACGAGTTTTAAAAAAGTTAAAAGATTTGGACATTTTTACTTATGGTGAGATTATTTTTGAATCACACGAACTAATAAAAGAATATGGTAAATATTTTAAGGTTTTAACTGAAAGCAGAATAAATGACAAAAATTCATGCGTTGTTTTTGTTGAAAGTCATGATACTTATTTTGAATTTAAAAATACTGCCCAAATGACAAGTGATGAAGTTACTCATGAATATAGAGACTTATGTCATGAGTTTCCTCATACACTTTATTATGCAAGACCGTATGATCTTGAGTGGCGTAGCGAAAAAATTAAGGAAGCAAATAAGGGTGCTAAACAAAAACAATTGGTTAAAAATTAGGTATTTCTATTTTATTAGAGTATAATAAGTATAGGTGATAATATGGAAAAAATATATATTGTAACAGGAGCTGCTGGTCATTTGGGCAGTACAATTATTGAACAATTAGTTAAAAATGGCTGCAATGTTCGTTCACTCGTGTTGAAAGGTGAGAAGCATGTTCCTACTAGCTCAACAATCTACTATGGAGATGTTTGTGATAAAGAATCTCTTGAACCTTTATTTGATAATCCTACCAATGCTGAACTTTATGTAATTCATGCGGCGGGAATTGTGTCAATCAAGGGTGCATATGACGAAAGAATTTATAATGTCAATGTCAATGGTACTAAAAATGTTGCTGATTTATGTTTAAAACATAATGTGAAAAGAATGGTTTATACGAGTTCTGTTCATGCTATTCCTGAACTTGCAAAAGGGGAAATAATTACTGAGGTTGCCAATTTCGATCAAAATTTAGTTAAAGGTCTTTATGCCAAAACTAAAGCGGAAGCAACAGCATATGTTTTATCACTTGTTAGTAAGGGACTAAATGCAGTTGTCGTTCATCCATCAGGTATTATTGGTCCTAATGATTATGCTAACAATCATATAGTTGCTCTTATAAGAGATTATTATAATCATGATTTAACAGCAGCAATAAAAGGTGGTTATGATTTTGTTGATGTCAGAGATGTTGCAATGGGAACAATTTCAGCTTTAAATAAAGGAAAAATAGGCGAGTGTTACATTCTTTCTAATCATTATTACACTATAAAAGAATTACTGACTATGTGTCATGAAATAACTAATCAAAAAGAGATAAAAGTTTATTTACCAATTTGGTTTGTAAAATTAGTTGCACCTTTAGCAGAATATTATTATCGTTTGAAAAAAACACCACCATTATTTACAGCTTATTCAATTTATACATTACAAAGCAATTCTTTATTTTCCAATGAAAAAGCTAAAAATGAATTGGATTATACTACCCGTGATATTCGTGAAACGCTTGAAGATACAATCGAATATTTAAAGGTCAAAAAATTGCTAAAAGAAAAAAGACATTAGTCTTTTTTTCTTACAGGAATTTCTACTTCTGTTAACCATTCATCAACAGAATCTTTATTCCACATACCATCAATATATCTTTCACGAATTGGTTCAATTATTTCATAATTGTTTTCTTCAATCCATTTTAATAAAATACTATATGTATTTCTAATTGTTTCATATGATCCTTTATGATACATACAAGCAGCCTTAACTGGTGTTAATTTTTTGAACCTAATGTTTTCATTACCAATTCCTTCTTCGGTAACTGCTTGGGCATACATTACTTTGATATCGTGATCTTTATATTCTCCGTCTAAGTAACTTACATAACAATAATCTGGATCAATACATTTGATGTTAGGATTAAGCTCACGACATTCCTCAGCTGAAGCAAGAATAAAGTTGGTAATTTCACTAAATTCCTTAACAATTCCTTCCTTGTAATAAACTGTGTAATTTGGTAATTCTTTGACAATAACTTCGTTTTTCATAGTTTCTCCCTTCAATAAATTATTTATTCTTAAAAGTTGATCATTTGCAATACTAAGTTCACTTTCAAGTTCTTCTTTTCTAACTAAAAGTAATGAATTAATGCTATGTCCGTTCAGAATATCTCTGATATTATCAATAGACATTCCAATTTGTCGTAAAGCAACAATTTTTGACAAATCTAATAGTTGTTTTGTTTCATAAAAACGATAATTTGTTTCACTATCAATGTAAGAAGGTACTAGTAATCCTTCTTTTTCATAATACCTCAATGTTTTAATTGTCGTTTTTGAGATGCTTGAAAATTCACCGATTCTATACATAATAATCTCCTTTCAGATTAATTCTAACTTATTCCCTAAGGGGAGAGTCAAGTAAAAATTTTAATTTTTATTTTTTATCCATTCATATGTTACTTTTAAAGTGTCTTCTAAATTATGTGTTTCATAGTTTAAATCGTTATCAGCTTTTTTGTGTGAAAATAAAGAGTTAGTGTGTAATACATAAATAGAATAGGGAGTAAATAAAGGTCGATGATGTCTAATATTACTATAAAGTTCAAACAAAGGAGCTAGTATTTTTACAAACCAAGTTGGCATTATTATTTTAACTTTTTTCTTATTTGTTACTAAACTTAATGTGTCAATCAATTCTTTAACACTATAATATTTGTTACTTAAAATATAACATTCACCGATTTTTCCTTTTTGAATGGCAGAAATTATCCCGTCAACAACATCTCTGACATCGACAAAATCATAGCCACCTTTAACGATTGCTGGTAGTTTTCCCTCAATAAAATTTTCAATTAAAGTAGTAAAATTGCCACAATTATAGTCATATGGTCCGATAATTGCTGATGGTTGAACAATTATGCCCTTAAGTCCTTTATTACAAGCATCAAGAACCATATTTGAAGCTGTTGCTTTTGTAACTGCATATATTCCTTTTAGTTTTTCAGGATAAAAAGAATCAGTTTCAGTAATAATATTGGGATATGGTTTTTCTGCAATAGCATGAACTGAACTGACATAAATTAATTTATAATCATATTTTAAGCATAAATCAATAATGTTTTTAGTTCCATTAACGTTAACATTGTAAACATTTTCATCTTTTTTACTCTTAATAGTAATGATACCAGCAGCATGAATGCAAATTTTTTCTTTGGTGTCATATTTTTTGAAAATTTCTTCCATTTTTGTAAAATCACATACATTTGCTGCAATTTCTTCAATGTTAGAAGATTTATAGTGTAGGGGAGATTTATTAATTAAAGCAATAATTTTATTGCCTTTTTGATCTAAAGCTCTAATCAAATTGGTCCCAACTAGACCACTAGCACCTGTAATGAGATATAACTTCATAAAATCACCTATAGAAATTATAACACAAAAAAAACTAGATTTCTCTAGTTTTAATGATTAGAATCTGTCGTTATTATAAGGTCTGCTGTTTCTTCTTTCAGCTTTTCTCTTAGCACGGCATTCTTTGCATCTTTCTGGCTTATTTTGGAATCCTTTTTCTTCATAGAATTCTTGTTCAGCAACTGTAAATACAAATTCTTGACCACAATCTTTACATGTTCTTGTTTCGTCTTTCTTTTCCATTTTAATACTTCCTTTCCATCGATTCGTTTATGTATTTATTAAATTAATTCAAAAAAGAAATATTAAATAAGTAATAAACTTTACAAAGTATAACATGAATATATAAAATTTGCAAGTGTTTTTTTAATAAATTATCAAAAAATGACATAATATTCATACTATCTACTATATTATATGATGAATTTGTTAAAATTATAGCAATAAATTAAAAAAACTTCACAAATGTGAAGAATTCTTATTATTCTATCAATAAATAAATATTTATCATAAAATCTTAATTAAGCATTAATAGTACCAACAATTTTTACAATTGTCGTTCCACTACCTAAATTTGTACTTGCTGGAACTGAAATAGTTTTTATTGTTGATGTAGGTAATATTAATTTGTTTTGCTCATTCAAGGAATAATCAGTTGTTTCAAATGTTGTTGTTACACCATTAGTTAATGAAGTTATTCCAGTTATTGTGAAGTTTGTTGGCAAATTATCATTTATAACAATGTTTGTTGCTTCAATGTTTCCAGAATTTTCTAGTAAAAAGGTATATGTTAATGCATCACCAACTGAAACATTATCTTTGTCTACACTTTTAGTTATTCTTACATCTGCATAATCGGCTTTTGGAATAGTTAAGGTTGGCGAAGGACTGACTGTAACAGTCGTGCCTGTTGTTGATGTTTCATGACCGACAACAGTGACTTCATTAGTTATTTCATTTATATCAGTTGCAATATCTGCTCTGACTCTCGCTACGTATGTAAAAATGATTACTTCACCTGGTTCAAGCGTATCAGGAATAACCAAAGTTAGGGGAGAAGTACTTGTTGGAGTAATTGTTGATAATGTATCGTTTCTTAACATACGTGCACTTTCTGCTACATATATAAGTGAGTTTGTTGTACCACCACCTAAATTATCTTGAATTGATACTCCAAACAAAGGATCTGTTCCATCGTTTGAGACTCTTATATTATAAGTTAAATTTTCTGATGGTCTCCAAGCTGAATTGTTTGAAGTTTTTTCAGCATTTAAGTTAACATTTTCTGCTAGTATTGTTGTCGCAATATTTGATAAGGCACCATCAGTTATTTCACCATACTTATAAGTTATATTAGCTGAGTTGTTTATTGTTGCCATATTTTTCTCCTTTCAATATAAAATTTTATTACATTATAATATATGTTTAGTTAAATTATTAGAAACAATAAATAACCTAAAGAAGATAATAAAAAATTTATTTCTAAAAATATCACAAAAAAACTAGATAATATCTAGTTATCAACAAAACATGGCAAAAGTGTAGTGAATTTGGGAATTGGCCATATTTAAACTTTTTGATGAGCATTTAGCATAATTTACAGGCTAGTTCAAGAGCTAAAATCATTACTTCTTTTTTCTTGTCAATGTTTGTTAAACCTGATAAGCTTCTTTCATCCCACTCAGTAGAATCTAAATTGTCCCCAGCATAGTAAAATGTAAAAGCATCTACGCCGATTCTTTTAGAAACAGCTGCTATTGCTGCTCCTTCCATTTCTACTGTAATGACACCTTGTGATTTATAATAATCTATTTTTTCTTTGGTTTCTCTATAAAAAGCATCAGTTGTCCAAGTATATCCCTTTTTATATTCAAAATTGTAGTCTTTTAATATTTCTATAAATTCATTTATATATTTAGGGTTTAAATCTATTGTATCACTGGCTTCCACATAATGATAACTTGTTCCTTCATCTCTAAATGCCTTGGTTGGTATTACTATAGAACAATCTTCTATAGTAGAATCTAACACACCACAATTACCAAATATAATAAATTTATTAACTCCCTGTGCATGTAATTCTTCCATGTCTGCACTTATCCAAGAACCACTTATTCCGGCCATAAATAGTGTTATTTCTATATTTTTAAATTTTAATATGTATATATTTCTTTCTAAATTAGCAGTAGAAATGTATCCAACCTCTTTGCAACAAAATTTTTCTATTACATCTTCAAACAAATGTCTAGAAAAAACTCCTATTGCTACTTGAGGTAAAGTTATAGAATTATCTTGATTTTCTCTGAATCTTATTCCTTTTGGTCTTATAAATCCTTCTTCATTACTATATCTTATCATATTAACACCTCTACATGATTATAACAAAAAAAGGTGATTTAATAAACACCTTTGATTATCTAAATGGCACGAAAATTCAGTGCATTTGGAAATTAATATAGCTAAACTTCTTGATATAAGTTATCACAATTTACGAGCTAGTTAAAGAGCTAAAGTCATTACTTCTTTTTTTCTTATCTATATATCTCATCATATTAACAATCTCATCATATTATAAGAAAAAAACTAGAAAAATCTAATAAACTTTTAAAAATATTAATTTCCATTTAATAGTATTTTTTTATCTAAATTCCAATATAAACCAGAAATGCTCATATGGCCATTTTCAATTCTAATAAATGACTCATTTGGCAACAAAATAAGAGGAATATGCATGCTAATCTCATTTGCTTCATCAATTAACTTTTCATTGTCAAAAGACATATGAGGAAAAATATTTACATTAATTAAACCTAAACCATTATACTTTTTCATCATACAATTATCAAATTCATCCTTATACATTACAATAATTGACTGATTCATAGATCCAGCACTGACACCTATAACAATTTTTGCATTAAAAATAGATTCTAATAATTTGTAATCATTAATAGATTTCATTTGCAATTCAGGTGATCCACCTAATAAAAAAACAATATCAGAATTATTAATCTTTTCATATGCCTGATTAGGATTAATTCTATTATCAATGATGCAGTAATCATTGAATTTTATTCCTATTCTTTCAAATAATAGCATATATCTATTCAATTGATCATCACTTCTTTGATAATTGTCGAATAGGGACGATATAAAAACAATATTCATGTTGTTATTTATATCCTTTTGCAACACTTCGGTTTGCATCTTTGTAAATCCCTTTGTTTTATCTATACCACTAAATAAAATATTTATCATTTTATCACCTAACTTATTATAACAAAAAAAGGTATTTTAATAAACACCTTTGATTATCTAAATGGCAGGGGTAGCAGGAGTTGAACCCACATTAACGGTTTTGGAGACCGTCGCTCTACCATTAAACTATACCCCTATATGCAAATAATTATATATTATAAATTATAACCTGTCAATAAAGATAGTGTCTAAAACTTACTTTTGTGTTATACTTAAATAGGGATGAGTTATGAATTTATGTTTATATAAAATGCCTTTAGGCAAGTTTGTTGACACTTATAATTTTAAAAATAAAGAGGAAAGAATTTCAGTAGTTCAAACTATTAGGGATCAAACATTTAATGGTTCTTATTGTTCACAGATAACGTCTTATATAGTAAGAGAAAGTTTAGTTGATTCTTTAGATGAAAAAATGTTTAAATTAGGCGCAGAATGCGGAAATAATTTTTACGATGTAAGTAATTGTAATCCGATCAGATGTGCTCAATTATTATCACAGTATGCACTATGTTTACTTGCCAATGATAACATATATACAGACAAAATAATTGATTTTGATGTAGTAGCTTCGGAGTTTTATACTGTAGAATTTCTTTTGAGTGTAAAGGATATTTTAAATGAATATTTAAGCAATGATGAATATATGGCTCACTTTTATAATGATGATGGTGTTAAAGCAATGCTGGATAAAACATTTCAGAAAAAGATGAATGATTTTGAGCCAAGAAAGACGCCGTACGTTAAAAAAATCTCAAGAAAATAGGAGCATATATGAAAAAAATAGTAAAATTACTAACAATAAAAAATAAAACAATTTCTACCATGGAATCTTGCACAGGTGGAGCTTTGGTTAATGCCATTACTGATATTCCTGGCGCTAGTGATATTCTAAAATTTAGTGCTATTACATATTCTAATGAGTTCAAAGTGAAAATGGGAATTAAGCAGAAAACTATTGATGATTTTACCGTTTATAGTATGGAAGTTGCTCAAGAAATGAGTAAAAAAATATGTGAATATACATCTTCAAGCTATGGAGTTGGAATTACAGGTCATATGATGGTAGCTGATAAAAAAAATGTGAG
>CAZLKF010000014.1:0-13402 GCA_964560085.1 uncultured Muribaculaceae bacterium
GCTATGGAGTTGGAATTACAGGTCATATGATGGTAGCTGATAAAAAAAATGTGAGTGATTCTTTAGATCGCGTATTTATTAGTATATATGATAATGACACTAATAAATATTATAATAAGGAATTAGAATTAATATATTTTGATCGAGTGAAAAACAAAAAATATATTGTTAACAAAACAGAGAAAATGTTGATAGAAATTTTGAAACAATTATAATGCGAGGCGATAATATTGAAAAAGAAAATATTAATTTTATATGCAACATATGGAACAGGTCATCGATCAATTGCCAGATATGTTGAAGAATATTTTAAGAGTCAAAATGAAGAAATTGAAATTAAGAATATTGATATTCTTAGCTATGTAATGCCATTAATAAATGTTGTTTCCACAAAATTTTCAAATAAAGTAATATTATCTGGTAATCCATTATTATGGGGAATGATATATAAATATTTTGATAGTAAAGTTACAACTTTTGGAACTTATCGTCTATTATCAAAAATGTTTGATACAGAAAAAATCAAAAATGAAATAGTTGATTATAATCCAGATTTGACCATTTCTACTCATTTTTTTGCAAGTACCGTGATATCACGTTATAAAAGGAAAAATTATATTGATTCTAAACTAATCACAATTATAACTGATTATCAATCACATGAATTGTGGCTTCAGAACAAAAAAAGTGAAAATGCTTTAATTGTTGCTAGCAAAGAAGAAAAAAAAGAAATGATTGAAAAAGGCGTGGATGCTGAAAAAATTAAAATTTATGGCATTCCCATTTCTGGTCGATTTTCAGATAATTATGATCGCGATGCTATTTTAAAAGAATATGGTTTTAGTGGAACAAGACCAATATATTTGTTTTTTGGTGGTGGGGGAGTTGGTTCTAAAACTTCACTTCCTTACTTGAAAGAACTTATAAAATTAGACATTAATGCTGATATTATATATGTTGCTGGCGATAATAAAAAGTTAAAGAATAAAGCTCAGAAAATTGTTGAAAAGAATGAATGTAATAACATTCGTGTCTTTGGTTTTATTAACAATGTACCTCAATTTATGACAATAAGTGCGGCAGTTATTACAAAACCAGGAGGAATTACTATAACTGAGTGTTTATGTTTAAAAAAGCCAATGATTTTAATAAATAAAACAGCTGGTCATGAGAAAGGCAATTTCAAATATTTAGTTAAAAATGGTTTTGCATTTAATGCTTCTTCAATTTCTAGATTCAGAAGAACAATGATTACTGTAAATCGTAATCAAAATGTTTTATTGAAAATACATCAACGTTTAAATAAACATAGTGAATCAGATGAAGCAATGAAGAAATTATACAATCTATCAATGGAATTATTAAATAGTAAAAAATAATTAAAAACAAACTGTAAGAAATAATCTTACAGTTTTTGAATACATTTTATTAGGTGATAACATGCTTGTCATGATTAAATGTTTCTTAGGAATGTTATTAGGATTTATTCTTTCATTAGTGCTGGGATATGTATTAATTCCTATTTTAAAAAAATTTAAATTTAACCAATCGTTGAATGTTTATTTAGAAGAAAAACATGCGTCAAAAAAAGGAACTCCAACTATTGGGGGAATTATTTTTATACTTGCTACTCTTATAACAATTACTTTAATGGTACTATTTAAAAAAATAACTTTGAGTTATAGCTTATTAATAGTTATTTTTTCCTTTGTTTCTTATGGATTAATTGGCTTTATTGACGACTATTTAATTATCAAAAGAAATAATAATCAAGGGTTAAGTGAGAAAAGCAAATTATTTCTTCAATTGGTTGTGGCAATTATATTCTTCATTTTATTTCTTTTAGACGGAAATAAACCTTTAATATGGATTCATACATTAAATATTAAATTGAACATTGGCTGGTTATATGGGTTTTTTATTCTTTTTGTTCTTTTAGCTAGTAGTAATGCTGTTAATATTACAGATGGTTTAGATGGCTTAGCTGGAGGCTTATCATTTATTGCATTAATTGCTTTTGGTGTAATAACAATTTATACAACATGGCTTGATGGTTATCGAGATCTCGCAATCTTTATTTTTATTTTAGCTGGCTCAATTTTAGGCTTCTTATATTACAACACTAATCCAGCTAAGATATTTATGGGAGATACCGGATCATTAGCATTAGGAGCTACAATTGGGGCTATTGCTATAACAACTAGGCATGAATTATTACTTGTTTTAATTGGTATTGTGTTTGTTATTGAAACTCTAACTTGTATTATTCAGAGAATTTATTATAAAAAAACAAGAAAACGAGTATTTCCTATGACACCAATCCACCACACCTTTGAAAAAAATGGTTGGAAAGAACAAGAAATAGTTCGCTTATTTTGGCTTATTGCAATAATTGCAGCCCTAATCGCAGTTTCATTTGGAGTCTTTTTATGAAAAGAAACAAACTTTTTTTATATGTCGTAATACTTTCGTTAGTTGGTTTATTGATGATTACGTCATCTTCATATATATGGGCTGAATATAAATATGGTGATCACTTTAAATATGCTAAAAATCAAGGATTATTTTTAATAATTGGGATCTTTTTAATGATTTTTATTAGCAAAATTGATTATAAAAAATATTACAAGAATTCTAACAAATTATTATTAGTGGGTTTTATCTTGTTGTTTTTAGTTTTAATTCCGGGAATTGGAACTATCAGAAATGGTAGTCGTAGTTGGTTTAATATGGGATTATTTAGTTTACAACCAAGTGAAATAATGAAAATAATTTTAATTATTTTTACGGCTAAATATTTAGCAAATAACCAAGACAATATTAAATATACTTTTAAAACAATTATGCCTATTTTATTAGTGGCAATTATTGCTTTTGGTTTAATAATGCTTCAACCTGATTTTGGGAGTGGGGTTGTATTAACTATAAGTATTGTTGGACTTTTGTTTTCAAGCGGGGCCAATTTTTCTTTTTTTGTGAAAATTGGTTTTTTAGGGGTTCTAGGAGTCGTTGGTCTTATAATTGCCGCTCCTTATCGGGTCGCTAGAATAGTTTCGTTTTTAAATCCTTGGAGTGATCCATTAGGTAGTGGTTTTCAGATAATTCAATCATTATATGCAATTGGTCCAGGCGGATTATTTGGTAAAGGATTAGGTAATTCTATTCAAAAACATTTTTATTTGCCAGAACCACAAACAGATTTTATTTTTGCTATTATATGTGAAGAATTAGGCTTTTTAGGAGCATTTTTAATTGTTCTTTTATTTGCACTTGTAATATTTAATATTATTAAGATTGCTTTAAATTGTAATGATTTGTTTGGCAAATATTTAGCTTTTGGTCTTGCTTTTCAAATTGGATTTCAAACAATTTTAAATTTACTTGTAGTAGTTGGTTTAATACCTGTTACGGGGGTGACACTTCCTTTTCTTAGTTATGGAGGCTCCTCACTATTAGTTAGTATGGCTTCCATTGGGATTATACTAAGTATAAGTAAAAGTAAAAATAGATAATAAATATTATAACTACCAGAAAATTAAAATTATAGACATATAAATTGTTGAATCACAATAAAGAAATAAGTTTATTAGAAGAAAAATTAATGGATTTAAAGAGCAAAATAATTATATGTTTTTGAATGAGAAACTTATGATAAATATTCATTGATTGATAATTTATGCTAATTATAATATAATTGAAATAATTATTGAAAGTGAGGTAATTTATGAAAACTGATATAGTTTTAACAGGTATTTTAAAAGATGATGATATGCTTCTTGTTGTAAAAAGAAATGAAGATGATGATTTATTTCCGGGAGCATGGGAGTTTCCTGGTGGACATTTGGAAAATGGCGAATTGCTTAAAGAAGGATTAGCAAGAGAATTAAAAGAGGAAATTGGATTTGAACAAGATTTTGATTTAAAGATCACTCATTATTTCGATGAAATCAAAAATAAAAATGGTAATCTAATTCATAACATAGAAATTGATTTTATAATAGATGTTGACAAAGAAAAAACTGATATTATTTTAAGTGATGAACATTGCGCTTATAAATGGGTAACAAAAGATTCTGATTATTTGGATGAATTCATAAAGGAAAAAATAGAAAATATAAACTAATAATAAAATTTTGCATTTTAGTTAAAGTATTTAATTTTGAATTCAAATATGATTACTACATTTAATTGTAGTAATTTTTTTATTGTATTTTTCAGTTACCATTGGATGAGTAACCCATAAAAAATGGTAATGCTTGTATAAGTAACCGGGGTTACTTTACCATTTTTAAGTTATGTTGGTTCTAGTTTGCTAGTAAGTATGGCTTCCATTGGAATTATATTAAATATAAATAAAGAACAAAAATAGAATTAATTAGTCATGACAATGAAAAAAGCAATGATAATCATTGCTTTCTTTTTTCATATTTTATTAATTTTGCATGCATAACCATTTTTTCGGAGTCACTGTAACAAGTTGATAATGTCAAGATCTTATCTTTTTCACTAATTGTAGTATTAAATTTTAACATACTTCTGTTAATTAACATATCTAAAAATTCTTTGTATTCAGAATCAACAAATGTTGTTTGTAAATAATCACTAGTTGTTTCGATATGATATACACTAAAAACTTGCCATAATGTATTTTCAGCTTCAGTTGATAATTTAATAATATGATTACTTGTATTTTTATACCAGCTATTTTTTAAGATATTCTTTAAACTACCAAACATTGTTTTATCAAGACGACTATGAGCATAAATAATCGTATTTTTGTCAAATATTTTTACATTATTACGATAATCTAGAAATACCCAACCTGCTTGATTATATGATTTATCAAATGAGCGGGTTAAATAATATTTATTATCCTTTGCTTGGACAAAAGGATAATTGATATTTGTACCATTTACTTGTATCCAACCTTTTACTTGATTGTTTAATTTTTTTAACTCTGAAAAATTAACATCAATCATATTCATTTTTATATAATCCCAATAAGGATTTGTTTCTGGTGGTGGGGTAGTTTGCTCAACGACTTCAGTATCTTCAGTATCAATTACTTCTTTGATTTCAACGATTTCGTCAATCTTTTTTACTTGATCAGAGATTTTAGAATTGTCATTATTCCATTTAATAATTTTTGTGATGGAAATAGTTAAAGTGATAATACTAACAACAAAAATGAACACAACAATAACATTTCGCCATATAATTCTTCTTTTTTTCATGCATATCACATCCATCTTTATTATACTATATTTGAGCTATAAGTATAAAATATTTTGAATAATATAATACATTGTTCATTAATATAATGAAAAAATTTACAGACAAAAAAATTGCTTTAGAACCCGCAAAAGTCCAAGCAATTCTAACAGACACCTATTGTAATAAATAGGCAAAAAAGAAAACTTTTATATTGTTTCCCTTTTCATTTTCGATTATAGCAATCAATTTATTGACTGTCAAGCATCAAGATGTTTGGTTATGAAATGAAAATTTATAAAAAATAATAGAATTTATTTTTTATAACTAAGTAGCATTTCCTTATCTTCTTTAGTAACGCGATAACTATCACGACATTTTGATATAGCTTTATTAATTGTAAATTTATTCAACTTATTTTTATCTAAATACTTAAGTGTTAAATCTCTTTCTTTTATGAAACATTCACATAATAACCAAGCATTCATCATATTCACATAATACTCAGTTTCATTCTCGAATCGGTCCAAAATATCAAAAATTTGATTGATATATGTTTTATTTATAAAATTGAATAAAATTCCTAAACCAATTCTTCTTTTAAAAGGTTTATCACTTTCAATGTATTCTAAAACAAGATTAAAGAATTTTTCTTCATTATTTTTGATATTAAAAGATAATAAATCACAAGTAGCCCAGTTATCGGCAAGTTCACTATAAATGTCTAAATATCTTTTCATAACCTCAAAATCTTTGATTCTACAAATAAGCATTCCATTTAAAGTTGTATTTTCATAATATTCCCAAATCATTAAATCAAGAAATGATAAATAATTTCCAGATGCAACATCACTAGCTATTTTTTTTATGATGGGAGTTTTAATCATCAAAACCGGTAACTTTGTATTTAGAAGATTCGTACCCCAAGTTATTTTTTTTGGATCAGTTTCTCTAAAAGTTTCAAGATACTCTTGAAATTCTTTTATATCTTTTTTCGTCCAATTTTCTTTTTTAAAATCCATTTTAAAACCTCTTTTTCTAAGATGATTATAACATAAATATTAACAATAAAAAATATGCTATAATATTAATAAGTTGGGAGATAAATATATGTTATTTAAATTAAAAGCTCTATTTAAGAAAAAACCAAATGTATCAGATATTAAAATAGATGACTTGTTTAAACCAGTTACTGATGAAATGCTAAGGAATGGAGAACCACAGGATATAGTTGTCAAGCTTGGCAGTTATTTAGCAAACAAGTGCGACTTTGGTGATAACTTAGCTGCTTTAACCAAGGCTGAGCAAGTTATATATTTGTGCCAAACTTTTGCCACGGAAATATATAGTGGGGGATTGTCATATTTCTATTTAGAACCTTGCGGTAATAACTGCAACGAAACATTTGCAGCATTAAAAGAACTTGGTGCTTCTGAAGTTTATTCTTTGATGGAAAAGAGCAATAAGTTTTTGAAAAATAATTTTCCTAAAGATAAAGATGAAAGAAATGAAATATTGCTCACAATAATAGATGATGATATCGATGAGAAATTGACAGAAATATGTTCAGATATGATTGACGTCTTTGATAGAAAAGAAACTACTTGTACGGGATTTTATTACACAACTTTAATATATAATTATTATCTTAAACATAAAGATGAAGTTAAATAAGCATATATATAATATATGTTTTTTTAATATTTTAAGTGTATAATACTTTTAAGTGGTGGTATTATGTTAAAAAAACAACAGATAGATGAATATAATTGTCTATTATTAAATAAATTAAGTCTCTTTTTAAATAATTATAGTAATGCAATAAAAGAAGATATGATTATTTCTTTAATGAGCGAATGTAATTTAAGTAAGGAAGAAGCTTATAGATATTTATTGGTCTCATTTTTAGAAATTGATAATAAAGAAATCATTGAATTCTATATTAAAGACATGGTTAAACAATTGGACATTAAAAAATATCAGAATAATCCATATTATCAAAATATCAAAATCGATAATGTAATTGCTTACAATTATGCCTTTAAAAAGCAGTTTTATGAGCCATACGAAGCATTTGTTTATGATGATCTAAAACAATATGGAGATGGGAGAATAGTACCACAGATTGGATTCTTTGATGAGATTTATTATTATCCTGCTATATTAGAAAATAATCGTGAATGGATGTTAATAACCCCTAATGAAATTGAAACAATGCAAAGTGTTATTGATGAATCATTTGGCCATGTTTTAACTTATGGCTTAGGTCTTGGTTATTTTTCATATATGGTGTCTTTAAAAGAAAATGTATTTGATATTACTATAGTTGAAAAAGATTCAGAAGTGATAGAATTATTTAAAAAATACATATTACCACAGTTTGAAAATAAAGATAAAATTAAGATTATTCAAGCTGATGCTTTTGATTTTGCAATAAAGGATGAATTCAATTATGACTTTGTTTTTGCTGATATTTGGCATGATCCTAGTGATGGGGTAGAATTGTACTTGAAGTTCAAAAACCTAGAAAAAGAAAATATAATTTATCGTTATTGGATTGAAAAAACATTAAAATGTTATTTGTAAACATGTAACAAATCTTATTTTTTAATGATTTTTTATTTAGTAAAGGTTATGTTATAATATACTAAATTAATAGAAATTTTATTGGTGAATTATGCATAAGAAAGAAGTAAAAGCCATATTATCTGCAACTAAAGGTATGAATTTATATCGAGGATGTTCACATGGATGTATTTATTGTGATTCTCGCAGTAAGTGTTATAATATGGAACATGAATTTGAAGATATTGAAGTTAAAATTAACGCTCCTATTTTATTGGAGGAAGCTTTAAGAAAAAGTCGTAACAAATATATGATCGGTACAGGTTCGATGGGAGATCCATATTGTCATTTGGAAACTGAATTTCGATTAACACGTAAATGTTTAGAATTGATTTATAAATATGGATATGGTGTTAGTATTCAAACAAAATCTACTAGATTATTAGAAGATTTAGAACTGTTGCAAAAAATAAATGAAAAAACTAAAGTTGTTGTAAACGTAACCTTAACAACATCCGATGACAATTTGTGTAAATTGTTAGAACCAAATGTGTCAACTACTAAAGAGCGAGTAGAAATGCTTAAAAAATTACATGAAAGGGGAATTACAACCATTGTTTGGTTGTGCCCATTTTTGCCATTTATTAATGACAATGCAGAAAATATAAGGAATTTATTAAACTATTGCATTGATGCTCATGTTTATGGTATTATCTGTTTTGGAATTGGTTTGACCTTAAGAGAGGGAAACCGTGAGTATTTTTATGAGTCTTTGGATAAGAGTTTTCCAGGACTCAAGCAACGATACATCAATAAATATCATGATCAGTATGTCGTAAATAGTGATGCTTCAAGTAATTTGATGAATATAATAAAAGATGAATGCGCAAAGAATAATATTGTTTTCGATAATGATTCATTGTTTTCATATATGCATACATTTCCAGAAAAAAATAGTCAATTAGCTTTATTTTAAAATTAGACAGGAGATAATTTATGTATAAAAAATTTGGAAAGAGATTATTGGATATAATAGTTTCTATTATTCTGATTATCTTGTTTCTTCCAATAATGATGTTAGAAGCAATTTGCTTACTAATTAATTTGGGTTTGCCTTTACATAACGAAGTTCGCCTTCGTGAAGGTAAAAATAAGAAATCTTTTGTAATGTATAAATTTCGAACAAAAAAATTAAATAGTTCCAATCTGCCACCAAGAGATAGATATACTAACTTTTCACGAATAATAGATCGTTTAAGACTAAATGAGTTGCCTCAATTATTTAATGTTTTAAAAGGCGAAATGTCAATTGTGGGACCCCGACCATTTATTCCTGAAGAAACTTTACCAATTGGAAAAATCAGTAAAAAACGTTATCTTGTAAGGCCAGGTATGACTGGGTTAGCTCAAGTAAGTGGTGGCAGAGCTTTAACTCATCAAAAAAAATTAGAATATGATATTATCTATTATGACAATTTATCTTTAAAAAATGATATTAGAATAATTTTTAAAACGATAAAACAGATATTTAGAATAGATCACTTTTAATCTATTCTTTTTGTTTGAAAGAAAGAGTTATTTATGATATTATATAAATGGTGATAAGATTGAAAAAAAATGCATTTACTTTAATGGAATTATTGGCTGTTATTGTTATTTTGAGTTTATTATCCATAATTATAGTTCCCATCGTTGAAAACTCTATTAACAGTGGTAAAGATGACCTTTATATTGCTCAGATAGATTCAATTAAAGCATCATTAAAAAAATATAGTGTTGAAAATTTAAATAGTAAAATAAAGAATAACGACGACTTTATTTATTTAAGTTTGTATCAACTGAAAATTGCAAATTATATTGGTCTTGATATAACTGATTTAAGAACTGAGACATTAATTCCTAATGATATGTTGTTGCGTGTTCAAAAAAAAGCTAAAAGCTATGTTTATGAAGTTTTAGAAACAACGGGAACAGAAACAACAACTAAAAAATATGACACTAATATTCCTGTCATTGAATTTAATCCAATTGTTTATTATTGTAATGTGATTAATCAATCCGATCCAGTTCCAAGTGATTTTACAACAATTTTAAATAACTTTACCATTAATCATGGTACAGCTAACAATGCATTTTATAATAGTGATTTTTCAAAAAAATATAGTAATATTAATGAAGCCTTAAGTGATAACAATGATCTACGTGTAGTTTATTCAGCTAACGGAGCTTATGCTATTCTTAATGTTTTAAGAAGTGGTTGTGAGTAATATGATTTATACATCAATAGACAATATAAAAATAAAAGAAATTGCAAAACTAAACGACAAGAAATTTCGTGATCAAACTAATCTTTTTTTAGTTGAAGGTGAACATTTAGTAAAAGAAGCTTTTAAAAATGGTTATTTAAAAACTTTAATCGTTTCAGAAGAAGTAAATTTTAATTTAGATATTGAGACTATGACTGTTTCTAGAAAAGTTTTAAATTATTTGAGTAACTTAAAAGCGACACCAAATATATTAGGCGTTTGTTATAAAAAAAATGATGAGATAACAGGAAATAGAATTCTTTTACTTGACAATATCCAAGACCCTGGAAATCTTGGAACTATTATTAGAAGCGCTGTTGCTTTTAATGTCGACACTATTGTTTTAAGTGATGATTCTGTTGATTTATATAATGAGAAAGTTATTAGAGCAACTCAAGGGCTTATTTTTGGCCTCAATATTGTTACAGCTAATTTGCTAGAAATAATTGAAAACTTGAAGCAAGAAAACTATGTCGTTTATGCGACAAAAGTAAATGGTGGAAAAAGTTTAAAAAGCATTGAAAAAAATTCAAAGTTTGCTATAATAATGGGTAACGAAGGAAATGGCGTAAAGCCAGAAATCCTTAAATCTTGTAATGAGTACTTGTATATTGACATGAATAAAAATTGTGAAAGTTTAAATGTTGGAGTCGCGACAAGTATAATTTTATATGAATTAGATAAGTAGGTGACCTATGAAGTATATATATATTGGCGATATTGTTAACACTCATGGCTTAAAAGGAGAGGTTCGCTTAATATCTGATTTTGAGTATAAAAAAAGAGTTTTTAAAGAAAATTTTAAATTATATATAGGGCGTTCTCATGAAGAAGTTAATGTTAATAGCTATCGTGTTCATAAAGAATATGATATGTTAACCTTTAAGGATTTAAATTCAATAGATGATGTAATTATTTATAAAGGTGATAAAGTATATATCAATCGCGCTGATTTAAAAATTAAAGGGTATTTTAATGAAGATTTGATTGGTTTATCTGTGTATAATGGAGATAAATATATTGGCAAAGTTGAATATATTATGAAAAATAAAGCTTATAATATTTTAGTAGTAACAGAAGAATCAACTAAGAATTTGATTCCAAATATTAAAGAGTTTGTATCTAATATTGATCTTGAAAATAAAAGAATAGATGTTAAAGAAATACCGGGTCTTATAAATGAAAATTGATATTTTAACACTATTTCCAGAAATGTTTACCGCATTTTTAGAAACGTCCATTATTAAAAGAGCGATATTAGATCAAAAAGTAGTAATTAATATTCACAATATTCGTGATTACTCATTAGATGCTCATAAAAGAGTTGATGATTATCAATTTGGAGGCGGCGCTGGAATGGTTTTAATGCCAGAACCAATTTTTCGGGCTGTTGATGATTTAAAACAAGAAAATAGTAAAATTATTCTTATGACACCACAAGGTATTAAATATACCCAATCAAAAGCCTATGAACTGAAGAATAATGAACATTTGATAATAATATGTGGTCATTATGAAGGATTTGATGAACGCATTCGTTCTTTAGCTGATATGGAAATAAGCATTGGCGATTATGTATTAACAGGTGGCGAATTACCAAGTATGATTGTTACTGATACTGTTGTTCGATTGTTAGATGGCGTAATTGATAGTGAATCACATTTAAATGATTCATTTAATAATAATTTACTTGATTACCCTGTTTATACAAAGCCTCAGAATTTTAGAGGGATGGAAGTTCCAGAGGTACTTTTGTCCGGTCATCATGAAAATATTAGAAAGTGGCGTTTAGAACAAAGTTTAAAAAAAACACAGGAACGTCGTCCAGATTTATTGGAAAAGAGCTGATAAAATGAATAAAAACAATTATCTTTTAATAAAAAATAAAGAAACTAATGAATTAGTATATATTGATTATACTAAGAACAATGGTTATGGGTTTACGCCGAAAAATCATGTTCAGTATGAAGGCATAATGGTCAATAAATTAGTTCTTGTTAAACCAACGTTTGTTGAAAAAGTCTTGAAGAAAAAAATTAAAAAGAAATTGGATTTATACTTGCAATATATGATAAAGCTTTTGGAAAGTGATCCTGATAGTGATGATGCTACTCATCTAGGATCGGCTTTAAATGAAATAAGTAGATATAGAAGTATCATTATTAATAATTATCGTGCTTACTTAGATGAAAAATATTTAGAATTATTATTACAGAAATTTGCCCTTTTAGAACATGAATTAAAAGTTAAACAATTTACGATAAGCAAAAGACAGCATTCTAAAGAAACGGAAATAGTTGCAGAAAAAGGTAAAAAGTCGCGTTAATAGTTGACAAAACAAACATTTTTGTGTTAACATTGTTGATGTCGTGATCCGCTGATATATGTTCATGATCATAGATTTTATAAAGGAGCGTGACATTGTGAATTTAGTAGAAAAAATTACTAAAAGTCAGATTAGAACTGACATTCCCGAATTCCGTGTAGGCGATACCATTTCTGTTGGTTACAAAATCAAGGAAGGTAAGCGTGAAAGAGTTCAAGCATTTGAAGGAATTGTAATTGCTATTAAAGGTTCAGGGGTAGGTAAAAATTTTATTGTAAGACATCAAAGTAGTGGTGTTGGCGTAGAAAGAACATTCCCTATTAACTCACCTTTAATTGATAACGTTGTTGTAATTCGTAAAGGCCGTGTAAGAAGAGCTAAATTGAATTACTTAAGAACTTTAGTAAGCGATGCAAAAATCAAAGAAAGGAATTAATAAGGCGTAAGCCTTATTTTTCGTATTATGGAGAGATTAAAAGAATTTTTATCTTATGTTTTAATAGTTGTAGTTGTAGTTTTAATTAGAACTTTTATTGCAACTCCTGTAATTGTTGATGGTGATTCTATGAATCCAACTTTAGCTGATCGTCAAGTATTAATACTCTACAAAATACCCAAAGAATTTGCTAGATTTGATATAGTTGTTATTAAGCATAGAGTTGATGAGAATACTGATAATTTGATTAAAAGAGTTGTTGGTTTACCCGGTGAAAATGTGAAATATATTGATAACAAATTATATATTAACGATGAAGTAGTAGAGGAAAATTTCATTGAGTGTGAAACTGCAGATTTTAATATGGCTTCAATTGGTCATTTAGAAATACCAGAAGGATACTATTTTGTAGTTGGCGATAATCGAAAAGATTCTTTAGATAGTCGTATCATTGGTCTTATTCCAGTAGAAGAGATAAAAGGTAAAGTAATATTCTCCATTTTTCCATTTAATCGTTTTGGTAAAATAGAAAAGAATTAAATGATAAAGTCGACAGAG
>CAZLKF010000015.1:0-11439 GCA_964560085.1 uncultured Muribaculaceae bacterium
TATATCAAAAAACCACACCCTTGTGGTGCGGTTCATTTTTCAATTTAAGAAAATATGATAATAAATCATATTTTTTTATGCAAATTTCTAAGTTTTTATTAAAAATGCATCATAACATTTTTTCTAGTCGTCTTGAAGAAATTGATTCGTTTCCAATACCACGATAATCTTCAATGTCAATTTGTTGACTTGTTTTTTCATTGCTTTTAACTGTGGCTTCTATTTCTAATTGTTTTGCAAAATCTAATATTCTGCCAATCAGCTGTTCATCATTTTCCAAGGTTTGAATATTGTTTTGTGTTAAATATTCATCAATCAATAAATCCATGTCATATATGGTTTTTCTATGATAACGATATTTTGAAGAAAAGTCATACAAATGCCAAAGTATTTTATTGCGCGGTGTATTAATAAAGAAGGAATCATAATAAGTTGGATCGACGCTAACGAAATAAAAACCATTTATAAAGTGTTGATTTGTTTTCCTTTTTTCTAATTCTGATGAAATAATAATGCGTCTTACATTATTTGCAACATCCTCATTTTCACAAACAAAATTAATATTTTGCGCATAATTATAGGCATAGTTAACTAATTTATATACTTCATCAATTTTTAACGATTCTGGAATCATCACTATTAATCTGTGACATTTCATTGTGTAAATATAGTCATCACAATTAATAAATTCATTAGGAGTTTCAAAAGTTTTTATCTTTTCTAAATTGACAGTTTCCGTTCCTGGTCTAATCATTAATAAATCAAACTTTTCACGATATTCAATTGATTTATATGTATCACGACCTCGTCGTAGCCAATATGGTTCAATTGCAATAATATTCCATGAATTTTTAGATTTTAATTCTTCCATACCTAATAAAGAATCAGTCATTAACTCTTTATATTTCTTTATTTTGTTTTGTAAAGCATCGATTTGTAACAATAAGTCGATAGCTTTCTCAACTAATGGTTCACAAATATAGCTTACATTAGGTATTTGTTCAACATATTCGATATCTTTTTGCGTGATTTTCATCTTCACTTGATTTTCACTAACCTGAATTTTTGAACAATGTCTAAATATTGGATGAGCTAGATCTGAATTATCATTTCTAAAATCAGGGTATTTAACTGTATCAGGCGATTCAGAAAATCCTAACGAATAATCTATCGGATCATCATGCATAATGTAGCGTGGAATTAATTGAAAGATTATTTTTTTGTGAACATTAACAAATAAATCATCACCAGTTGTGCGACAATATTGACCGATTTCTCGAACGAATGCTAGAGCACCATCTTTATCATATAAATCATGTTTTAACCAGTATTCAATATCTTTATCTTCAGTTTCTTGCAAATGTTGTACATTAAAACAACTTCTAAGTAATTCACGATACTTTGCTATACTTTTATCTAGGTGTCTCTTGTACTTTGTTAGTTGATGAGTGTATACTTCAGTTAGTTTGCTTTCTAAAGCGAAATATAATTCTTCAATGCTTCCAAAATTTTTTGAATCTACTCCATAAATCATTCTTTTTTTTTGAATTGCTAGTTCTATTCTAGAATTTTTTTCCGCCATTATTTTCACAACCTTCCGTTTTGCTATTTATTTTAGCATAAACCAATTGCACTGACAAGTTTTTATATCTGTTAAAATCTTAACGTTTTTATTGTTTAAACATAAAAAAAATGTTAAAATAATTGATGGAGATGATTATATGCATATTTTAGAAATTATTGATTTGTGCGTTAATATAGATAATAAAGAAATTTTAAAAAAATTTTGTCTAACTATTAAAAGTGGTGAGATTCATACAATAATGGGTCCAAACGGAGTCGGGAAATCAACCTTGTCAAAAGTTATTATGGGTGATAAAAATTATAAAGTTATTTCTGGGGAAATCTTATTTGATGGTAAAGATATTACTAATATGCCTGTCAATGAAAGAGCAAATATGGGAATATTTTTAGGTATGCAAAATCCTTTAGAAATAGATGGCGTTACTAATGCTGACTTATTGCGAACGGCTTTACATAGCAAATTAGGCAGTGATTTTAATCTAATGCCTTTTATTAAAGAATTAAACGCCAATACAGAACATTTAAGTATGAACAAGGAAATGATCCACCGCAGTGTCAATAAAGGTTTTAGCGGCGGAGAAAAGAAAAAAAATGAAGTATTGCAAATGTATATGTTAAAACCTAATACGGTGCTTTTAGACGAAATAGATTCTGGTCTTGATGTTGATAGTTTAAAAATTGTCGGTGAGAGTATTACTGAGTACTATAATAAATATAAACCAGCAATGTTATTAATAACACATTATCAAAGATTACTTGATTATATAAAACCTAATTTTGTACATATTTTAATTGATGGTAGAATCATTAAAAGTGGCGATGCTTCTTTAGTTCATCTAATTGAAGAAAAAGGATATGACTATTTTAAAAAAGAAGCTTTGGGCATGGCTAGTGATGTAGTTCAAGGAATTGTTTATGAATAGAATAGAAGTGAAGAACAATTCTGTCGAAGAACATATATTAAATGATAATTTTTCCTTTAAATCGACAATGACAACTAATATATGTCATATTACAATTGTTTTTAAAAAAAATACAGATTTAGAAATATTATTTGAAGATAACTTGGAATCGAAATTAAATGTTGAATATATTATTGAAAAAAATGTTTTTGTTAATATATATGAAATTAGAAAAAGCTTAAAAACAAAAGTTCAATATAAATATGATATTGGTGAATCATCTAAACTATATTTGTATCGTTTTAATCAAGCAGATAATATGCGAGAAGTTGATATAATTAATTTAATAGGTGAAAATGCAACAATTGAATTTAATTTGCAAACAATGAGTACAAATCCTGAAAAATATGATATTTTTGTTTATCATGATAAAAAATATACAACGAGTATATTAAATAATGTTGGAATTTCTTTAAAAGGAAGTATAACTTTTAATGTCACAAGTGTTGTTCCAAGTGGAATGAGTGGCTCATATATAAAACAGAATAATCAAATTATAACTATGAATGAAGAAAAATGCCAGATAAATCCCAATTTATTGATTGATGAATATGATGTTGATGCTTCTCATAGTGCTCATATTGGAATGTTTAAAGAGGATGAAATTTTCTATCTAATGAGCAGAGGAATTAATGAGTCTGAAGCAATTGAACTATTAAGTAAAGGTTTAATTTTAGCTGGTTTAAAAGAAAGTTATGAAGAAAATAAAATAATTAGTTACATTGATAAGTATTGGAGGTGATAATATGTATCGAAGTGAATTCCCAATTTTAAGTGATGGAGTTATCTATTTTGATACTGCGGCAACTTCATTAAAACCATTATGCATGGTGAAAGCAATTGATGAATACTATTTAAAGTATAGTGCTAATGTTCATCGTGGAGATTATAGTATGAGTTTAAAAGTTGATGCGATGTATGAAGGAACACGTCAAAAAATAAAAGAGTTCATCAATGCCGAATCAAAAAATAATATTGTTTTTACAAGTGGAACAACTGACTCGATAAATAAAGCAGTTTTTGGTTTTTTTGCAAACTATCTACAAGCTGATGATGAAGTACTAATAACGCATGCCGAGCATGCTTCTAATATTTTACCTTGGTTTGAATTGGCTGAGAAGAAGAATATTATAGTTAAATATATTGATTTAACTGCTGATTATAAAGTAATCATTGAGAACGTTAAAAAAGCTATTACTTCAAAAACGAAAGTTATAAGTATTGCCTCAATTACTAATGTGATAGGGGATATTCGTCCTATTGATGAAATTATTTCCTATGCACATTCGTTAGGAATAATCGTAATGATTGATGCTGCTCAAAGTATAAGTCATGAGAAAACTGATGTTCAAGCATCTAATGCTGACTTCCTAGCATTTTCCGGTCATAAAATGGGAGGACCAACTGGTGTTGGAGTCTTATATATTAGCAACAAATATTTAAAAGAAATTAAGGCAACGACTTTTGGTGGCGGTATGAACGCTTCATTTGAGGATAATGGTACGCGAATATATGATGATATGCCTCAATTGATGGAAGCCGGAACGCAGAATATTGCAGGCGTTATTGGTTTAGGAGCAACAATTGATTTTCTAACAGACATTGGTATTGAAAAAATCAATGCTTATGAATTTGAATTAAGAAAATATTTAATTTTAAAATTAAAAGAAATTTCAAATATCGAAATTTATAATGAAACAAGTGAAAGTTCAATAGTTACTTTTAATTATAGAGATATTTTTGCCCAAGATTTAGCAATTTATTTAAATAAATATAAAATTTGTGTGCGAGCTGGCAATCACTGTGCAAAGATATTAAAGCATGAACTTGGAATTAAGAATACCTGTCGTATTAGTTTAGCATTTTATAATACAAAAGAAGAAATTGATATTTTAGTTAAAGCATTAAAAAACCCTAAAATTAAAGAAGAAATATTTTAAAAAAAAATTTTAAGAGTTTATTTATGAACTCTTTTTAATTGACTTTAGATATAAATATAGTATAATTATATCAGTTAAAGAGGGATTATATGGCTGAAACGTTGATTGATTATTTTACTAAATTTTTTACTAATCTAAATTTTAGTAAAGAACTTATAATATTTATATTATCGGGATTCCCAATTTTAGAAGTTCGTGGAGGAATGATAGCTGCCGGGCTTTTTCATTTAGATCCAGTTACTTCGTTTATTATATGTCTAATTGGCAATCTATTACCAATTCCTTTTTTAATATTTCTACTTAAACCAATTTTCAAATGGTTACGTAGATTTAAATTTTTTGAAAAATTTATCGGATTTTTAGAAAGAAAAGCCGAGAAAAACAAGAGTAAAATAGAGAAATATCAATTTTGGGGTTTACTTATACTAGTCGGTATACCATTACCCGGTACTGGGGCTTGGACTGGTTGCTTGGTTGCTTCAGTTTTTGATGTAGACAAAAAAATATCGATACCAGCTTGTATGCTTGGTGTTTTACTTGCTAGTATTATCATGTGGATTATATCATTTGGAGTTATAGAAAAAATCATATAATGATTTTTCTTTTACTTTTATGTTTGTTATAATAGATTAAAATAGAAAGGAGAAAATATGAGTAAAATAAAAATATTTGCTTTAGGTGGTTTAAATGAAATAGGTAAGAATATGTATTGTGTTGATGTTGATTCTGATCTTTTCATTTTTGATGCTGGTCTAAAGTATGCAGGTGATAACATGTTAGGAGTTGATTATATAATTCCTAATTATGATTATCTAAAAGAAAATAAAGATCGAATTAAGGGTTTGTTTTTAACCCATGGACATGATGAACAAATGGGAGCAGTCCCAGATATCATGATTGATTTACCGGATATCCCAATTTATGCAACAACTTTTACCCTAGAAATAGTTAAGCGTGAACTTGATGAAGAAAAAATGACTTATAATAATTTACATGAAATTAAAGCTCATCACAAAATAGACTTTGGTGCTTGTAGCATTTTTCCAATTAATGTGACGCATTCTGTTCCTGATGCCGTGGGCTATGCTTTGTATACACCAGATGGTGTTATATTTTATACCGGTAATTATATATTTGACCCAACAATGATGAGTCATTATAAAATGGATGTTGGCAAACTAGCCTATGTTGGTAAACAAGGTGTATTATGTCTTTTAGGTGAATCTCTTTATGCTGATAAAGTGGGTTATACTTCACCAAATCATCGCATAAGTGATATTATTAATCAAGTTATTAATAAGACTGATGGGCGAATTCTTTTTAATGTTTTTCAAACACAATTATTTAGAATTCAAGAATTGTTAACAGCTTTAAAAAATACTGATCATAAGGTTGTAATAATGGGGATAAGACTAGAAAAAACTATCTTAAAAGCCATTTCAATGGGTTATATAGATTTTGATATTGATCGTATTACGGATATTCATAATGTTAATGATCAAAATGTTGTTGTAATTATATCTGATGAACGTGAAAAACCATTTTCTAATTTGGCAAGAATTGTTAAAGGATATGACAAATTTATTAAATTAACTGAGAATGACACTATTTTATTAGCATCACGTGTATATGATGGAATGGAAAAAAGTGCCGCTCATATGTATGATGAAATTGCCAAAACTGATGCCAATATGGTAATTATTCCTAACAAAAAGTTGTCGCATCATGCTTCAAGCGAAGATATATTATTAATGCTTGATTTGATGAAACCAAAATATTACATTCCCGTAATTGGTGAATATCGTCATATGGTTATAAATGCTGAGCTTGCTAAAAAAACCGAATTAAATGCCGAAAACATTATTATTAAATTAAATGGGCAAGTTACAGAATTTGTTAATGGTGTTTTAAAAGATACTCAAGAAAAAATTAAAGTTGATTCAATTTTAATCGATGGAAAAACTATTGGAGATATTGGTGAATTGGTTATTAAAGATCGTGAACTTTTAAGCGAAAATGGTGTTGTTGTTGTTATATCTACGATTGACAAGATATCAAAAAAAGTTTTAGCTGGACCCGAAATCTTAACAAGAGGATTTATTTATGTTAAAGATAGTACGGAAATGATTAAAGAAAGTGAAAAAATCGCTTTGGAAGTCATCGAAGAATTTAGAAAACCTAGTTATATTGATTATACAAAAGTAAAAACTGGTATCAGAGATAAATTAGGAAAATATTTCTTTCAAGAAACCGAAAGTAAACCGATGATTTTAGTAGTTATTCAAGAAGTATAAGGAATTAGTAATGATTCCTTTTTTAACTAAAAGATTATAAGAAAAGATGTGAAATTATGCAAAAACCAAATATGCTAGAAGCAAAAAAAAGAGAAAAAAAAGAAATAATTGTTGAAAAATTTCAGTTAAATAAAGAATATCAGAATATTGGTAATAATCTAACTTATTGTATAAAAACATATGGATGTCAAATGAATGAACATGATAGTGAAAATATCAAAGCTATTTTGGAATTAATGGGTTTTAAAGAACTGGATGATTATGAAGCTGCCGATTTAGTTATTTTGAATACCTGTGCAATTCGTGAAAATGTTCACAATAAAGTTTTTGGTTTACTTGGACGCTTAAAGCATATGAAAGAAACGCGACCAAGCTTAATTATTGGTTTGTGTGGATGTATGGCTCAAGAGGAAAGTGTAATAAACGAAATTAGTTCTAAATACAAGTTTGTTGATGTGGTTTTTGGGACTCACAATATTCATGAATTACCTAATGTTTTAGCTGAGTCATTGAAAAATAAACTTCAAGAGATTGATGTATATAGTATTGAAGGAAATTTAGTCGAAAACATGCCAGCAAAACGTGATAACAAGTATAAAGCATGGATTAATATCATGTATGGTTGCGATAAGTTTTGCACATATTGTATTGTACCTTATACAAGAGGTAAGCAACGTAGTCGTCATAAGGAAGACATTTTAAATGAAGTAAAAGATTTAATTGATCAAGGCTATCAAGAGGTGACTTTACTTGGCCAAAATGTTAACGCTTATGGAAAAGACTTAAATGATAATTATGGAATGGCTGAATTGCTTGAAGAAGTGGCTAAGACAGGAATTAGTCGTATTCGTTTTGTAACAAGCCATCCTTGGGATTTTAATGACCAAATGATTGATGTTATTAGCAAATATGATAATGTAATGCCATATATACATTTGCCTTTGCAGAGTGGTTCTAATCGCATTTTAAAGCTAATGGGTCGAAGATATACAAAAGAATCATATTTAGAACTTTTCAGTAAATTAAAAGCAAAAATACCAAATGTTTCAATTACAACTGATATAATTGTTGGATTTCCTGGTGAAACAAGATCTGACTTTGAAGAAACGATTGATGTGGTTAACAAATGCCATTACGATTCTGCTTTTACTTTTATTTTTTCACCTCGTGAGGGAACACCAGCAGCCAAAATGGAAGATGATATATCGCTTGAAGAGAAAGAAAATCGTTTACAAGAGCTAAATAAGCTAGTTAATGAATACTCTAAAGAAAATAATGATAAGTATTTGAATAAAGTTGTTCCTGTATTACTTGAAAATGTCAGTGAAAAAGATGATAACATGTTAGCAGGTTATACAGATACTATGAAATTGGTTAATGTTAAAGCTGATAAAAAATATTTGGGTAAAATAGTAATGGTAAAAATTACCGAAATTAAAACATGGAGTATGAATGGAGAAATAATTTTATAAAATTATTTCTTTTTCTTTAACAATTTAATTATTTGTGTTATCCTTGTTAAGGAGGATGTATGAAAAAAATTAAATTAATTATGTTCACACTTTTAATGACCTTATTATTAGGATGTTCTTCATCAAATAAAGAAGTAAAAAATGCATTCAATAATTTTAAAAATTATAAGAATTATACAACTGATTATAGTGTTAATGTCACAACAACCGATGGATTACAAATGACAAAAATGACTTTATTAGGCGACAGTAGGGTAGATAAGAATAGTAAAATTTTATATGACGAAACAGAATTAACAAGTGGAAATAGTAAAGTTAAGAATCGAATATATATTGAAGGCTTTGGAAAAATAGAAACGACAAAATATATGAATAATAGTTTTGATAACATATGGACAAAGGAAACTTCAACTAAAGTTAGTTTGGATTCTAATATAATTGACTATTTAGATTTAAAGAAAGAATATACTGAGATTGAATCGGATGTTGAGGGTTCAAAAGCATATGAAACTTCTTTTACTATTAATGAACTATCAGGGATTCTAAATGCGGCTTTTGGTAATTCCAAAATTAATTATAAAACGGCTAATGCTGCTTATAGAATTTATATAAAAGATAATAATATTGTACAAATTTTCTTTGGTTTATCTGCGGAATATGATAGTAATATGGTTAGTTATATAATTAAAGCTAAATATAGCAAATTTAATGAAACAAGTGCGGTAACTATTCCTGAAGAAATCTTAATTAATGCTAAAGAATTAGAGAAAAAAGATAATTAATTTTTGCCAATTTGACAAAATTTTAAAAAAATATATAATAATAAATTGTGAGATGTGAAGTTACAGTATAGTGCAATTATATTCGTAAGCGATTATTACATCTCTTTTTTTGTGCAATAATCAGATAAAAATGTCTACTTTTTTCTTACTTTGCATACATTAAAGTGAGAGGTGAAAATATGGCATTATATAAAGAAATAGTAACTAAAGCTATTGTCGGTAAAGGAAAAAAATCATTCAAAGATAGTTATACTGTTGATGTCGATAATAAACCGACAACGGTATTAGGTTGCTGGGTCATAAATCATAAATTTAAAGGATATAAAAGTGGCGAAAAAATAGGTGTTGATGGTTCATATGATGTAAACATTTGGTATTCATATGAATCTGACAGCAAAACAATGGTGGTTAATAAAAAAATAGAATATAATGATTTATTTAATGTTCGCTTAAGAGAAAATGCAGATTTATCAGGGGATACAGATATTATAGTTAGAACATTAAAACAACCAAATTGCGTGAAAGTCGATATAGATGGTTCTAAAATATTATTTAATGTAGAAAAAGAATTAGGTGTCGAAATTGTTGGCGAAACAAAGATGAAAATAGCAATTGAAGAAGATGAAGAACCTTGGGATGAAATAGAAGAAGAAATGAATGAGACAGTCGAAAAAGAAATAGAAGAAACAATAAAAGAAGAATATATTTAGTGTCAACAAAAAAGTGTTGACACTTCTTTATTATTGTGGTATTCTTAATAAAGAACGGAGGAATATATTTATGGCAGTTAAACTAAGATTAAAAAGAATGGGTGCAAAGAAGCAACCATATTATCGTATTGTAGCAGCAGATTCGCGTTCTCCAAGAGATGGACGTTTTATCGAAACAATTGGAACATATAATTCAATTGCTAACCCTGCAATTATTAATATTAATGAAGAATTGGCCCTTAAATGGTTAAGAGATGGAGCAATTCCTACTGATACAGTTCGTAATTTATTAAGCAATGCTGGCGTTTTAAAGAAATTTCATGAAGAACGCAATGTGAGTAGTAAGTAATGACTGATTTAGTTGTTTTAACTGAATATTTGGTTAAAAGATTAGTTACTGATCCTGATATGATTTCAGTAAAAGAAATTGCTAATGATGAAAACGGAATTACAATTCAAGTTTTAGTCAATGAAACTGATATGCCAAAAATTATTGGTAAAGGTGGATCTATTGCTAATTCTATTAGGACTATTGTTCAGGCATCTGCTTATATAAATAACCAAAAAAGAGTATTTATTAATATTGATTCATTTTAAGAAGTTATTAACTTCTTTTTTTTAGCAAATATTTATGATATAATGAGAGCGGTGAAAATATGAAAAAGTGTGTTGTAATTTATAATCCGAATAGTGGTAAAGGACAGATGTTAAAATATTTGGATTCTTTTAAAAATATTCTTCTTAATAATAATTATCTTGTTACATTTGTAGCAACTGAATATCATAAACATGCCATAAGTATAATTAAGTCTTTAAGTGATGATACGGATTTAGTAATATCAGCTGGTGGCGATGGTACTTTTAATGAAGTAGTAACCGGCAATTTTGAACGTAAAAAAAGATTATTACTTGCTCATATTCCAATTGGCACATGTAATGATGTTGGTGTGATGTTTGGTTATGGAAAAAACATAATTGAAAATTTAAAATTGCTATTAGCAGGCGAAATTCATAATATTGATATATGTTTAATCAATAGACAACCATTTGTTTATGTAGCTGGATTCGGGAAATTCATTGACATTCCTTATGCAACACCTCATGAATTAAAAAGAAAGTATGGTTATACTGCTTATTTAATCGAAGGAATTAAATCATGTTTTCGAAAAATTCCTCTTTATAATTTAACATATAAAGTAAATGGCGAAAAATTTAAGGGAATTTATTCATTGATGCTTATTACTAATGCTAATAGAATTGCTGGATTTAATGATTTTTATCGTGATGTTAAATTAGATGATAATAAGTTTGAAGTTTTTCTTTGTAATTTGCCAAGAAAAGTTGATTTTGTAAGAGGGATTTATATGCTTAAAACAAATAGAATTACTCAAGCTCCTGGCATATATTTCTATAAAACAGACAAATTAGAAATTGAATTTGAAGATGATGTTACACAAAGTTGGTGTATCGATGGTGAAGAATTAGAGCAAAAACCAAAAAAATATGTCATTGAAATTGATAAAGATTTAAAAATATTAATGCCATCTAAAAATGTTGACAAACTTTTTACTAAAAAATGGTATAATTTCATTAATAAATAATGTTAAGAACTGTCTAAAAAGATTTTTGTTTAATCAAAAATCTTTTTTTATTTGAAATCTCAACCGCACCACTTTTTAATAAGTACATTTTATG
>CAZLKF010000016.1:0-8525 GCA_964560085.1 uncultured Muribaculaceae bacterium
TTTTTTTTATGAACTGTCTTTTTTATAATGTCTACTCTAAGGGGTGCAGTTCATTATTTTGGCTTTTTTTTATGTGCTTTTTCTGCTATAATAACTGCAGGTGATATTTATGAATCAAAACATTCGCAATTTCTCAATTATAGCTCATATTGATCATGGAAAAAGTACACTAGCTGATCGAATTTTAGAATTGACTGGTGCTTTAGATAAAAGACAAATGCAAGATCAAATATTAGATAACATGGAACTTGAAAGAGAACGTGGAATAACAATAAAATTGAATACTGTTCAACTAAAATATAAGGGGTATTTACTTCATTTGATAGATACTCCTGGCCATGTTGATTTTACTTATGAAGTAAGTCGTAGTTTGGCAGCTTGTGAAGGGGCTATTTTAGTTGTGGATGCTGCTCAAGGCGTTGAAGCACAAACTTTAGCTAATCTTTATCTTGCTTTAGAAAATGATTTAACAATAATTCCGGTTATAAATAAAATTGATCTACCAAATGCGGATATTGATAAAGTTTTAAGAGAATTGGATGCAATAGGATTTAAAAAAGACGAAGTTATTTTGACAAGTGCTAAAAATGGTATCGGCATAGAAGAGTTACTTGATGCTGTTGTTGAAAGAATTCCTGCACCCATAGGAAAAGTAAATGATAAATTAAGAGCTTTGATTTTTGATAGCTATTATGATTCGTACCGTGGTGTTGTCGCTTTAGTAAGAATTATGGATGGGAAACTAAAAAAAGGCGACAAGATAAAGATGATGGCTACTAATGCTAACTATGATGTCGTTGAATTAGGAGTTCATACGCCAAAAGAAGTTGAATGTGCAGAACTAGTTGCTGGTGAAGTAGGTTATATCTCGGCTGCAATAAAAAGCATTAAGGATGTTAAGGTTGGTGACACCATAACTTTAGAAAACAATCCAAGTGATACTCCTCTACATGGATACAAGTCAATGAAACCTATGGTTTTTTGCGGAATATATCCCCTTGAAACTTCAAAATATAATGATTTAAGGGATGCTTTAGATAAATTAAAATTAAGTGATTCTGCCTTAGATTTTGAACCTGAAACTTCAAAAGCTTTAGGCTTTGGCTTTAGATGTGGATTTCTAGGCTTACTTCACATGGATATTATTGAAGAAAGAATTAGACGTGAATTTAATATTGACTTAATTGCGACAAGTCCGTCAGTAATTTATGAAGTGACTTTAACTGATAAAACGATTATTAATATTGATAGTCCAATTAAATTACCAGATCGTGGTTTAATCAGTGATATTAAAGAGCCATATATTAGAACTAACATTTTTACGCCTGCTGAATATATAGGGCCTATTATGGAATTATGTCAAGATAAAAGAGGAACATACATTAGTATGGAATACTTAGATCAAACAAGGGTGGATATTCATTATGAGATACCATTATCGGAAATCGTCTATGATTTTTTTGATAAATTAAAATCAGCAACTAAAGGATATGCATCTTTCGATTATGAATTAATTGGCTATAAATCAAGTGATTTGGTTAAAATGGATATTTTACTAAATAGTGAGGTTGTGGATGCTTTAAGCATTATTGTTCATCGTGATTTTGCTTACAATCGTGGTAAAGCTTTGGTTGAATCATTGAGAAAGATTATTCCGCGTCAACAATTTGAAGTGCCAATTCAAGCGAGCATAGGCAGTAAAATAATCGCAAGAGCTGATGTTAAAGCTGTTCGCAAGAATGTGCTTGCAAAATGCTACGGAGGAGACGTCTCAAGAAAGAAAAAATTGCTTGAAAAGCAAAAAGAAGGTAAGAAAAAAATGAAGCAAATTGGTAGCGTTGAATTGCCACAAGAAGCTTTCCTTGCCGTCTTAAGTATGGAGGATACTAATGAATAATGATTTAGAAAAATTAAGTAAAGCTTTAATTAGGATTAAGCCAATTTTAGAGCAAGGATTGACAATAGCAGAAACAGCTGAATTATTAAATATTTCTTCTAGCTCAATTGATAAAGCTTTACAATTTGTGCGAAAAAATGCCAGTCTTTTACCATTAATTGATAATTCAATTGAACCAAATTTATTTTTAGAAAAACTAAGTGAAAACTTAAAGAATAATACAATTAATGGAGTTACAAATTTTGAACGAATTAATACAAGAAAACCAACTTGGGATGAAGCCGAAGCTTTAAGAGTTACTTATGCTTTTTTAGCAAATGGGTATACATTAAGAGAGGCTGAAACAGCTTTGGACTATCCAAAATCAACGATTTATGAAATATTAAATAGCGATTATGTCAAACAAATTCCCGGGTTATATGTTGATGTTCAAAGATTACTACAATTAAATTTGATGCTAAAATCTGTTGATTCAGGCACTAGTAATTTTGAATTAATAAAAAGCAATATTGATCAAATTAGTAAAATTGAAAAAATGCAAATACAAAAATATTTTTTAATGCAAAGATATCAAGAAAAATTAGAAAAAAAAGAAGATATAAGTGAGAAAAAGTATTAAAAGCGTTTATATTCATATTCCTTTTTGTAGTTCAATTTGCTCTTATTGTGATTTTTCAAAAATGCTTTATGAGAAACGAATAGTTAATAAGTATTTAAAATCATTAGAATTGGAAATAAAGCAAAAATATGGAAATGAAATTATTGAAACAATATATATTGGTGGCGGAACTCCGAGTGCTTTAGATTGTGAAGATCTGGAAAAATTATTTGGAATAATAAAAATTTTTAAATTAAGCAAAAATGTCGAATTTACTTTTGAATGTAATATTAATGACATTAATGAAGAAAAAATTAAAATATTCAAAAATAATGGTGTAAATCGTGTTAGCTTAGGTGTTCAGACTCTAAAAAAAGAGACATTAGAAAAAATGAAACGTGAGCATAAATACGAAAATGTTAAAGAAAAAATTTTGCTTCTTAAAAAGAACGACATAAAGAACATTAATGTTGACTTGATATACGCTTTTCCTAATACTTCATTAAACGATTTAAAAGAAGATTTAGATAAGATATTTAGCTTGAATATTACTCACATATCCACATATTCACTTATAATTGAACCTCATACATTATTGTATATTAAAAATATCAAAAATATTGATCAAGATTTAGACTATGAAATGTACAGGTTTATATGTGAAGAAATGAAAAAACATGGATTTGTTCATTATGAAATAAGTAATTTTTGCAAAACGAATTATGAAAGTAAGCATAATTTAACATATTGGAATAATGAACAATATTACGGCTTTGGTCTCTCAGCTAGTGGATACATTGATAGTGTCCGTTACACTAACACACGAAACATGAATGATTATTGTAATAGAAAATACATTGCTGAATGCGAAAACTTAAGTATTAAAGATAAGATAGTTTATGAACTTATTTTAGGCTTAAGAAAAATAAAAGGGATTGAAATAAATAAAATAAATCAAAAATATGGAATTGATTTATTAAATAATAAAATAATTGCTGAATTATTAAAAAAAGGAAGTTTAGAACAAAATGGCCTATATCTAAATATTCCTTATGAAAAAATATATACTGAGAATGAAGTTTTGATGGAGTTGTTAGATTATGAGTAAAAGTGAAATGTTTAAAACAGAATTAAATTATATAAAGAGCGAAAGAATTAGAAAAAGTGCCGAGAAATTTTTGGAAATGCTGCCAGATTACTTCTTTGTAGTTGCAGCATCATCAACTGGTAAATATCATCCAGCTTTTGCTAGTGGGGAAGGCGGATTAGTAAGACATACCAAAGTTGCTTGCTATATATTAAATGAGATAGTTTCAACTAAAACTTTTGGGAGTGAATTTACAGACAACGAGAAAGATTTAATGCGTTTTGCTATTATGGTTCATGATGGTTTTAAGCACGGAGTCATTGAAGATAAATATACTAAGCATGAACACCCTTTAATTTGTGCAATCTGTTTAAGAAATGCTAGCTCTGATTTAGAATTAACACCAGAAGAAATAGAATATGCGGCAAATCTAATAGAAAGTCATATGGGCGAATGGAACAAAAGTGATTATAGTGAAATTGCTTTAGCTTTGCCGGAAACGTCTGCCCAAAAAATTGTTCATTTAAGTGACTTTTTATCAAGTAAAAAAATTTTAAATGTTGAATTTGTTGGAAATGAAATAAAGCGTGATTAATTTAATCGCGCTTTATTTTCTAAAATATGAATGCCTTCACAGGCTTCAACTTTATAAGTTTCAAAAATATTTTTCAATGCTTTATAAGCATTAATTTGGTCTTTTTTATTGGAAAATAAACCTATTACGGATGAACCACTTCCTGTCATATTGGAAGCGATAGCTCCTGAATTAATAAGTAAAGCTTTTAATGTTTGGATTTCTTCTGGAGCTATAATTTCAAAATCATTATAACCAGCTCCAATAAAATCAAAAGTATGATATTCACTAATAGTTTCATCAAACTTTTTAAACATTTCTTTAGTACTCATTGAAATGCTAGGCTTAACAATAACATAGTGCTTTAAATTTATACTAGCACGTGTTACTATATTTCCAGTTCCTTGAATCAGTGCTCCGCCACCAACCAAACAAAACGGAACATCAGAACCAACATTAGCACCAATTCCACATAATTCTTCAGTGGAGAGGCCTAGCTCAAACATACTATTGATTGCTAGAATAGTTCCAGCCGCATCAGTGCTTTCTCCACCTAAGCCAGATTCCAAAGGAATATTTTTAGTTATTTTCACATTAAATCCAACAGGAATATTATAATAATATTTCATTAACGTAATAGCTTTGTAAACAGAATTTCTCTGATCTAATGGAACATTTGGATTATTACAACTAATGTTGATATAACCATTGTCATTAGGCTCAATTTCCAAAAAATCATATAAATCAACACTTTGATTTAAAGCACGTAATAGATGAAGATCATCACTGCGACCAATTATGTTTAAAAATAAGTTAACTTTTGCTGGACATAAAACAATCATTTTATTCATATTTCACCTTTGCAAATATTCTAGCATAAAGTGATAAATTTAACAAACATTTATTTTAAATACTTTAATTATAATATTTCTATTATTATTTTTTATGGCTTTGATTATACTACTTTTTTTCTTTCTTTTACACAATATCTCAAAGTAATATTTATTATCATTGAATTTTATAATATTTTTGTCATATGAATCAAAGACATTATTAAATAACTTATAATCATAACTATCAGTTGTAAAAGTGATTAAAACATCCCCAATAGCAAATTTTTCTTCTAATAGACTACCAATAAAAGAACCAAAGCCTGATCCTAAGACAAAAGCAACAACCTTAAAATAATCTTTATTTAGATTAATTACGACATAGTTAATTGATAATATCCAGGTTAGGGACATTAAAATCATAAAAAATGCCCCAATTGTCTTTTTTCCGTTTGCAACTAATATTATTCTTAGTGTTGCAAATGTATTTTCTAATAGTTTTAGCATGAAAATAATAAAATAGGTTATTATATTCATATAATCATCTCAATAAATAGTATGGTGTAAAATGCTTGAAAACATACGGTAGATGTGATAATATAAAGATGGTGAATAAAAATGGCAAAAAAGAAAAATTTAGAAAAAATGAGTATTGAAGAAATTAAAGAATATTATGAAAAAAGATCTTTAATATATGGTGCTATATTTGCATTTGTTTTGCTTGTAGTTGCCCTTCTAGGATTTTTCATTGGATTTCAAGGGATCATGTAGTTTACTGACCAAAAATAGGAGGAATTATGAGAATAACAGTTGATGATATTTTAAATTATTTAAATGAATTCGGACCAACAGCAACAATTAATGAATATGAAACAAAAGTTTTGGATATGTGTAGTCCAGAGCTTTCATATTTCTTTGCAGCAAATGTTCCTGGATGCAATTTGAAAGCTCATGAGAGAGTTGTCAAAGAAAGTGGCAACATTCAATGCATATATCAATTTGCGTCTATTAAAGGTGCCGATACAAAAGGACTTTTATATACGATTAGAAATTATGTTGAATATACAAATCCAAGTCATGATGGACTTCCAGATTTAACTGCAGAAGCATTAACTGCAATTGGGTATGCTAATCCAAGTCGTGATTTTCAAAAACCCAAAAGCAAATAGTAAGATTGTGTAAACAATCTTTTTTAAATTATAAAAATTATCACTCATATCTTGACAGTGCTAACATATAATAGTATAATGAATTTAGCATTTCGATATTTAGAGTGCTAGAGGTGATTAAATGATTAATCAAAGACAAATAAAATTATTGAAAATAATTGTTGAAGATTATATTAAAACAGCACGACCAATCAGTTCAAAAGGAATATGTAATGAACTAAAATGTTCCAGTGCAACAGTTAGAAATGAAATGGGCGAGTTAGAAGAATTGGGCTTAATAGAAAAAACCCATACTTCATCAGGAAGGATCCCAAGTGAAAAAGGTTATCGTTATTATGTTGATAACATTATGCAACCAAAAGAACTAACAGGCGAAGAAATGTTAAAACTACAGACAATATTTAAAAACAATACATTAGTATTATCTGATGCTATTGAACGAAGTATGGAAATTATTAGTGAACTAACCAGTTATACTACTGTTGTGTTAGGTAAGCAATCGTGTGCTAATCGAGTAACAAAAGTCGAAGTAGTTCCAGTTACTGATAATCATTTAATAGCTTTAGTTGTAACTGATAAAGGGCATGTTGAACATCGTGATGTTGTCATCAATGATCATGTTGATATGAGTGAGATTAGGCAAACAGTTGATATAATTAATAAATTAATTATTGGAACACCTATTGATGAAGTAAGTGTAAAATTGGAATATGAAATAAAACCAGTAATTAATGAATGTATAACTCAACATGATGTGCTATACAATGCATTTTACAACGCATTTAGTGATTTTACAAAATCAGAAGTTAAAGTAAAAGGTACGAGTAATATACTTATGCAACCAGAATTTAACAATGCTGATCGTATTCGTGAAATTGTTTCTAAATTTGATGATAAAAGCATTGTCAACAGCATAAAAGAAGACGATTCTGGCATTAATATATATATTGGAAGTGAAAATGATTTTGATGATGACGTAACAGTTATTAAAACAAAATATTCTATTAATGGTGAAGAAGGTACAATTGCTTTAATTGGACCTAAACGTATGGAATATGAGCGTGTGGTAACATTACTTGATTATATTAAAAAAAATATAGAAGGATAGGGATAGAATGAACGAAGAAGAAATGTGTAAATGTGGCTGTGGCCATAAAGTAGAAGATTGTGATGATACTTGCAAGTGTCATGAAGAAAAAAAAGATTGTGAGTGTAATCAAGAATCTTGCAATTGCGATACCGAATGTAATTGTGGCTGTCAAGACGAAAAAACAAAAAAAGAATCTAAAAAAGAAAAAAAAGATCGTCATTTAGAAAAATTAAAAAAAGCGATGCTAAAAATAGATGAATTAGAGGAACAATCTTTAAGAGATAAAGCGGAGTTAGTAAATTACCGCAAGCGTAAAGATGAGGAAGTTGTACGTTTGCTAAAATATGCTAATGAAGATTTAGTAAAAGAAATGTTACCGATGATTGATAACTTAGAACGAGCAATTAAATTAGATGATGATAATTTAACTGATGAAGTTTCTAAATTCTTAAGTGGGGTTAAAATGATTTATTGTTCAACAGTTGCAACATTAGAAAAATATGGTGTAAAAGCAATTGATGGAGCAAATAAACCATTTGATCCAACTTATCATCAAGCAGTAATGACAGAAGTACGTGAAGGTGTTGAAGCCGGTAATGTATTAGAAGTTTTACAAAAAGGATATTTACTAAAAGACAAAGTAATAAGACCAGCAATGGTTAAAGTAAGTGCGTAAAGGAAAGGTGAAAAATTATGAGTAAAGTAATAGGTATTGATTTAGGTACAACAAATAGTTGCGTAAGTATTTATGAGGGTGGTGAAGCAAAAGTCATCACTAATGCCGAAGGAGAAAGAACAACTCCTTCAGTAGTAGCATTTAAAAATGGAGAGATAATCGTTGGACAAAAAGCAAAGAATCAAATGATTACAAATCCAGAAGTTGTTTATTCTGTTAAAAGAAAAATGGGAACAAATGAAAAGGTTCATGTAAATGGTAAGGATTATACACCACAAGAAATTTCAGCTATGATTTTGGCAGATTTAAAGAAAACAGCTGAAAATTATTTGGGCGAAAAAGTGACAAAAGCTGTTATTACAGTTCCTGCTTATTTTAATGATGCTCAAAGACAAGCAACAAAAGATGCAGGTAAAATTGCAGGTTTGGATGTACTTAGAATCGTAAACGAACCTACGGCAGCTTCGCTTGCTTACGGCATCGACAAAGTCGGAAAAGAGCAGAAAATATTGGTATTCGACCTCGGAGGCGGAACGCTCGACGTAACCATTATGGAAATGGGAACGGAAGGGACTTTCGAAGTTTTGTCCACTTCAGGAGACAC
>CAZLKF010000017.1:0-4747 GCA_964560085.1 uncultured Muribaculaceae bacterium
TAAAGTCAAAAGTTAAAAAAAAGAGAAAAACTTACACAAAAAGAGAAAAATAATTTTCTCTTTTTAATAGACTGTCTTTTTTATAATATCTCCCAAATGGGGTTCACATCAAAAATCATCTTTTTAAAATATATTTATTTATTTGTTGTTTAGAAAATTCTGTAATATTATTCAACTTTAAACTTTCTTCACTCTTCAAAAGTGTTTCAACTTCATCAAGAGTCGGAATAGAACTACGACCACCATCTTTTGTTGTTGACAACGAAGATGTTGCTGATGCAAGTATAATTGTTTCATCAAGATTTAATCCAATAGCAATTCCAAAGGCAAAAGCACCATGAAATATGTCACCAGCTCCTAAAGTTGAGGCTTTTTCAGGTTTAACATATGGTTCAACATTTTTGTATATTCCATTGTTTTCATAAAGACATCCATATTTTCCAAGTGTAATTACTATTTTACTACCTGGAAAACGCCTTACTAGCTTGTCATATACTTCGATTAAGGTTTGAGGATTATCGAAGTCAATTTTAGCACCACTAGCTTCATTAGCAAATTCTTCTGAGCAAACAATGTAATCGATTGCTCCCGATTCACACAATTCCATTACGCCAGTTTTGGTGCGTCCTGCATCAATTATAGTTATTGCATCTTGATTACGAGCTATCAACTCGCAAGTTTCAACAGGATATTTGCCATCAGTCAAAATAACATCATAGCCTTTATCATATTCAGGACTTTTATCCATTACTGAATATGGAATGGCTAAATCCTTTTCATGTTTGTAGCCTAATATTGTGCGCATTTGATCACCTTTTGCATCAATAACGTAACCAATTGGTGTTTTATAATTTTCTGAAACTTGAATATGATGAGTACCAATTCTTTCTTTTTCAAAACATGAAATAATACTATTTTTTAAATCATCATCCCCTATTTGTCCGTACATATCTGTTGGTACTCCAAACTTGCGAACAACAGCTGCCGCATTAGATGCTGGTCCTCCCGGTGTCATAATCACATTTTTAAAATCTGTGCGTGTTCCGATTTTAGGAAAAGTATCACAAATCAAAACGTGATCAAAAGTGATATTTCCTATACATGCAACTCTCATATATTCCTCCATTAATGACATATATTATCACTTTATTTATATTTTGTAAATAAAAATAAGAATATTTCTATTCTTATTTTGATAATTGTTCACATATTAAATTGCTAATCTCAGTTGGATTTTCAATTGGCAACCCTTCTATTAATCTTGCTTGTGCATACAAGATACTAATATATTTTTTTAATTCTTCGGAATTACTTTCATATAAATCCTTAATTTTATCAACAATTTTATGCTTACTATTTATTTCTAATATCATTTTAGCATGAATATGTTCGTCGGTTGGCATCGCATTTATAACTTTTTGCATTTCAACTGATATTTCTCCTTCAGTTGTTAAGCATACAGGATGATTGGCAAGTTTATTAGTAAATTTTACATCAACTACTTGATCATTTAGAGATTCACGTAAAAATGTCAACAATTCTTTATTATCTTTATTCAATTTTTCTAATTTTTCTTTTTCTTCTTTTGTGTCCAAATCTAGAGAAGCATCCGTAACATTTTTAAATGGTTTTTCATTATGCTTTTGCAATGCTTGAAAAACAAATTCATCAACATAATCCGTCAAATATAAGATATCATAATTTTTATTCTTAACTTGCTCTACTTGTGGCAATAAATCAATTTTATCAACAGTTTCACCTGAAGCATAATAAATATCATTTTGATCTTTCACCATATTTTTTGTATATTCATCTAAAGTAATAAAATCTTTTTTATTTGCTGAATAAAATATTACCAAATCTTCCAATTTATCTTTATTCAAACCATACATATTATAAATTCCGTATTTAATTTGATTACCAAACACTTTAAAGAATTTCTTGTAATTTTCAAAATCGTTATTCAACATTGCAATTAATTCATTATGAATTTTTGTTTCAAGTGATTTTGCAATTAATTTTACATTTTTATCATTTTGTAAAGTTTCACGCGAAATATTAAGTGATAGATCATCAGAATCCACTACCCCTTTAATAAAACTATAATAGTCAGGTAATAGATCTTCACACTTATCCATTATTAAAACTCCATTAGTATACAATTGTAAGCCTTTCTTATATTCTTTCGTATAGTAATCAAAAGGTGCATGAGAAGGTATAAATAGAATTGATTTGTAAGTACACAATCCTTCGACTGCTGTATGAATTACTTTTAATGGATTATCATAATCATAGAATAAGTCTTTATAGAAATTGTGATATTCATCTTCAGTTATTTCTTTTTTATCTTTTTTCCATAAAGGAATCATACTATTCAATGTTTCGATTTCTTGAACATCTTCATAATCTTTATCTGATCCTTCTTTTAAACGACTATTTGTAACTTCCATTTTGATTGGATATCTCAAATAATCACTATATTTTTTGACTAAACCTCTTATTTTATGTTCAGTTAAATAATCACTGTAATTTTCATCTTCGGTATCATCTTTTAGATATAGATTAATAATTGTTCCCAAATCCTCTTTTTCTGTTTTTGTAATTGTATAACCATCTGCTCCTTCGCTTACCCAGATATATGCATCATTGTTAACAGATTTACTAATTACTTCTATTTTTTTAGCTACCATAAAAGCCGAATAAAAACCAACACCAAATTGACCAATGATTTCAACATCTTTTTGTTCTTTATTTTCTTCTTTAAATTTTAAAGAACCTGATTCAGCAATAACACCTAAGTTATTTTCTAACTCTTCTTCAGTCATTCCGCAACCAGTATCCTTAATTGTTAACATTCTCTCCTTTTGATCAACTTCAATAAAAATATGTAAATCTTCGCGATTAACCTTTATTTGATCATCAGTAAGTGAACGATAATAAAGTTTATCAATCGCATCACTCGCATTACTTAGAAGTTCACGCAAAAATATTTCTTTATTAGTATAAATTGAATTAACCATTAAATCCAATATACGCTTTGATTCTGTTTTAAATTCTTTCTTTTTCATAATATCCTCTTTTCTTATTAATTATACTAATACAATTATTTTATCACATTATTAGCACTTGTCAATATATAGTGCTAAACTTGACAAATTTTATTTGAAAGTTTATATTAGATAACTAACGGAGTGATTTTATGAATATCCAAGAATTTTTAGATAAAAATCTAAAATTTTATGATCAAGAAACACAAAAATTTATTCTGGAACGTATTTATGAAAGTCAGGTTCTAAGTCCAATTTTGTTGCAAATACTTGCAACCACTAACTCTTTAGCAGATAAAGATAATATTTATTTAAAAATTAGTGAGCTAATTACTTCTATTTATGGTTCAAATAAAGATATATTAGAAGTTGGCTGTGGACACTATCCAGCATTTGCAAAAATCGTAGATGAAAAACATTTAGCAAATACTATAACTTGTTGTGATCCTTCACTAATTCATGCTGATTTTGGAAATATCAAAACTTATACTAAAATATTTGATTCATCTTTTGATGTTTCAAGCTATTCATTGATTGTCGGAATAAAACCATGCGCAGCTACAAAAGTTATTATTGAAAGTGCTAATAATAACGAAAAAGAATTTTTTGTGTCATTCTGCGGATGTTTTGCAAAAACTATTGGTTTGGAGTACTTAGAACTAACTTCAAAACACAGATTTTACAATTTTATTTATCAAATAATTAAAGAAAGTTTACCAAAAAACTTTGAAATAACTATGATTGATTCGCCAATTATATACGATGAAAATCCAATAATTTTTACAAAAAGGCGAAGTAATTAATAAAACCCATAATATGGGTTTTATTTGTTTCTAAAGCTTTTTTTCGTATCATTTAGCTCGAAAATATGCTATAATATATATATAAATATCGTTTTAAATCTTAAATTATTTGTAAAGGGAGGTCTTAAAATGTTTAAAGAAAACGAACACATTATTTACAAAAGAAAAGTTTGCAAAATTGTAGAAATCAAGAAAAACCTTATCAATGGTGAAGATTACTACATCCTAATACCAATTGAAGACACTAGTTTAAAAATAAGTGTTCCAATATCCAATCGAAGTGGTTGTTTAAGACCTCTTATCAACAAGGCGGAAATTAAGTCATTAATAAAAAGAGCGTCTTCTATTAACATCATAGAAAGTGAAGCCAAAAATCTCGAGCAAGAATATAAAAACTTATTAACAACCGATAATCATGAAGATTTAATAAAAATCATTAAAACTACTTATTTACGTAATAAAGAAAGAACAAATCTTAAGAAAAAAGCTAGTGATAAAGACATTTTTTATTTTGATCAAGCAGAAAAGTATTTATACAATGAACTTTCTATTGTTCTTGGTTTAACCTATGAAGAGGCAAAAAAATATTTTGTAAGTGAAGTATTGAAATTATGTTAATGTTAGACGATAAAATTAAAGTTCTTAACTTAGAATCCGAAATTTTTAACAAATTAACCGCTAATGGTATTTTATTAATTAAGGATTTATGGATTTTAAAAAGAAACGATTTAAAAACACTAAAATTTAATGATCATGAAATAAGAAAAATAATTATTAAGCTAGAATTAAAAGGACTAGATTTAAATAAAAAAATGTACAACTAAAAATAAGGCTAAACGCCTTATTTTTTTATTTGAAATCTCAACCGCACCACTTTTTAATAAGTACATTTTATGA